>NZ_JBNUPK010000001.1:0-398763 GCF_050409465.1 Facklamia sp. P12950
TTACGAAGATATTTTATAAAGCACCTATCAAAAAGGGAGGTGCTTTTTTGATGCCCAAATTTAGGAGGTGATATATTGGCAAATAGAATAAAGGGAATAACGGTAGAAATCGGTGGAGATACGACCAAATTACAGGCTGCTTTAAAGCAGATTAGTACCGAAATAAAACATACCCAGTCTGAGCTGCGTGATGTCAACAAACTTCTTAAACTTGATCCTGGGAACACTGAACTTATCTCACAGAAACATAAGCTTTTAGGACAAACTCTAGAAGAAACAAAAAATAAATTAACTTCATTAAAAGAGGCACAAAAGCAAGCAGAACAGGCACTTGCTGAGGGTAAGATTTCACAAGAACAATATGATGCCCTAAAAAGAGAGATAATTGAAACAGAACAGGCAGTTAAATCCTTAGAAAAACAGGGTGCAACTACCAACCAAACACTTCAAAACATAGCAATAACTGGTGAAAAATGGCAAGCAACAGGTCAGTCAATAGAATCTGTAGGTAAACAGGTTATGCCAGCGTCTCTTGCCGTTGCAGGTCTTGGAGCAGTCGCTGTAAAGACTGCGGCAGATTTTGACTCAGGGATGTCTAAGGTAAAGGCAGTATCAGGTGCTACAGGAGCAGACTTTAACGCATTAAAAGAAAAAGCTCGTGAAATGGGAGCAAAGACTAAATTCTCCGCATACGATGCTGCAGAAGCCATGAACTACATGGCTATGGCAGGGTGGAAAACCAAGGATATGATTAGTGGTATTGATGGAATTATGAACCTCGCTGCAGCCAGTGGTGAGGATTTAGCACTTACTTCTGATATTGTTACAGATGCTCTCACTGCTTTTGGACTTACAGCCGAATACTCATCACACTTTGCAGATGTTCTTGCTGAGGCATCATCCAATGCTAATACCAATGTATCCTTGATGGGCGAAACTTTTAAATATGCTGCACCAATTGCAGGTGCTCTTGGTTATTCAGTAGAAGATACAGCTGTAGCCATAGGTCTAATGGCAAATTCTGGAATAAAAGGCTCACAGGCAGGTACTGCTTTAAGAGCTGGTTTAACAAGGCTTGCATCCCCAACCAAAGAAGTAATCAATGGAATGTCTATGCTTGGTTTATCCATTAAAGACGTGCAAGGTTTATCTCTTGATGAAACTTTAAGGATTTTTAGAGATGCTTTTGCCGACTTAGACGGAACGCAACAGGCGCAGGCAGCCTCTATGATTTTTGGTAAGAATGCTATGTCCGGTATGCTTGCAATCATTAATGCAAGTGAAAAAGACTACAACAGTTTAAGTGACGCCATATACAATGCAGATGGTACTGCAAAAAATATGGCTGAAACCATGCAAGATAACCTTGGTGGTAAAATAGAACAATTAAAATCAGCCTTACAAGAACTTGCTATTTCATTTGGTGAACTCCTTATGCCAGCTGTAAAGAAAATTGTTGATGGGCTTAAAGGTTTTGTAGATATACTTAATAGCCTTCCTACTCCTGTAAAAGGAATTATAGCTGCAATTGGAGTCTTTGTAGCTGCTCTTGGTCCGGTTTTAGTTATTGTAGGAAAACTTATATGGTCAATAGGGACAATTATGACCAAAGGACCTTTAATTATTGGAGGAATTTCTAAAATAGCTGGACTAGTTACAGGAACTATCATACCTGATATAACAGCGGTTGTGTCTGCTATTGGAATTGTGCCTATTGCTATTGCAGCAGTTGTTACAGGAATTGTCCTACTTTGGAAAAAGTGTGACTGGTTTAGAGAAGGAGTAATCTCCATATGGGAGACAATTAATATTTGGAATGGAATAAAAGAGTTCTTTACAAATTTATGGCAAGGAATATCTGAATCCTGGTCTAATTCATGGACTGCCATTAAGATTTTTCTTTCAAATCTATGGACAGGATTTATTGATGGAATAAAAAGTATCTGGCAGGGGGTAAAGGACTTCTTTACCAGTATGTGGGATGGACTCTCTGAAAGTTGGAGTACGGTTTGGTCAGCAATTACTACATTTTTATCTGAATCTTGGAATGCTTTTATTGAAGGAGCAAAGACACTGTGGCAAGGTCTAGGAGATTTCTTCACTAGACTTTGGGAGGGAATAAAGAATATATTTCAAAACACCTGGACTGCTATTTCTACAACAACTACACAAGTCTTTACAACAATTGCTGAATTTTTCAAGACAACATGGGATGGCATTAAGACCTTTATTTCAATAGTCTTAGATGCCATAAAGCTTAAAGTAGAAACAATATGGAATGCTATAAAAGAGTTTATTACTACTATCCTTACGTCTATTGGGACTTTTAATACGACTTCATGGAATAAAGACAAGTATAGAGACTGTACTCACAGCGATTAAATCTATCGTTGAAACCATATGGAATGGTATAAAGACATTTATATCCTCAACTATGAATAATATTAAGTCTTTTGTGTCATCAGCTTGGAATAATATCAAATCTACAATTTCATCAACGACTAATTCGGCAAAGTCTGCTGTATCCTCTGCATTTAATTCAATGAAATCATCCATTTCATCTACAATGTCAAATATACAATCAACTATTAAAAATGGGTTTAGTAATGCGGTTAATCATATTAGAAATCTAGCATCTCAAGCCTACACTTGGGGAGCAGATATGATAAATGGAATTGCAAGAGGAATTAGAAATACCATTGGAAATGTAGTGTCAGCTGTTTCCAATGTCGCCAGTACTATAAGGTCATATCTTCACTTCTCAGTCCCTGATGTTGGGCCACTTACTGATTATGAAACTTGGATGCCTGACTTTATGGAAGGCCTATCTAGAGGCATAGAAAAAAGTAGAAATTTAGTTCAATCGTCCATGAAAAATGTAGCAAGCGATATGATTTTAAATCCAAATATAGCTACTGTTGGAGTAAACAGTAGTGCCATTGAAACGCATGGGATAGATATTGGAAAACAAATATCAGACGCATTATCTAAAATAAACCTAACATCTGAAAATACAGGCGATATTGTGATTCCTGTTTATCTAGGAGGAACTCTCCTAGATGAGGTGATAGTTAATGCATCGATGAGGAAGAACTTAAGAAGTGGGGGGAGATAATGAAACATCAAATCTATTTAATTATTGAAGACATTGAACTGCCACTTCCAGACTCTTACTCATTAGATTATAGAGATATTGAGGCTGACACAGGAGGAGAGACAGAGGCAGGAACTATTCAAAGAGACATAGTTAGAAATAAAGTTGCCAGCATATCAGTTGAGTTTACAAGTAGTCCAAGGCTAGTAAAAGTTCTTACAGGACTTAAAAATAAATCAAATCTAAAAGTAAAATACTTGGATACAGAAACTTTAGAGCTTAAGAATACAGAAATGTATATAGATAAATTTTCAGTTAAGCTTGTAAAAGACACTTCTTACAAGGGATTGTGGGAGGTGTCTTTTTCTTTAGAGGAGTACTAGGTAAGGGGAGGTGATTGAGTGTATCCAACAAGTGATGAATACAAAAGAGTAATAAAGCAAAACTCTCGTAAATTTTACTGGAGTGGAAATATTATCCTAAAAGATGATACGGTCATTCCTTTTACCAATCAGGACATATTAAAAGGGTCAGGATACATTCACCGTTCATCTTCCGGATCATCTGAACTTGAAATAGGAACAGTCTATGCATCAGAATTTGGTATCAGTCTCTTTTCAGATATAGATAGATATAGTTTAGAAAATTCAAAGATAGGACTTTTCTACCATCAAGAGTTGGAAAATAAAATGATAGAAACTATCCCCATGGGAAACTTTGATGTAATGGAGGCTAATAGGTCTAAGAAAATCTTAGAGTTAAAAGGCTATGACTATATGTTGCGTTTTGATAAGAACTTCCCTGTAACAGATACCTTTGGCACAGCTTTTGAACTTCTATCTTTATCCTGCGAAAAATGCAAGGTAGAACTTGGAATGACAGAAGATGAATTAAAATCTTTTGTAAATGGAGAGGAAGTTTTGGCAATTTATCAAGACCACGATATAGAAACATATAGAGACTTTATTCACTATATTGCTCACGTATTGGGAGGTTTTGCTCAAATTAATCGAGAAGGAAAGCTAATAATAAAGACTTATAGTGAGAATGTAAGCACGAGCATCGATGCAAAAGAGAGGTTTTCTTCTTCAATATCCGATTTTAAAACCTACTACACAGCAATTAACTCCACCAATGTTAAAACAAAAACATCTGAATACTATTCTCTTGAGAAAGATGATGGACTTACTATGAATCTTGGAGTAAATCCACTTATGCAGTTAGGTCTTCCAGAAAAAAGAAAGAGAATGTGTGAGGCTCTTCTTACAGAAATTTGTAAGATCCATCACACTCCCTTTGATGCGACAACCATTGGTGATCCCTCTTTAGATGTGGGGGATAGGATTAGCCTTTTATTTAAAGATGAGAACATAGAAGGGCTTATAACAGATATTGAATATAAGATTAATGGAAAACACAGAATTCTAGGAGTAGGAAAGAATCCATATCTTTCAAAGGCAAAGAGTAAGAATGACAAAAATATTGTAGGAATATTAAATCAAATAGAGTCAGAACAACTTGTTGTACATGCTTATTCTAATTATTCAGCGATAAAACTAAGCACTACCGATACACCAATTATACGAATAGAGTTTGCCTCCAATAAAGAAACAGAGGCAATTTTTAATGCGTCTATTCTACTAAATATCATCTGTGATACAGAAGATAAGACTAGAAAAATATCAAGAACATTAATGAGACAGGTTGAGGTTTTAACTGAAGATGGGGAGTCTTATGATCCACCGAAGTTTGAAGATAAAGAAGAAATAGAAGAACTTGAGTTTACAGAAAGTATTGAGATACCAACAAGGCTAGTTATAACCTACGTATTTAATGATACGAGAATTGAACACCATGTGCCTAAAGAAACCTACTTAAGTGGAAATCATATTTTAAATCTTTTTTATCCTCTTACAAAACTTCAAGAAAAGACTATGAACAATTTCTCTGTACTTATAAGATTAGAAACAGGGCAAGCTATGATAGGTAAAGACAATGCAATAGCTGCTATAAGTGGACAATCCTTAGGCTCAACAGAGGCTTGGGATGGAAAGATAAAGATTGATGAATCTTGGAATAAGATAAAGCTTGAACACTCATTTTTGCTTAGAAAAATAAAAGATGAATATACAGTTGAAAGACAAGTTCCAAGGCCTATTATCTTTAACGAGAAAGTAGCAAGATTTAAATATGAAGGACTCAAGTTTGGAAATTTAAGTGAAGAATTAAGTTATGAATTAAAAGAAGAGGAGGAAGGAACAAATGCTGAAGGGTAAATCAGTCATTGAACTTACCGATGTAAGGACGAATAAAAAAGAAGTATATGAAGATGAAAACCTAATTACAAATGCGGTACCGGATTTACTAAGACTTAATCCCATGGGGTTAATGTATCCCGTAGGAGAATCTAGAATAACAGAATATGATAAGGAGATTTTTCCAATAGCAAAAAAGTGCTATGGAGGAATTTTACTTTTTGAAGATAAGCTGGTAGAAGAAGCAGACAAAATATTTGCTCCATCGGATAATCAAATCATTGGTTATGCATCAAATGATGTAAATCAAACAGATGCTCCAAAAAGAGGTTCGGCAAATTTAACAGAAACGACACCACTTGAAAATGGTCATAAGTTTGTTTGGGATTTTTCTACATCTCAAGCTAATGGAAGGATATCATCTTTAGCCCTCACACACTACAGGGGAGGTAAATACTTTTACGGAGACACTCATGGGAAAGACCCTTTTATTTTACTAAACAGGACTTGTTTTTATAATAACCGAGAATTATCAGACAGCTATAACGGTTGTGTTGAGATGGATTTTAAAAATAATTCATTAGTATCAATTTGGCCTATAGATGAAAAATCTATAGAACTGATTAAATTGAAATCGCCTTTTACAAGTGTTGGATTAAATGATCCTATTAATGGCAAAGCTAATTATGCAGAAGAAAAAATTACTATCGATGTATCAGAATTTTTTAGTCAATGCTACAACTGGTATGAGACTTGTTTTTATGATGGAGAGGATGGATATTGGTATGGCTTCGGAACTAAAAGAGAAAATTTGGTAAGAATAAAGATAAAGAAAGATGATTATTCTACCAAAACTGATGTGTGGTCTTTAAATGGTATACGTCTGCCTGTTTTAGGAAGTTATAATAAAAAAACAAGTAGTTACTGCCATCGTTATAACTATTGTTGTATCAAAAATGGATACCTCTATGTACTTGGAAAATATTCAACAGATAAAGTTTATAAGATTAATATAAATAATCCCGTTGATATTTCAATAATAGAATTGGGAAAAGAAGTTAATACTAGTAGATATTCGGGAGAATACAATTATTTATATAATTGGGGTGATTATATTCTAGGATATAAATTTGTTATAGATAAAAACGATCAAGTTATAGTGAATGATGTCTCTAATTATGATGGAAGATTACCCAACTATTTAATGACGGAAGTAAAAACTATAGGACCACTTGCTATTGGATTTGGAGGATATGAAGAAAGATTTTATAAACTGTTGTATCTTCATACCCCATATCTTGGAACAATCAATAACCTATCAAGTCCAATATTAAAGACAGCAGATAAGACAATGAAAATAACCTATATTTTAACAGAGGAGGAAGTAAATGAGTAAGATTTTAGAAACCATGAGAGTTTTCTTTATAGCCCTTGGTGGTTATATAGGATTTTACCTTGGAAATGTAGATGCCTTTATCTATACCCTACTGGCTTTTATAATAGCTGATTACATTACAGGTATTTTAAGGGCAGGAGTAGAAAAGAAACTTTCATCAAGTATCGGTTTTAAAGGAATAGCGAAAAAGATTATGATTTTTATTGTGGTAGGGATAGCAAACCTATGCGATGTAAATTTACTTAAAGGTGATGGAACTATAATACGTACAGCCATCATCTTTTTTTATATAGCAAATGAGGGCCTATCTATATTAGAGAACTCAATTGCCATAGGCCTACCTGTACCTAAAAAATTACAAGATATGCTAAAGCAACTGAAGGAGGAATAAGAAATGACGAATAGCCCACTAGTAAACTTAAGGATATATAGCCCCAACCATAGTGGAAGGAGAAATCAGCCCATTACTAAAATTGCCATCCACCATACAGCTGGAGCGGTTAGTGCAGAAACCATTGGAAATATTTTCAAACCAAGGACAAGAAGGGCATCATGTAACTATGGTATTGGCAATGATAACAAGATAGTCTTATGTGTAGATGAAAAAAATCGTTCCTGGTGTACATCATCTTCCTGGTGTGATAATAGGGCGGTTACAATAGAAGTTGCAAATTCAAAAAATGGTGGCAATTGGCCAATAAGTGATAGAGTTTTAACTACACTTATTGACTTAGTTACAGATATTTGCAAGAGAAATGGAATCAAGAATTGCACCTATACAGGAGGAAAGGATGGAGTGCTACAAAAACATGAGTGGTATTCAAATACAAACTGTCCAGGACCCTATCTCGGCAGTAAGTTCTCCTATATTGCCAGTGAGGTTAATAAAAGATTAAGGGGAAATAAATCAGTAAGTAAATCAAAAGGTGAACTATATAGGGTGAGGAAATCCTGGTCCGATGTTAAAAGTCAAAAGGGAGCGTTTAAGAATTTAGATAATGCAAAAAGATGTGCTGATAGATTTGGATTAAAAGTGTTTGATGAAAATGGCAAGATAATCTATCCAATAGGTAAAACAATCGACCAATTAGCAAGAGAAGTTATTCGAGGTGGTTGGGGTAATGGAGAAGAAAGAAAAAGAAGACTGACTCAAGCAGGATATGATTATTATGCTGTTCAGAAAAGAGTAAATCAAATCATACAATAAGGATAAAATTATGCCTGTGCCGACTTATGGTACAGGCGTTTTTTTATTTACATACCTTTTAACGTTATTAGTAAAGGGGTGTGCGACTCAATAGAATAGCCATTTTGAAAAGTCAAGGATTAAATTGTATCAAAAAGCGAACAGACATAGATCCTGAATGAGGATATGCGTGATAATAAATATAAAAAAGCAAATTAAAGGAGATTCGATAAAGGTGCAGAATCTCCTTTTTCATGTAATTCACATAACTCCAAGTATATTAAAAGAAGAACACTAATAATCAATATTAAATATCGTAAACTCTTTGTTTAGGTTATTGATATACAGTTTTTCAAAAACTTCATCAGAAGTATTTTTATATCTCGAATATCTAAAGTTATTATATTTATTAGTTTTTACGCCATTCATATCATTTAATATGGTTTTTCCAATAGCTTCTCCTAATTTAATGGGCACAGCATTTCCAATTTGCTTATACTGTTCCATGATACTACCGTAGAACTTATAATCGTCTGGAAAACCTTGTATTCTAGAATATTCTTCTATTGATAAAGCTCGTAATTCAGTTGGATGTATTAAATCAGTCGCGGGCATTATTGGGGAAGTGACCAATGTTGGACTAGGTTTATTGAAACTTAATCTTCTAAAAAATCCAGTTTTTCCACCACCCATATTAAATTTATTACCCATGGCCTTTTTCTGATCCTCCATATTTAATGATTTCCAGTTTCCACCTTCTGGTATTTTTTTAAACCATTCTCTTCTAGATTTTGGTATATCTACATAATTCATTGATTTATTTTGTATATCAGAAATTGCATCATATAAAGTTACCAAAGGTTTGAGACCTAAAGTCTTATCATCAGAATTAGTTGGTGTAAGGTACTCAGGTTTATCTCCGTTTAACTTGCCAATAATTACAAATCTTTCTCTGCTTTGTGGAGCGCCAAAATACATAGCGTTATATAATTCAAAAGATATACCATATCCAGCTTCTTCGAGCGTGTTTTTTATATAATGCAAGGCGGCACCTTTTATAGGAATATTATTATTTTCTGGAAGAACAGCCTTTGTTGTTAATAGGCCACGCACATTTTCTAGAATGAAATATTGAGGTTTAACCTCTATTATTAATTCAACATATTTTATCAACACGCTTCCTCTAGAATCTTCAAAGCCTTTTCTATTACCAGCCGTTGAAAAAGCTTGGCAGGGGGGTCCACCAACAAATATATTAATTTTATTATCCTTAGGTAAGTTTGCATACTTATATATTAATTCCTTATCACAGTTATTTATATCATCTAATAGACCTATATTTTTGTGATTATTTACTATAGTGGCTCTTGCTGCTTTATTATTTTCAACAGCTAGTATGGGTTTTATCCCAACATTTTGGAGACCTATATCCAAACCCATAGCTCCAGAAAAAAATGAGACTGCAGTTATATTTGGTATGGTTTTTTCTTTTCTAATAAAGTTATCAGGATTAACCACAAAAGTTCTTTCTTGTAGTAAACTATTTATTGATTCTTTTGGTACAACCCAATTGTTATCATCGTCTTTTATTGCATTTAATGTATTATCTTTAATAAGCTTTCTGACATATTGTTCTGAAATTTTTAATATTTCAGATGTTTCTTTTGTATTTAACAATAGTATGAACTCCTTTGCGAAACTATTTTTAGACCCATTCAATTATATCATACATTTAGTAATATATCATTAAGTTTGTTATAATATATTTATATTGAGTCAGGGAGGATTTGAAATGGCACAACAAACTTATGTTAAAACAATGAAAGATAAAAACATTACAATCGAGGAGGCAAAAGAAGGATTTAAAAAGGCAAAAGATTATATTAAAACAGAATATTCAAGAAGCAATTATCAAATCAAAGAATACTGGCTAGATTCAATTGACCAACTTTTTGAATATGCAATTAAATATAATCCAGAGTTATTTGTATCTTTACATCATGCATCTGAGGATTATTTTAAAAAGTGGATAAGACGTTTTCTAAATGAACGATTACAACCCGCTACAGAAAAGAAATTAAAAACATATATGGAACTAGATTCTGCTTTGACAGCTAGAGTAGATAAGGTAACCAGAGCATCTGATGAAGATTTAAAAAAATATATTTATGGTCATGCAATCTATATGAGTGCAGAGAACTTTAATGGAGCAATTTTAGAAGAATATTTATCAACAATTTTAGAACCCATAGGTTGGATTTGGTGTTCAGGATCAGTCTATAGAGCTATCGACTTTTGTTTGTTAGATTATGATGATAATGAAAACAATTCTGTTATGCTACAAGTAAAAAATAAGTACAATACAGAAAATAGTTCGAGTTCTGCAATTAGAAGTGGAACTACAATTATAAAGTGGAATAGATTAAATAGACCAGATAGTACAGATTTAAGTAAACCAATTCCAAATTGGGAAAACTTAAAACAGTTGGTATTAGCTCATACCAATATTACTGATAAAATTACTGAACAGAAAATTAATTTAGCAGTAAAAGAATTAAATGAGGATTCGTATCTTAAATATATTCATGAAAATTCAACTACCGAGGTTGAGAGTCTATAAAATTCTTATTTAAAATATTATATTTGATTAAAATAGAGGAAATTTTTACCTCTATTTTTTTATTAGTATTATTTCTCAAAATCAAGCTAATTGTCCAAAGGGATATAGAAGGTGAGAAATTAAGACAAGGTTAAAAATTGACTAAATTTCTTTGCCTGTGACATGGGAGGTGGATTATGAAAGTAGATAAGGTTGAAGGTAAAAAAGAGATTCAGGTAAGAAAATATGGAGAGAATGAACTAAAAGGAGAACTTAATTTCTATTTAGCCGATAAAATGATTCGAGATTTATTTCTTTTAGATGAAATCAGCCTTGAAGAATACAGGAAAATTAGGAGAGAAAACATCAAGAAATTCAAACCTATTCTTTCAGAATTACTGCTATAAGACTTGATAAATACTAAGTTGTACGGGAATATAGCACTAGCAGAAATGGAGGTGAGACAATGAAAAAGATTACTAAAATAGAAGCAAATCAAAAAGAAAATCCTATATTAAGAGTTGCTGCTTATGCAAGGGTATCAACGGATGAAGATGCTCAGCTAGTAAGTCTTAAGACTCAGAAGACCCACTACGAAAAGGTGATATCTGAAAATGAGGATTATGTTTTTGTAGGCCTATATTATGATAAGGGAATATCCGGGACAAAGAAGGATGGAAGAGATGGGATTTTAAAAATGCTAAAAAATTGCGAAGAAGGAAAGATAGACTTTATTCTAACCAAATCCATCTCAAGACTTGCAAGAAATACTGTTGACTGCTTAGAAGTCGTAAGAAGACTGCTTGATTTAAACATTGGTATCTATTTTGAAAAAGAAAATATTGATACAAGGTCTATGGAAAGTGAATTGATGTTATCGCTTCTTTCATCCCTAGCAGAAAGTGAATCCAGGTCAATTTCTGAAAATAATAAATGGTCCATAAAGAGGAGATTTCAAAATGGAACCTTTATCATATCATCTCCACCATATGGCTATGAAAACATTGATGGGGAAATGGTAGTGAATCAAAAAGAAGCAGAGATTGTAAAGAAAATATACCAATTATATCTTGCTGGGAATGGAACCCATAGAATAGCAGATGAGCTTAATGATAGAAACATTAAGGGGCAAAGAGGAGCAAGATGGTATGGTTCAACCATTAATGCAATATTAAAAAATGAAAAGTATGTTGGAGATGTACTTTATCAAAAGACTTATACTGATACTGCCTACAACAGACATACTAATAATGGGGAAAAAGCCCAATATTTGCTTTTAGACAATCACGAGACAATTATAAGCAGGGAAGACTTTGAAAAAGTCCAAGACTTGATAGAACTTAGAGCAATAGAGAAAGGTAATGTAGAAAATACAGGTAAGTATCAGAATAGGTATGCATTATCAGGAAAAATTAAGTGTGGAGAATGTCATTCAACTTTTAAAAGAAGACATCACTACCAACCTAACGGAAAATATATTGCATGGACTTGTACAAAACATTTAGAGGATATTCATAAGTGTTCCATGAAATATATAAGAGATAAAGATGTTAAATTAGTTTTTATAACTTTAATCAATAAATTAATCTTTGGAAAAGAGTTCATTTTGTTACCACTTTTAGAATCTGTAAAAAAGATCGATAGTAAAGAAGAAGTGAAAAAACTAAATGAATTAGAAGGCGAGTTAGAAAAGTTAGTTGATAGAAAAGAAGTATTAAACAAACTCATGACATCAGGAATTCTGGAAGCTAGTGTATACACTGAAGAAACTATAAAAATTAGGGAGAAAGAAAAAACACTGATAAAAGAGAGGACAAGAAGTGAAAATGCAATCCTTGGTAACGATGAAGAAATAAGGGAACTAGAAAAACTAATAGATTTATTATCTAAAACTGACATGCTTAAGAGTTTTGATGATGGTCTATTTATAGAAGTCATTGATTATATCCTAGTGGTTGATCGAAATATATTTGATTTTTATCTAAAGTGCGGACTTGTTCTTAGAGAGGAGGTAGAAGTGAGTGGCTAGATTATGTTATGGCGATATGATTAAAGATGGGAAATTTGTGATAAACGAAAAAGAAACTCAAAATATAAGAGGGATTTTTAGAAATTATCTAGAAGGAAATTCACTTATCAAGTCTGCAGAATTAATGGGTATTAAGAAAAATAATTCTAGTGTAAAAAGAATTCTCACTAATAAAAAATATATGGGAAATGAGAATTACCCAAAAATCATAGATAAAGAAAGCTTTGATATGGCTGGTCAAATGATTAAAGACAGGGCAGTAGCTATGGGAAGAGTATGGAAAAAGAGAGAGAAGGAAATAGAAGTTCCTACAGAGTTTTTATATGAAAAGGGGGAAGTATTGCCCATAGATCCATTTGAAAGAGCTAGATATCAATATAGCAGGATTAAGGTGATTGATGATGAATAGCAAAGTTATTGTTATACCAGCCAAAAAGAAACAAGGGAATACCATCAAAGAATCTGAAAAGAAGAAGCTAAGAGTAGCAGCCTATGCAAGAGTATCCACAGACAGTGAAGAGCAAGCAACTTCTTATGATACACAAGTAGAACATTACACGGAATATATTAAAAGAAATCCGGACTGGGAGTTTGTAGGAGTTTTTGCAGACGAAGGGGTCAGTGGAACTTATACTAAGAAAAGAGATGGATTTAATAAAATGATTGAAGAAGCTATGGCTGGAAATATTGACTACATCATTACAAAATCCATCAGCCGTTTTGCAAGAAATACCCTGGACTGTTTGAAGTACATTCGTAAACTTAAAGAAAATAACATTCCCGTATATTTTGAAAAAGAAAATATCAACACAATGGATGCTAAGGGAGAAGTCTTACTTACTATTATGGCATCTCTTGCTCAACAAGAAAGTCAGTCTTTATCCCAAAATGTTAAGCTGGGCTTTCAATACAGATTTCAGCAGGGACAAATTCAAATAAATCATAATCGATTTTTAGGATATACAAAGGATGAAAATGGCAAACTAATCATCTTTCCAGAAGAGGCGAAAGTAATAAAAAGGATTTACAGAGAGTACTTGGAAGGGGCAAGTCTACGAGATATAAAAGAAGGTCTGGAAAAAGTTGGAATTACAAATGGGGCAGGAAATAAGAAGTGGCATATTTCAAATCTCAATCAGATTCTTACGAATGAAAAGTACATGGGAGACGCTCTCTTGCAAAAAACTTATACAGTGGATTTTCTAAATAAGAAAAGAGTAGAAAATGATGGCATCGTGCCTCAGTATTATGTAGAAAACAGCCATGAAGCCATCATACCAAAAGAAATCTTTATGAGAGTTCAGGAAGAATTAACAAGAAGAGCAAATATGGTGAGTGGTAAAGGGAAAAGAAGAATTTACTCTAATAAGTATGCTCTTTCAAGTATCGTCTATTGTTCCAAATGTGGTGATATCTATAGGAGAATAATGTGGAATAATAGGGGAAAGAAATATCCAGTTTGGAGATGTTGTACAAGAGTAACTCAGGGGCCAAAGACATGTGATGCTAGAACTATTAAAGAAACGGGTCTACAAGAAGCAGTCGTTGAAGCAATAAATCAACTTATAACTGAAAGAAGCAAATTAAAAGTAATTATAAAAAGAAATATAGAGACAGTCATCATAGGGACTGCCAATGAAAAAATAGAAGAAATTGACGAAGAAATGCTAAAAGTCCAAGAAGAATTATTGAAAGTTGCAAATGCAAAAGAAGATTACACAGACCTTGCAAACCAAGTAGAAAAGTTAAGGAATGAAAAAGAAAAGATACTACTTAAAATGGCTGAAGAAAAAAACTCTCAAAATAGACTAAAAGAACTAGAAAATTTTTTGGATCATCAAGATTTTGAAATAGAAAGCTATGACGAAGAATTGGTTAGAAAATTAGTAGAGAAGATAATATTGTATGAAGAAAATTTAAAAGTAGTATTCAAATCTGGACTTGAGGTTCAGATTGATTAGTGAACAGCTCATATTATGGGGCTGTTTTTCCTTTGCTTATAAATGGTATAATATAAATGAAATATATACATAATTCATGATGGCAACAAAAAATATTAATTGTTAGGAAGGGACTATAAATTATGCTATTTGATGAACGAGACATGAGGGTTTTTCAAAATTCTGATTCAAGAGTTTATTTTAGGGAAATACTGCAATCTTATTATAGCCAGAATTATCGAGCTACTATTGTATTATTGTATTCATTCGTTATCTATGATTTATTCATGAAACTACAGACAATGGCAATTGAAGGCGATACCAAAGCAAAAAATATGGTAGAAGAAATAAATAGCATGATTAAAGATGATGAGAAATATTCAATCGTGGAGAATAAGATAGTTGGGTACTTCATTGAGAATCATGAACTTTATTTTAAAGATTTTAAGGAAGATATTAATTATCTAAAAGATTGTCGTAACAAGTGTGCACACTTGAAAGTAGATGATAATACTCTGTATGTACCAAATGACTATCAAGCAAGAATGTTAATTTGTTCAATGTATGATAATATTCTTTCTGTAAAAGCTCCATTTATTTTAGATTTATTTAGTTTTGTAGAGACAGATGTTGAAAGTTACGCAAATGCAGTGTTTTACTATCCAGGAAGAGAAATAGAAGAAAATATTAAAAATAATATTAAGAAAAAATATCTTAGTAGGATGACTTACAATTCACTATGCAAATCATATAAAACATTCATTAAACTGAATTTTATATCTGATGATGTTGAATGTAGAAATAATGCAAGTGGTCTTTATGTATTTATTATTGCTATGACTGAATTTATTATTAAAAAAGGCCACTCAGAAATCTTTAAAGAAGAAAGTATTCTGGAAATTTTTTCTAGAATAAACATTGATAATCTGAAAGATGATAACATAAAATTTAGCATGTTGGTAGATATAATTACTAATTTTCCAGTAATAATGGAAATAATAAAGATGGATAATGAATTACTTACATTTATTGCTGACAAAGTACTGAGTGATCCAAGGGAGCTGGGTAAATATAAATATTTTTATCCTTCTGGAGAAAAAACTGCAAATCAATGGTTTAAAGATAATTCAAGCTTACAAGATCCATGCTATATTAAAGATATTTTTGATACTTTGAAGGATGAGAGAGACTTTGATATAAATGAATTCATAATTATAATGATAAAATCTGTGCCATCATATTATGGTTTTGATTCGGCTGATTCTTTCATGATATTTTTCAAGCTACATTATAGAGAGTTTTCAGATGATACAATTGAAAGAGTTATGGATGAATATTATAAAAATGACCAATGCATAAATAGATCTAGGCATGATGATGATATTAAAGAAATTGAAGAAATTTTAAAAGAAAATTCTGAAAAATAAAATTATAGTCAAATTCTGATAGAATGAATTAAAAACAGTGATTAGGTGAATTTAGCTATATTAATTTAAAACAACGATGGTTAGGTATAGATGTATATGGAGTTATATTTTTGATATATTCTCACATACGAGGATTTCTTAGAATCTCAAATGTTATCCATACTGTCGACTCAAGCCACATCGAGTGTGTGGTGTTGTTTTAAAAGGTAAATAGTAATTAAAGATGACGCCTGTGCACCTCACAAAAAAGTGGAGAAAATATTACAGTTGAAAAATAAGCGAGCCCTAGAATCATGTTTCTAGAGACATGGTTCTGTGGCTCGCTTTTGTTGTATAATATAGAATATCAAAAGGGTTCGGTTTCACAAATAAAATTTATATATTTTTAATTTATTCAGACTAAGTATAAATTTAGTACAAAAGATGTTTTGATATAGGAAAAGGATGTATTACTACTTTTATTAATCTGTTTTTCATGAATTTGAAAATGTTAAAAGAGAAATCGAATTTTACCTAGTATATCAGAATGATTTAGGTAAGCTAGCAAATCGATTACTGAAGAAGGTAATTCGGTATTACCGCAAATGTTTGGTAAGAATTCTGAAATGATATAAATTTATTCAAAGTAAAGAAATAAGGTGAATTACTTGAAATTAGCTAAAATTACAGAGCAAAATATTTATGCTGTGATGGCACTCAAGCTTAAGCCGAATCAAAGCAATTTTGTAAGGGACCCACTCTTTTCTTTAGCTGAGAGTTATTATTATCGTGATGATGATACAGTGCTTTTGTTTGCATTAGAAGAGCAGGATGAAGTTGTGGAATTCTTATCTTTGATAACAGAAATTAAGGAAAAAACAGTTCATATTTGGCGTATTATGATTGGGAGTCAATATCAGTCAAAAGGATATGGAAGAAAAGCCTTAAGAGTGATTGAGAATACATCCACACCCTTAGGGGATACGAAAAAATTGTATCTGATTACGTGGTAGGTAATGTAGCTATGAAACATCTATTAGAAACAGAAGGTTATGTTGAGACTGGAAAACAAGAGGGTTGGAATGAAGTCATAATGACTAAGAAATTAATGAGATGAAATAGCTTAAAAATTATTTAAAGGGCATAAAAACTGATGAGTGCCTTCTAATTTTTAAATAATAACCTTTTAAGGATTAGTTTTTCATGACCAATTACCTCAGCTAACTCTGGATGAGTTGTGGTTTTTAATTGTAAAATAATAGTATCATGAATTAACGAATAAAACATCGAAACCTTGCCTTCAGTTATAATGAGTGATTTTAACAATCAACTACAAATAGAAAGACGAGAATTATGAGCGTCAATTATAGAAATGAAATTCTAGCGCAACTTGCTGAGACTTATTATAAATTTTTAACTTTATTGGATTATTATGATGAGTATTTTATGGTTGGTATTAAAGAAGGTAAAAGTAAGTTTCTATCTAATTTAAATATCTATCTAGCTTGTAAAAATATTCTAAATTCTAAAAATAATAAGTACTACACAACTGACTTTGTTACGGAGAAAGCCTTGCATCAATTAATGAAGGAGGATCATAAGCACTTAATTTATGAGCATATTATTCCAAAACAAAGATTTATTCAGTCTATTTGTGAAAATTTAGCTTCTAAAGGTGAGCTAAAACAAGAATTTGTTTTCAATCAATTAAACAAATATTTGTGGACTGCAACAGTAACAAAAGCTGAAGATTATTTACTCAGTAGAACTAAAATGCCAAATGTTTGGGATACTAGTAATCTTTTATCTAGATATGAAGCTGCCAACATTACTCTCATAGAACATGATAAATCATATCTACTTAATTAAGGTATCGGTTAAATTTATTTATAGCACGATTATATTCTCAATCTTTCTCGTAGCAAAATATCTTGCAACCAATTATAGATGAGCAACTTCAAGGAGGAGTTTCCACTCTTGTAAACAAAATTGCTTTAGTAGATTTTGGTATTGTTTTCGAGAGAATTATTAGGACATTTGAAACAAAGTGATAAGAAAATCGAGACTATAGTTATGATGTCAATAAAATTGCACCAGACAAGTAAATAAAGTATTGAAAAATAAGGCTTATTCAATAGCTATCGTTAAATCGTTGGTATAGCTTGGAATAAGTCTTCTTTTTTTGATAAAAATATTGGTGATGAAATTAATAGTTGATAAAACTTCTCCAAAAACAAAAAATGCACACACCTGCACACACCTAATAAAGCAAAGGGTAATTTTAAAGATTCTCTAATATATAATCAACAATAGTGAGACTTATTAGTATATAAAAATCTAATTAAAATCATGATTAAAAAAGGGAAATTGTTTATAGTATTTAAATATTATAACAGTAATTGGATGTAGTTAATATGGAGCGAAGTTAGATTTTAGAAGACGATGTTAATGACTATATAAAAGGAAGAAGAAATTACTGGTAACTTAATAGAATGAAGGAAAGATGGGAATAAAGTATGAATAATTTAAAGGATAGAGAAATTGTAATAAAACAATACGCAACTACTGAAAATTTGGAAAAAGAATTTTAATACATAGAAATATTCAACTAATAAAATTGGTTTTGGAAATTGGGTTTTTTCAAAGTATGAAATAGATAATAATATGAGGTTATTAGAATTAGGTTGTGGCAATGGAGATATGTGGCAAGAAAAAGATTTAATAATAGAAACTTGTGATAGGTTGGTTCTATCTGATTTTTCTCAAACTATGGTAAACTCAGCTAAAATAAAACTAAAGAATTATAAAAATATTTCTTTTAAAGTTATAGACATTCAAGAAATACCTTTTGAAGATGAGTCTTTTGATATTGTAATTGCTAATATGATGCTATACCATGTGCAGGATATTAATAAAGCAGTATCTGAAGTAAAAAGAGTTTTAAAAGGCGGAGGTAAATTTTATTCTGCAATAAACGGTGAAAATGGAATAGTTAAATATATTTCTAACAATCTTAGTAATTTCGGGGTAGAGAACACTTTAAATAGAAATTTCACATTGCAAAATGGTAAAGAAATTTTATTAAAAACATTTGAGTTTATCTAATATGACGCACTTATCAAGAATACCAAGGGATACAATAAAGCACACTTTAGAAAAAAATAAAACTAATGGAGTTATAAAAATTCCAAAGGAATATGGAATGTTTATTTCTTTAAAGGAAGAGTAATATCTATGATTTTGAGATTGGAAAAGAATTGAGATTTAGTAATAAAAGTAATGAAGGAAGTTTCTAAGGAACATAGAGGACTAGGTCATAAAGTTTGGCTAGATGAATGGTTGGATATAGAAAATCTACTATCCTAACCATGAAGGGGCGCTTGTTGCCTCTTGCTCAAGGGAAGGTGACGATGGGAGGGATAGATATTCATCAACAACCTTCGGGTGAAGTAGCTAAACATCTCGCAATCCTAATGCAAGATAATCATTTTACAGTTCGGTTAACCGTCAGACAGTTAGCATGATTCGGTCGTTTTCCCTCAAATAAAGGACGCTTTTCTCAGGAAGATTATGAACGTGTCGATTATTATTTGAAATTTTTAGGCTTATTATCCTTACAAGATCGATATCTGGATGAGATATCAGGCGGACAACGACAGTGTGCCTTTATTGCCATGGTTCTCTGCCAAGAAACGGAATACATCTTATTGGATGAACCGCTCAATAACCTAGATATTGCGCATTAAGTGAATTTGATGAAACAATTACGCTTAGCCTGCGATCAATTTGGCCGCACAATTGTCATTGTTCTTCATGATATCAATATGGCTTCACAGTATGCCGACTATATTTGCGCGATTAAAGACGGTCAACTCTTTCAGTCAGGTAAAGTGAAGGACATAATGAAAAGCCAAACATTATCAGATTTATTTCAAATACCGGTGGATGTAATGGAAACTGATCGAGGCTTAGTGGCTGTATATTAAAAAGTTTTTGCAATCATAAATGATAATGTGAGTCCTAAATACAGACAATAATTTACTTTTTTCTACGGCCTGTAGCCTATCCTTGATAGGGGAAAGGCCGTTTATTTTTCTCTTTTTAAACCCCTCTGTCTCTTTCGAATTGGATTTATCACTTTTCCGAATGGTAGGTTGCTACAGCTTTATTAGGTAAATTTTCTCTGAAGACTCTGGATAAGCTGCGAGTTTAATTGTAAAATTATACTATCACTTAAATAATAGAAAGACAATTTAGGATAACTGTCTATTAGACAAACTAATTTGTATTAATACAAAATCTGTTTTTCTTAATGAAATACGATTTATAATAACAGATTCTATTATATTTTTGAAAGAAGGTTCTAAATGGAAATAATTCATAGATATTTTGATAGTCCTCAAACTTATCATAATAAGGATATTCAAGCTTTAGTAAAAAACACATTAAATACTAGAAATAGTTTATCGGATAGTAATATTCAAATTTATAAATTACAACTAAAAAAAATTGCTTTTGAATTAGGAGGATATTATGGTTCGTTTCTAAGCGATAAGGCACACAGGTTTTATTTTTCATTAATAGATTTTATCTTTCCTCGAGAAGATATCCCTTATATAGGCAATGATTTTTTAATGCAGAAAAATCTTTTGTAGCTGGTATTTCTTTTTATTTAGGTATGATAGGCGCAAAGGTTTCAGCAGAAAGAGTGCATAGAGTGAAATACTTGTTCCATTTTAATGATAATAGAATCTGAAGCATTAAAGAAGGAAGAGAACCAGATTTTTTTGGTTTTACTTTGAATCCAAATAGAGGTTTCGTATTTGAGGCGAAAGGTCAATCAAAATTACAAAAAGATTATAGAAGGATAATACGTGCAGTTGAACAGCTAAATAGTGTTCAAAACATTACATTTAATAATACGTTTCAAGGTATTATTTATGAAAATACTTTGCCAAATTCAATATTTTATCCTTCAAGAAATAATGTGCATAATATATTTCAATTGGAAGGTCATATTATCTACACTGGTGTCAACACTAATAATGGTAATCAAAATGAATGTGAAATTATCGATATTGATCCAGAAATTAGTCAATTAAATAATGGTTTGAATGTTAATTTGGATATGGAGATAATTAATTATTATTTACCTTATTTGTACGTACTCAAAAATAGTCAGTCTAAAAAAGAGCGTATCAATAACACCGAATATGTTGTATATGAAGATAAAGAGTTTAAAATTGGTCTCAGATGGGACACATATTCACTATTAGCAAAGATTCCTTTGATAAGTGAATATCTCAAGAGTGATGATAAAAACTTCAAAGAAATTGTAGAAGAAACAGGATATGATAGCTTCATGATCAGATTGAAAAATTGTTTAATAAAATTTTTTATGCTAATGAAGAAAATGATAATAAACTATTGAAAGCCAAGAAGAAACAGAATTCTGATGATAATAATGAAGATAGTCTGACCATATCAAGTGATATAAAGAATATTTACAATAGAGATGGAACATATTTTGGAATGAAGTGATTTACAGTAAAACTTTATAATCAACATACCATTTTACGCACTTACCTTACTCACGACAAATATTGAGGCAGTGGTATAGATGTCGGTGGCAGATAAGTAAAGGTGTATAATATAAAAAAAACACATGATTATGATAATATAGAGTTAAATAAATAAGTGAAAATTAAATACAGAGGAGATTTTTTATGGAAAGAATGGAAAGTTTAATAATTAAAAATCACTGTAAAGAGAGATGGTATCCAACAGATTTTAAAATTTATTATGATTGTTTTAAAAATTCATTATTGAAAGACATTGATAAACCGCTAAGAAAAAATATAAAATATACTTTACAGTACTTAGAGTTTATTGATGTTCAAATAGAAGAGATTTATCTCAAAGGAACATTGGAAAAAAACGTTTATAAGACATATATAATAAACGCTTGTTCAATAATAGAAGCAAGTTTAATTTATATAGTCGATAAATTTGGTGAATGGGATAATGATAGAAAGACGTTTAATAATGCGATCAAAAAAGTACAAGATCAAAACTTACTTAATTTAGATTCTAAATTAATAGATCAATTGGATTCTTTGAGAAAATTAAGAAATAATGTTCATTTAGATAAATATGATAAGAATGATTTACATAAATGGTATTGGCATGAATTTGATAAAGAAGATTATCCTTCTATGAAGTCGATATTAGAAAGCTTTTTAACAGAAATAGGGTTTTCACAACAATAATAATAGAGGATCTAACTTGAAACCTAATCTACGAAAATATGATTATATTTATAATGGAAAATTTCGTAAAGCGTGTTTATAGGTAAATATAAAATAAAAAAGACCAACTTTGTAGGATGATTGACCCTCAAAATCCGTCACGGAATTAGGGAGTCTTATGCATGTCTAGAGAAAATTTTTTAATTGTGATTAAATGTCGTGATCGAAAAAGAAAAGGGACTGGGATATAGAAGCTTATCGAAAAAATACAAACTGAATATTTCTACGATTAAAAACTGGTGTCGCGATTACCAATCGTTTGGGATTGAAAGTATACGTAGAAGTATGCGAAAAACAGAATATAGCGATAAACTCAAACTCTCTGTATTAAGATTTAGACAAGAACATGGACTGTTCTATCGTGAGACTGCGAAACACTTTCAAATTAAAAATCTAGCTACTATTGCTAACTGGAATCGTATCTATTGTGAAGAAGGGATCGCAGGTCTATCAAGAGCGTTAGGACGTCCTAAGAAGGATGGAGAGAACGATATGTCCAAGAGACCTCAAAAGCCACGTCAATTAACGAAAAGCGAATGGGAAGAACTTCAAGAATTACGAGAAAGAAATGAATATTTATAAGCAAAAGTACTTAATCTTAAAAAGCTAGACGCCTTAATTCGGCGCAAGAACTAGTCACAAACAAAGAAAAAATGAGACTTGTGATTGAGTTAAGGCGAGCGTATCCAAAATAAAAGTTAAGCGATTGGCTAAAAGCAGCTGATTTACCAAAATCTCCCTATTATGAGTGGTTAAAAAAATTAAATATAATTAACCATGAGGAAGAAAAACTTATCGAAGAAATATGTAGAATCGTTGATAAATCTAGGGGGAGTTATGGGTACCGTCGAGTGACAGCTGACTTAAAGAACTCAAAAAATTAATCATAAACGAGTCCTGAGATTAATGAGAGAAAATGATATACTCTGTACTAAATTTTTTTAAAATCTCGAAAATATAGGTCTTATAAGAGAGAAGTTGGGAAAATTACCGACAATCATTTGAACCGTTCATTTGAAGTTGAAACAGATAATACCATTTGGCTGAGTGATGTGACGGAGTTAAGTCATTTCAAATGAAGATAGAAAGCTCTAACTGTCCGCTATTTTAGACTTATATAACAGTGAGATTGTTGGATATAGCTTATGTACTTCACCGACTGTCCAATTTTCCAACGGATCTTAGGATAAAGCACTCCAAAAAATTACCCACCAATTATCAATTAATGGTTCACACATATCAGTGGTACAATCCATCAAGAATTAAACTAAAATTAAACGGTCTATCTCCTATTCAATATAGGTTACAAGCCGCTTAAAGATTATTCAATTAAAGTACGTGTATACTTGTGAAGTATGAGAGATGTCTTCAGAAATTCTAAATATTTTTTATGAATCATATGTTTCTATTAAATCAAGAAATAGGAATTAGATGAACATCAACTAAAAAGGAAAAGAGCAAGTAGTTCAAGATGAACATCAGATTAAAGTTAGTAATGAAAAAGAAATAACCATTCACCTTTTAAAGACAATGCAAGACTATAAATTGGCCGAACATTTAAGAAAATTTTTGAATGCAATCAGAAAGTGGAAATATTAATAAATTTTATATTTTTTCAAAAGCTGATGTGAAAAGTTTAAAATATCTTAAAATGATGAGTTATTAGTAATAAGGGAACATCATAAAGATCATGTAGCTAAGATGAATTTTTAAAGATTAGCATTCTGGTTATTGGGGCCGATGGTAATCTTAAGAAAGTAGGGCAGAACATGAACTGGATATTTGATTATAGTATTTATAAATTAATGAAAAGGCAATTCAAGCATGAAGATAATTCAAATGGATTTATTACAGTACTAATTGAATTACCATTTGCTATTCCTTTTAGAGAAAAAGATACATATACTTTTTATTATCAAGATTATTTAGTGGGAATTTGTACTGAAAAAATAATTGAAGATTATACTTATCATAATCATACTTTTGATTTGTTAAAGACATATAGATCAAAAGTGGAAATCATATTCTTTATAAATAAGCATATTAATAAGAGTGATTCAGAACCTTTAGCACATAAATACACGGATTTAGCGATTGATGTTATTAATTATTTTGTACTGACCCCCTAAAGTTGGACCAAAAAATCTAACTTTAGGGGGTATTTGTATGGCTAAATATCGTTTAGAAATTAAAATTAACATCGTATCAGAATATCTTTCTGGAACGATCGGAATAAACGCATTAGCTAAGAAATATAAGCTTAAATCCACCCAACAATTAAGAAGATGGATTCATGCTTATAAAACTTTAGGTATAAAAGGATTAGAACGCTCTCGCAAACAGAAGACATACAGTGTAAACTTTAAGTTAAGAGCAATTACTATGTATGAAGCAAGCGAGAAGTCCTATCAAGATGTGGCGAATGAATTGGGATTGAATAATCCAGCTCTGATTACTAGATGGCGTCAAGAGTATCATGACCACGGGATGGAAGGTCTTTCTCGCAAACCAGGGAGGCCGCCAATGTCTAATAAAGAAAAAGTTAAAAGGGAAAACAAACTGCTTCTAAAGCCTTTGAGATAAAGGATCTAAAGCTCGCAAATAAACTAATTGAAGAACTTGAGTATGAATTAAAGATGCAAACGATAAAAAATGAATACTTGGAAATGCTAAGGAGCTTGCGGCGACAGAAAGCAATGAAGACAAAGCAAGAATCATCCACAAGCTCCGACAACAAGAAAGATTTATTTTAACTGAGATTCTTGCGGCAATAGATTTTCCTAAATCGACTTATATGTATTGGCAGGCTCAATGGAAAAAACAAGACCCTGACCAAGAAGTAAAAGATGCTATCTTGTCAACTCGTAAGAAACATCCAAACTATGGCTATCGTCGGATTCATGCGACCCTTGTTAATGAGGGGTGGAAAATTAATAAAAAGAAAGTCCAACGTCTCTGTCAAGAATTAAAGATTCAGGTTAAAAACTTTGGGCGTAAATATCGAAAATACAATAGTTACAAAGGGGTTGTTGGCCGAATTGCCCCTAACCGTATCAATCGAAGATTTGAGGCTTCCATACCCAGACAAAAGATTACGACTGATACGACTGAATTCAAATATTATGAAGAAGATGTTTCTGGTAAGCTTCAAGTTAAGAAGCTATATTTAGATCCTTTTATGGACTTGTATAATCTAGAAATTATTAGCTTTAAACTATCTTCTCAACCTAACGGCCTCACAATGATTGACGCTTTGAAAGAAGCTTTAGAAGCTTCCCAATCCTGCGCATATCGACGAACCTTTCACTCAGATCGTGGGTGGGCGTATCAAATGAAAGAATATCGAGCGCTACTCGAGGAACATCATGTCTTCCAAGGCATGTCACGTAAAGAGAATTGTTATGACAATGCGCCCATTGAAAACTTCTTTAGTGTGATGAAGCAGGAAATGTATTATGGAAAAGTATATCGAAATGATAAAGAGTTAAGAACGGCAATCATCGATTATATTGACTACTATAACGAGGAACGAATTAAAGAAAAATTGAATTGGTTAAGTCCAGTGGCATATAGGAAAGCACGGATTGCTTAAGGTTTCATCTTTAAACCAAAAAGAGAGATACACACAAAATTGTGTGTATCTCTCTGGTCCAACTATTTGGGGTCACTCTATAAGGGGGTTAGAGATAGCTCCTTTTATTAATTATAAGAGGATGATTAAATGAGTGACAAAGAGATGAGAAAAAATATAGAAGAAATGGCAGATAATAACTATCAGGACTTCGTAAAAAATCTAATTAGTTATTATGAGAAAGGGATTGATGATAAAAAAGCCTTAGACAGGTTATATGAGGAGTTCATGGACAATGATACCCAAGGTTTATTAAGTGAAGAATTTGATTACTCAATAGATAATTTTAAAGAACAAAGCTTACTACAATGAAGAAGCTACTATAAAGGAAGAAAGAGATGACCTAATTAATCTAGTATGAAATCTTATCAAAGATCCGGAACTATTAGAGATAAAGGATAATCAAGGAGAGAAACTTAAGGTGGCTAATTTTACCTTGGTTTCTAATGACAAGGAGGGAGGGAAGAATTACCACACTTGTTCAGCTTATGGCGAAAAAGCAAAAGGAATGGAAAATCTTAAACAGGGAGATTTTATGAGAGTGTTTGGGCAAACAAAGAACACACTAGGTGCTGATGGAAAAGAATACACAAACATAAGGGTTCTATCATCAAAGCTCTTAAAAGCAAAAGAGAAAGGCCAGGAGAAAAGTCCTAAAAAAGAATCCATCCTTGGAGTTATAAAGAAGTGCAAGACAGAGGATAAGGGCAAAGACTCGGAAAAGGCAGATAAAAAAATAGAAACAGAAAGATAAGATTGGTGGTGTGGTCTTCGAACTGCACCGTTTTTTGTTGTTTAACATTCTCAATCAAACCATGATGAGCTTTAAAAATGTATATAAAGGTATGATATAATAATCTATATGAAAACTTCGCATATATATACTAATAATTCAAATAAAAACTAATTAGTTAAGGATGGAGATAATGAAAATTAATTATAATGGACTTTGGATTTAAGGTCTTTTTTTATTGTTTATTTTTAGGATTTACGTTTTATGCACACCCCTAAGAAAAATTTAGCGTATACCTTTTAACGCTTATTTAAAAAGGGTGTGTATTATTAAAAGAGGGTAGTAATAAGTTGATTATATTTCAAAAGAGGGGTAGCATGAGTATTAAAGAAAAAGAAAAAATATATTTGATAAGCTTAAAAGAGAAAATCCTAACATTGTTGAAGATGGCATAGTGGATAAAAAACAATATATAGAATTAAAATTTAAAATAGTATATATAATGAAAGAAGTCAATGGTGGGTCTGGTTGGGATTTAAAAGATTTTTTATTTGAAGGTGGGCGTTCACAGACTTGGGATAACATAGCCAGATGGACTGAAGGTATATTTAATTTACATGAAGAATTCAGTTGGAAATACCTATCTGAGGATAATGAGAATAGGAGGAAAAAGTACCTTAGAAAAATTGGAACAATAAATTTAAAAAAGACACCAGGAAAACATACATCGATTTATAAAGAAATATCAACAGCTGCAACTAAAAATAGAATAATAATAAAACAACAAATAGAATTGTACGATCCAGAGATAATAATTTGTTGTGGCACTTCATCTGATTTTATTAAATGCTACTCAGAATCTAATTATGTTAATTGGGCTATGATGAGAAGAGGCGTGGAGTATGTAAGAAACAAAAATCAAATCATTGTTAGCTTTGTTCACCCTGAAGCTAGGGTAAGGGATGCATATTTATATTATGCGTTGGTCGATGGAATACGTGAAATCATTGGATATTCTTCTTAGTATTAATAGAAAAAGCAACTAGAGCCTATGAGGGATAATTCTGATAAGCTCTATTTGTTTATGCCTTTAGATATTTAAACTCAAAACTTCCATCCTCATTTACTACCATCTTTTCAAGCATCAAATTCCAAAGTAAAGGCTCAAACTCTTCTAGTGGTTCAAGTATATTTAGTTTTTCAATAAAGAAGTCATACTTGAGTTTTTTTGATTCCTTATCTTCTATTAAAGTTCGTAGATTTTCATAGTCTTCCTTACTGGAGTTAAAGTCGGTAACGATCTGCTCATATCTTTTAGTTTATTCTAGTTGGTCTTGGCTTGCATTAGAGTTTTCTTCAATAATCTGCTCTATTTTTTCCTTATTCAGATTCATGATTTCAATTGAAGAGTTTAGTTTTTCTTTTAGTTCTTTTGTATCAAAGATGTATTCCAATAGCTTCAAATCCTCAATAATATTCTTTTTATTAGCTATTAACTTATTGATGGAATCTACAAAAGCTTCTTCAATTTCCTCTTTATAAAGATGAGGTGTTTTACAAGGTTCTTTTTTGTTATATTTATTGTTGCATCTCCAAATGGTACGTTTGTATTTACTATTAGAGTGACAGGTCTTAGCTCTATAGTAGAATCCACAATTGTCACAGATAATTTTGGAAGAAAAAAGGTCGTTTTTATTCTTAGGTCTACTTTTTATCATATCTTGAACGAAATCTCAAATGACAGGTTCGATGATTGGTTCATGTTTTTTCTCTACATAGTACTGAGGGACCTCTCCTTCATTATTTTTCTTTTCTTTAGTAAGAAAGTTAACTGTAAAAGATTTTTGAAGAAGAGCATCTCCTTTATAATTTTCATTGGTTAGAATGGACTTAACAGGTCCTCCAGACCATTTTTCTTGCCTTGTACTGTAGGTATTCCTTCCTCTGTGAGTATCTTTGCAATCTTGTAGGGGTATTGCCTTCAAGAAAATACCTATGGATTTTCTTTACGATTTTGGCCTCTTCTTTATTTACAACTAGGTTGCCATCTTTTCCCTTATCATAGCCTAAGAAATTACCAAATGGAACGCTTACTTTTCCACCAGCAAATCTTTTTCTTTGCCCCCAAGTGACGTTTTCTGAAATAGACCTGGATTCTTCTTGGGCTAGGGAGGACATGATTGTGATCAAGAGTTCTCCCTTGGAATCAAAAGTCCAGATGTTTTCTTTTTCAAAATAGACCTCGACTCCCGCTTCTTTTAATTCTCTAACTGTTGTTAAACTATCTACGGTATTTCTTGCAAATCTTGAAACAGATTTTGTTAAGATAAGATCTATCTTTCCATTTAGTGCATCCTGGACCATATTATTAAAACCTTCACGTTTTTTGGTATTAGTCCCAGATATTCCTTCATCGGTATATATTCCAACAAATTTCCAGTCAGCCCTTCCTGAAATGTAGTTAGTTTAATAATCGACTTGGGCCTCGTATGAGGTAAACTGCTCATCCGAATCTGTTGATACCCTAGCATAGCCGGCTACTTTTTTCTTAGAATACTGGATAGTAGATTTTGATGAAAAAGCAGCCTTAGTCGCTAGAATTGTTGTTACTTTCCTTCTCACGTCTTAACCTCCATCTTTCTTTTTTTCACTCATTTTCTTCTTGGTTTCCTCACTATGTTTTTGGCTTTGGTCTTATAGGATTTTCATAGGAAATGGTGTGTTCATGACCACCTTTGTAATGAAAGGTGAGTTTGTTATCCTGGATACTGATATGGCTTAAATTTTTATACATCTCTTCCTTATAAAAGCTTGGAAGGTTCAGTTTTTCTGTGACCAAGTCCTCTAAAAGGCTCTGATTGATGGTAGAGTTTGAACATTCATCTGCAGGGGAAGGACAGGTAAAACATTTTAGTTGGTCGCCATTTTTATAATACCTGGTTTGTCTTCGGTAGCTTAGGCCACATTTCCCACATTTTACAAAGCTAGAAAAGGCATTAAATCGTTCTATTTTACGACTAAACTCTGACTGGCTACGTTTCTTTGAATAAGCAAGCTTTGCTTCATCTGTCCACCAGTCTTTTCTAGCCTTTGACTGCCATGGGACTTTTTTCTTACTGTTATCATAAAAGATAAACTCTAAAAGACCAGGCTTTAAAACATTGATATCTGACACCTTGTCACTAAAGATATCTTCATCAAATTCCTCAAGGCCTAAAGCCTAAGCACAGATTCCTTTAAGCAGGCCTTCTTCAATACCTGGATTGAGACAACCCTTTCGTTTACCCTCCCTTTGACTGGCACACATCCACCAGGTATATTTACCATCTGCTTTTGCTCGATTGTTTCTTTGGTTACGTTGGTAGTTTCTTTCGCATGAGCAGTGAATTTTGCTTGTAAAGCAAGATGTGTTTATTGACCAGTTGGCAAGTGGGTCAAGCTCTCTACGCCTTTTTATTTCTTCTTGAACCTTCTCAAAAATATCTAAATCTATTATCTTTGGATGAGTGTTTTCAGCCCAATACATAGGTAGTTCTCCTTCGTTTTTAATTTTCTTCTTAGTGATGAAGTCGGTGTATGTTTTTTGTAGTAGAGAATTACCAGTGTATTTTTCTTGTTTCAAAATAGCTCTTATACTTGATGGACTTATAGGTTTTCCAGTAAGACCTTTAATAGACCATTTAGAAAGTTCCTCTGCAGTAGTCTCAGCTGATTTCCCATCTAAGAAATTTCGAAAGCAATATCTTATAACCTCAGCTTCTTTGGGGACAAGATTAAACTTTTCTCCATCCCATCTGTAGCCATATAGCACAAAGTTATTAACTCAATCTTCTTTGAATTTATTACGAACAAACCACTTAACATTGTTAGAAATAGACCTTGCTTCTTCTTGGGCAAAGGAAGCAAGGATGGAAAGCATAAGTTCACCATCTCCAGAAAATGTTTTGATATTTTCTTTTTCGAAGTGAATCTCAACTCCTATATCTTTTAGATGCCTAACTATTTCAAGTAGGTCTACAGTGTTTCTTCCAAATCTTGATATGGATTTAGTAAGAATAAGATCAATTTTGTCCTCTTCACAAGCCTTAAGCATACCTTGAAAACCATCTCGATTGGTACTTGATCCTGATATACCTAAATCGGAAAAGACACCAGCAAATTCCCAGTCTTCATTGTTTGTTATTAGCTCATTATAGTAGCTTACTTGCTGTGATAGGGAATTAAGGGTTCTTCCTTTTGCAACTGAAACTCTGGCATAGGCAGCTACTCTTTTTTTCTTTTTTAACTCAGGTAGCTTGACATCAATCTTTTGTATTCTTTTCATAAGACTTCCTCCTTCCATTACTATATATCAATACTTATGGTCTATAAGTCAAGAGATATTTAGCATAAAAGGGACTATTGAGGAACTATATTTTTCTATTAGTTTTTCCTTTATTTCTTTAAACTCCTTATTGGTTATTATCTTTTCATCTCTTAGTCTTAGGAAGAATAAGTGGGAAGTATAAACTTAAACTCATTATTCATGGCTAAACCTATTCTTGATATAGCATTCATGAGAACAATATTTCCTATTTTTATTCCCATAGGCATTAAAAGGTTTATGGCAATAGGAACAAGTAAAAGAGTAGTAAGCCTTACGATTAACTTGTCAAGATTATTGTTCCACCAAGTCTGTCTACACATAGAAGAACAGAACCTTTTGCCTTCACCAATTTCAGTTCCACAGTTTATGCAAATATATCTTTTCTTTTCTGCTGTGCCAGTTAGCCCATTTCGTCTACAATAACTTTTAACTGTATTAATGGATATTCTTAAGGCATCAGCTATTTCTTTGTAGCTGTAACCTTCTTGTCTTAGTTTTTCTATCATAAAAAAATCCCCTCCTATAAAGGACAGGACATTTTGATAGGTTTTGAGTAAGAAAATAATTTATCTAGTAAAAATTATTTTTGTAAGACGTAAATGTTGAAAAAACCTCAAAAAACGCTATAATTAGACTAAAAACAGACTAAAACGAGGTTAGAAATGGAAAAAGAAGAATTGATTTATTTAGATACTTATGTACTACAAAGAGATATGAGAATAAGATTGCCAAAAAGTATTATAGAAAATTTGCAAGCAACAAAGGGAAAGACAAAATTTAAAATATATTGTGATGCTAAAAATTCTCAATTAATATTAAGAAAAGATGCAGATAGAGATATAGAATAGAGGAAGAAATATAATGGAAAAGAGAATAAAAATAGCATCTTTATTTTCAGGAATTGGTGGGTTTGAAGAAGGATTGAAGTTTGCTGGTATTAATTTTGAAATTGTATTTGCTTCAGAAATAGATAAGTTTGCCCAGACTTCCTTCTTAGCTAATTTTCATACAAAAAACTTATATGGAGACATAACCAAAATCAAAGCAAATAGTGTACCAGATCATGACTTATTGCTTGCAGGATTTCCTTGCCAGGCTTTCAGTATTGCTGGAAAAAGGATGGGCTTTGAAGATACAAGAGGAACTCTTTTTTATGATGTAGCAAGAATTTTGGATAACAAGAAACCTAAATTTATCTTTCTTGAAAATGTTAAGAATTTAATTGGTCATGATGGGGGAAAAACAATTAATGAAATATTAAAAGTTTTAGAAGAATTGAATTATACTGTTGATTTTACAATTATTAATTCGATGGAAGCTGGTATACCACAAAATAGAGAGAGGACATATATATTTGGGGTTTATAATTGGAAAACAGAAGAATATTTACCAGACAAAAGAAATGCTAAAATAAACAAATTGAAACAAAAATTGAACATTAAAAAATATACAAGCTTTAACTTTTTTAATTCTTTGGATTTTAAAAAGGAAATAAAAGTAATAGATGATGTGTTATTAGAAGATGTAGATGAAAAATTTTTCATCAATACTAAAGAAGTTAGTAAATTTCTTGAATCTTTATTAGTAGAGTATAATATAACTCGTGATAATAAGATAATTAAGCTTTTTGATTTACCAAAAGATGTTCACAATGACTTGGAAAGACAAAGGAGGGTTTACTCAACAAAAGGAATATCTCCGACCTTATTAGCGCGTACCGACTCTCCTAAAATATTAATAAATGATGGAGGAGCTTATAAAATTAGAAAATTGACTCCAGAAGAAAATTTTCTAATACAAGGCTTTGGTGAAGAGTTTGTTAAAAACATAAAAAAAACTGGGATGAGTAATACACAAATGTATAAGCAATCAGGAAATGCCGTTAGTCCACCAGTAATCGCTGGGATAATGAAAAAGTTTTATAAGGAGTTTGTAAAGGATGATTAAATTTATAGATTTATTTAGTGGTATAGGTGGTTTTAGACTGGCATTTGAAAATTTAGGGTGTGAGTGTGTGTTTTCTAGTGAAATAGATATACAGGCAAGAGAAACTTACAAGGTGAATTTTGGAGAATACCCATCAGGTGATATATTTAAGATTGAGGCAGAAGATATTCCAGATCATGAAATTCTATGCGCAGGTTTTCCTTGCCAACCATTTTCAGTTGCAGGAAAAAGATTAGGGTTTGAAGATGCCAGAGGGACACTATTCTTTGAAGTGGCACGTATTATTAAAGGAAAAAGGCCAAAAGCATTTCTACTTGAGAATGTAGCAGGCATAGTTAGTCATGATAATGGTAGAACTCTAGACACGATTATTAATATTTTAAAAGATTTAGATTATAATGTATCGTGGAAATTAATGAATGCAAAGTATTATGGAATTCCACAAAATAGGAATAGGTGGTATTGTGTGGGTATAGATAAACTATGTGGAGATATGGATTTAGAGGAGGTATTTCCATCTAAGTCTGAGTTGAAATACACTTTAAAAGATATTTTAGTAGATACCACAGAACAGGAGTATGAAATTTCTAACATAGCAAAAAACAACATAGAAAAACATATAAAATCTTATTTACAAAAAGAACAGTTAACATTAATGGAGAAACAGCCTGTTATAGCAAATAATATTAGACCATCTAAAGTATCCTTTAGCTCGAATGGGATATCACCATGTTTAACTGCTAAAATGGGAACAGGAGGGAATAATGTTCCCGTAATTGTTGAATTAAATAGGAAATTTACTACGGAGGAATGCTTGAAAATAATGGGTTTCCCTGATTCGTTTGTGATTAAGCCGAACTATAGTCAAAGTTATAAACAGATAGGGAATAGTGTAGTAGTTCCTATTATTGAAATGATTGGTGAAAAATTAATACAAATAATAAAGTAGAGGCACAAATTTTATTGTACCTCTAGTTTTTTAACAAGGCTTAATAATTATAGTATATATACCTTTACTGCGACCAGATCCATTATCAATTCTATATGGAGTATAAAATTGATCGGTTAATTGACCATTGGAATATATAAAGTTTATGTCATATGGAGAATCAAACCATCCTTTTCCAGCAAACAAAGCCCTCTTTAGCTCTTTATTGTTTTCAATAGTTTTAGTAACTAGCTCTTTTGTAGCTTTAGTGGCTAGTGATAAAGAATTATAATCTAATAGACTTTCAATGTTTAAACCATATTCAGAAGCAATAAATTCTATAAATTTAGATTCTTCAATGTTCAAATCTTGAGCTATTTTATAGTTTTTATCAACTTGATTTTTTGTGCAGTAAAAAATAAGTGTAGCACTAATGTATTCAAGATTGTTAAGGTAGTTGTTAAATGCAGATTTAAAGCTACTTACTGTTAATTTTGTGATTGTAAAATTATTTGAGCTCTTTTGTTTTATTGACATTCCAGAATTTAAAACTATTCGATATTCAGCAATATTATCCAAATCAGCTTCTGTAAGCTGATATTCATTTCTCAACAGAAAACTTTTATCTAATTCTTTTTCAGTTTCAATAATATAGTTATCAGTTTTACACATAACTTTCTTTTTGGCATTCTTAGAATATTTTTGACCTTCTACTTTAACAATATAATAATATTTGTTTTTGTTTAAATTTAATTTTGAATGTAAATAGTTCCAAAATTTATGTTTTTTGTTTCTATTCATCATTTTAGAAAAATTAAACTCTTCTAAATTACCTTCATAAGTTCCTATGTTTGATGTGCTTATTAACATTAAATGCTGAATGTCGTTTTCAATAGTACCATATTTAAGCTGAATATCACCACGTTTTTTTGCTCCTGAAGGAGTTCCTTTTTTATCTGCATTATATATCTGAAATGACAACCTACCAACGTTAAAGGTGCTATTATTTAGAGGGTTTGTTAAATTGAAATTAAGAATAGCATCTTGTGAAATCCAAACTCCATTTATAGATGTTCCGTGATATATATAATGAACTTCATTATTTGTTTTGCCAAGAAATAGTGATCTTTTAATAATTTCTTGAGAATTTTTATTTAAAAACTCTTGTATTAGTTTGTGTTTTTCTGGGTAAATTTTTTTAAACTCTTTTGTAGAATAGCGACCTATAACATAACTTTTAGAATCTCTAGTAACTGGGGCGCTACCATCTAATGTTCCATCTCCCCATGTAAAAAGTCTTAAGTCATTATAAATAGACTCATCTTTAATAATAATATTCTTATTGTTTTTTATCCAATGAATAAAAGATTCTACCTTCTCTTGATGTACACTATTACCTGACCCCATTTTCGTACTTATTCCAAATTTTTGATTCGTTATCTCAATATAGAAGTCTGGCTTTACATTGATTCTACTATTTGTAAAAGGGTCTATTTCTCTCTCGGCTTTAAATGAAGTAATTAACATTTCGTCTCTTATACTAATACCATGTTCTATACAAATTTGCTGAATAAATTTCTTTAAATGTGTATTTAAAGATTTATATTTTTTACTATCTAAGGATTTTATCAACAATTGTTCATTAGTAAATCCGTGAGCATTATTTCCTATAATATTTTCTGTTGTCATAATTATTCGCCCCTTTTTTTAACTATAATTGTTTCTACGACATCCTCTAAATTAACGTTAATAGCTTCACAAATTTTAAGAAGAGAACTTGTGTTGACATTTTCTCCTCTACTTAGCTTATTTCATGTAGCTGAGCTTATTCCTGCTTTTTTTCTTAAATCAGTTTTACTCATGTTTTTATCAATAAGAACTTTCCAGAGTTTGTTATAGCTTAATTTTAGTTTCAAAATGTGTCCTCCTAATCATATATTCAATTAAGAAATCCGTATCTTCCTATTTCTTTAGATTTTGTAAATTCAACGTTGTGTATGTTACCCTGATTAAGGTTGTTAGACGATAATACATATGTGGCATAAAACAAATAAAAATAGGGAGCTTCTGTTACACTAAAGATATATAAGCAACTTAGCGAAAGGAAGCTCCCATGAAAAATATTATAACAGAAGAAATGCGATTAAGAAAAAGAATTGTAGAGTATGCCATCGAACATGATAATAATGCAGCAGCAGCTCGGCGTTATCATACGTCTCGACAAAATGTAAAACGTTGGCGTGATCGATATGACGGAAGTTGGGAGAGTATAAGAAATCAGTCACGACGTCCTCACTCACACCCTAATCAGCATACCGATAACGAACTTCAAATAATCAAAGCAAAGTATCAACGCTATGGTCATGAAGGGCTCGTGGAAGTTTATGTTCAATGTCAGCGTGAAGGTTATTCACGTAGTTATGATATGTGCAAACAGTTTCGTGAATAGGGTTGAAATAAGATCGTAGCGGATGCTAAGAAAAAATATCCCAAGTCTACATGGAAACCGACCCAAGTAACTTATCCAGGCGAAAAGTTACAAAACGATATCAAATATGTGCCCATGCATTGTCTTAAGTTTGATTCGAAAGGCATTCGTTATTATCAAATCACAGCGATCAATGAGTATTCGCGCAAACGCTACTGTGAGATTGTGGATGAAAAAACAATCACCAATACCGCTTTATTTTTATTAGAGTTAGAAGCGTGTCTAGGCTTTGATATCAAGAAGGTTCAAACGGATAATGGGCGTGAATTTACCAATGATCCAGATGTTACCGATAAACTAACCATCTTTGAGGAGATATTAGAGAGTAAGGAGATAGAGTATCTCAAGACCCGTCCCTATTCTCCATGGTAGAACGGCATAGTTGAAAGAAGTCACCGAGAAGATGGGGAACGATTCTACAATCGTCGAGAATTTAAGAGTGTGCAAGAATTGAAGAAAGCACATCGTCGATATGTGAACCGAGGCAATAATATCCATCGAAAGGTTTTAAATTTTAAGAGTCCCAATGAAGTAGTACGCGAATACTTTAGGAACAAGCCTGCTTAGTCTTGCCCATGATCTCAAATTCTTTATTTCTGTCAAGGATCGCTCTGCTTTCCTCTTTGACAGAAATAAAGAATTTGAGGATGAGACGCTAAGACATAAGCATGCCCATTTAGAAGCACCTTGTGTAAAATATGTTTGACAACTCTAGACTTTTTTACTAGAGATAATAATAAAAAATAGAATGTTTTAAAATATTGAGATTGTTTTTAGAGGTGTGCAATGAGTATAAAATTTATGCGTTCAAATGAAATAAAAATTTCTCTAAATAAAGAACAAATCGACCAAATTTTTTCACTTGAAAAAATTAAAAATGGGTGTAAGCAAGAAAACGTCATAGCTTATGATATTTTTAATGACGACGAATTAGTTGGTTTTGCCATGCTTAGACAATTTAGCAGTAAAGGCTGGTTTCTTTGGAATTATGCCATTGATAAAAACTTTCAAGGATTAGGCTTAGGTTATAGTGGTTTAAAGTTACTGTTAAAAATAATGAAAGAAGACTATCAAGCATCTGTAATTACCACAACATATCGCTATGGGAATGAAATAGCAAAGAATCTATATCAAAAAGTTGGGTTTTCGGAAGTCAATAATGTAGAAGAATCTGGTTGTCATGAAGTAGACATGCTTCTTGAGTTAAAGAAGATAGGATAAGCAAGTAAAATAAGGGTTTAGATTAAGTCTATGGGGGAGAAAGTATGACCAAATTAATCGTTATCAGAGGAAATTCAGGCAGTGGGAAAACAACTTTAGCCAAAGAGCTTCAAAAAGCTATTGGACCGAATACATTAGTGATAGCGCAAGATGTTATTAGAAGGGAAATGCTGAGCGTTCATGATGGCGTGGGTAGTGAAGCAATTCAATTGTTGCAGACAATAATTGAATACGGCTATGCAAACAATAAAGTGACTATTCTCGAGGGAATTCTCAACGCTAAATGGTATCAACCGCTTTTTGAAAAGGTCAAAGAACTATACGGTCCAGAAAACATCTTTGCTTATTATTATGAGTTGCCGTTTAAAGAGACAGTCCGAAGACATCGGACTAAGGATGAACGAAATGAGTTTGGTGAGGCGGAGTTAAAAAGATGGTGGAATGAAAAAGATTATCTTGAAGGGATCGAAGAAGAAATACTCACTGAGGAAATAGAAATCGAGGAAGCAGTAAAAATGATTATGGCTTCAATACGTTAAAATTATAAATCTAGAAGAAAAACTACTGGTTTATTTGAATGAGATTGACCTCAGCGATAGATTAGTGGTTTTTTTAAATATATTATCAAATTTTAAGGAGAGTAAGATAAAAGAAAATTTGACTCAAACAATATCTCTTTACAAACTCTGTATTCATTTTTGGAAAAAATCTAGAATAATAATGGTGGAAGAGTTTATCTTTTGATAATATATTTATAATAATTGTTGTTTCAGTTTAGTCCCAACTATTTAAAAAGAAAGGTTACGTTTTTATGAAGATTTTAACTAGGTTTTATAAATTGTTCATAGCATTTCTATTTTTAGGCCTATTTTTAAACCCGAATACTAGGCTTTATGCAGAGGATCGTACAATCATTGAAGGAAAAGTATATGAGCAGGAAAATGTAAAAAATTATGATTTATCAAGAAATAATAGCATAGAGGCAAATAGTGAATTAGAAACGATCGGGCAATTCTTTATTAATGGAGACGTTAATGATCAAGGAGATAATCACTATCACATACAAAAAGGGAATTTAAGCTTTTTTTATGAGCTCAATAAATCAAAAATAACGGATTTAAAAAACCAATGGCAGGTTATCGAAGATAAAAGCACAAAGATTGGCAAACTTAAATTAGAGAAACCGATTATGAAAGGGACCATTATTGTTCAATCTTCTTTTGATGGGAAAGATTGGCAAACAGACCAAATAATTACTGATATTCTTTCAGAAGAGATGGATTTCTCCAAACCTTTCTTTACGACCAATGACATTCAACAAATAAATGGGACATTTTACCGTATTTTGGTTACTTATAAATTAGAAAGAGCGAGTGACCCTACTGATTTGATTATTTTTGATATTGAAAATACTGAAACTAAATATCAATTTGAGGAATACAAATTTTATGCCATTGATCAGAAAACAGTTGAGGATTCAAATGCTTCTCCAAAGGATAAACCACGTAAAGAATTTAAAGAAAAAGTAAAAATAGGTCGTGATACAGGTTATGACATAACTAAAGCTGAATTAATTGATACAAAAGATCCTCATTTTGGCTGGGATTTAGGTTATTTTACTATTAATGGATACACTAGGGAAGCTAAACAGATTGAGGGCAAGCCAGTCTTTTTAAAGACGATAGGTGATGATATTAAATTATGGTTTACTTTAAATCAAGACATTAATCGATTGGACAATAATCCTGTCTTATCGATATCAGAAGATACCAATGGCTATGATGTTGCAATGGGAATTAAACCGACCAATTTTAAGCATGGTACTTTAATAGTGAAATATACCGATGATGAGGGGCACAGTTTTGATCCGGTTATTTATACTGATTTTTTAGCAGCAAATGCCTCTACTCGGGCCAATACCCGTATTCAAATTTATCAAGAAGGTGACTACGAAGTTACCTTGAATTATGAAATTATTAACAATCCACGAAAAATTTTATCGGTGGATGTTCTACCTTCTTATACTAATTATAAAATTAATTTTGCCTTCTCAATTAGAAATGGAAATACAATGGCATTTCCAAGAGATATAGAATCTGGGGCTGAATTAAAGGATGGCGCCCATACAGATAACGGTTTTACGGTTGATTTTACTCAATCAAAGTATTTAACTTTAGATGTTGTAAGAAAAGAAATCACTAAAAATGATGACGGCAGTGTTTCAAGTAGTGTACGTTCAAATACAGTAGGCAATGGAAAAAACACGTATGATAAACCAGGTATTTATGAATTAACTGTCAAAAATAATTACTCAGATTCAGCTCCAACTACCATTACTATTTTTGTTGGAAAGAATCGTTATATTGCTGCATTAGCAAAGAATCAATTAAGTATTGAAGAATTGAATAAGAAATTATTAGCAGGACGAGAAGTTAATGAAAATGGGGACATGGTTGATAAGTTAGAAAGTGACATTCGCTTAGGAGAAAACTCTGAGATTACAGAATTGTTACCTAAACCATCTGATGGAAAGAATCCGAAACAGAAAATTGAAGAAACAAAAACCTTTGTTAAAGTAGAAGAAAATAAGAGCAATAATGCTTTTATTGTACTATTAGCTATAGTTAGCTTGATGATTGCTCTATGGGTAGTTATTAAAAGAAGAAATAACGAGGGAGAGTAACTATGAAAAAATTGATAACCTTTATTGTGACAATAACATTACTATTTAATCGTTGTTTTTTCTCCTACCCTATGAATACATTTGGTGAGCTTATAAAAGTTAATGCTAATGAAATGAATTCAGAAATAAAAAACCAAGACTTTAAGAATATCTTACCCGAATTTACAGGATTAGATGATCCAGATTTACTGAGATATGTAGAAGATAATCTATATACTGAGGTAATCCAAAAACTAAAAAATGAAACGTATTTTATAGAGAATGTAGAGGCTGTTTATTTATCACAAGAGTATATTGAGGAACTGGCATATAACTCAAAAGAAAATAATTATTTTGGCTATTCTTTGAGTGATTTAAATGAAATGTTTAATGACCAACGTTATGTTTTTACCTTAGGTAATACAAATGAAACAACTGTCGAAAAATTTGAAGATTATGATGATACTTTTAATAAAATTGTTAATAACGTATCGGTAGGGTCAGGGGTCATCTTAATCTTCGTGACAGCATCGATGGTCACATCAGGGACTCCGCTTGTGAGTTTAATGTTTGCGACAGGTGCTAAATCGGCTTTAACATTAGCATCTTCATCCGCTGGATTAAGTGGCATAACAACAGCAGCTTTAACAGGCGCTCAAACAAACAATCTAGAAAAAGCATTAAAAGCAGGCATTCTTTCAGCTAGTGACGAATTTAAATGGGGAGCAATTCTTGGATCAATCACTGGAGCAAGTTCAGTGGGTTATAAATTTCAAAAAGCTTTAACAAATCTAAAAGGTGCCAAGTTATCTGGTTTAAATATAAAAGAGGCAGCATTTTTACAAGTAGAATCAGGATATCCAGTTGAACTTATTAAAGAGATTGAAACAATTAAGGAGTATGAACACTATAAAAAAGCAGGCTTAATAGCCAAAATGATTGATGGTAAATTACAAATGGTTCAAAAAATTGATTTAAATTACAAAGCCAAAGGATTTAATCTTACCAATCTTCAACTAATGGAAATGGGTCGTGCACCGATTGATCCGATATCAAAGTTGCCTTATGAACTTCATCATATAGGCCAAAAAGCCGATGGGATATTAGCCGTCTTGACAAAGAGTCAGCACCGCGACGATATGAGCATTCTTCATGAAATTGAAAAACCGAGTGAAATAAATCGTCAGGAATTTAATAATATCAGAAGAAATTTTTGGAAGAAGTTTGCAGCAGCTCTCAAGTAAAAGGTTTCAACGAATCTAAATTCTTATTATTTAGAAAGATTTGTTTGGTAATGTCCTTAATCGTATGAAATGGTCTTTAAATTAGAAAGTTCAGTTAATCTATGAATAATAAAATCAAAGAACTAAGAATTAAGAAGGGTTGGTCTCAAGCCCAACTTGCGGATAAGTGCAATGTTACCAGACAAACAATTAATGCAATTGAAAATAACAAATACGATCCGAGTCTACAACTTGCTTTTAATATGGCAAAGCATTTAGATACAATGGTTGATGAGCTTTTTATTAATGATCAGTAGATTTCTGGAAATTGATGCAGCATATAGATAACTGTTACATTAATTCCATAATCATTCGTATATAAGAATGAGTTTTGTGAATGCTCCTAGCTTTATTTGTGGAAACTTAATGGTAGCGATTCATTGACTTTTTATTAAAAAATAAAAATGGTGTCAATGAATCGAATGGCTCCATCGACACCATAAATTTTAGAGGTGTTCAATCAGTCGGATAGGATAGAAATAATAATAAAGTATTTTAGATAAGATTAAGAACTTTCTAAAAATAGCTAAGAACTTTTTCTTAGCTATTTTTGAAATCCACTTAAATTCATTCGTGTTCTTTATTAAAAGAAATCTTGACTTAACTGAGAATAATATCGAACAGCTTTAAGCGCATTGTGCCATCCATTCAGTTTTTTAAAGCGATCGGTTTGACTCATATTTGGTTGGAAAACTTCGTTCTCGGATACTAAAGCTCTCAATTCATCTAAATCCTTCCAGTAACCCACAGCTAATCCAGCCAGATATGCAGCACCTAAACCGGTTGTTTCTAAACGTTCAACGCGTTCAACTGTTTTATTAAGAATATCGGCTTGAAATTGGATGAGTAAGTTATTTTGAGCAAGGCCACCATCAACATGTAAAACATCCAGCGCAATTCCAGTGTCTGATTCCATTAAGTCAATAATGTCATAGACTTGGTAAGCTAATGATTCAAAAGTAGCAAGGATAAGTTCCCTTTTAGTCGTATAGTCATCCATGCCTAAAATAGCCCCTCTGACATTCGTTTCCCAATAAGGAGCTTCAATTCCTTTAAAAGTTGGAAGAAAATAGACGGAAGACTTTGGATTTGCCATGAGAGCCAGCTTTTCTGAATCTTCAATCGTTTCAAATAATTCTAAACCGTCTTTTAACCATTCAATGGCACTTCCAGAAATTAAAGCAGCCCCTTCTAAAGCATAATTAATTTGACCATCGATCGAATAGGCAATGGTTGTCAGTAAATGATTGTTTGATAATTTGGCTTCAGTCCCGGTATTCATAACAATAAATGTCCCTTGACCATAAGTACTTTTAACTTGTCCAGATTGAAAAGCAAGTTGACCAACTAAAGAAGCCTGCTGATTTCCAGCTACCCCTGTAATGGGTATTTTTACTCCATGGAAAAGATCAGAACTTGTTTCGCCATAGTAATGAGAGCTAGGATAAACATTGGGTAACATTGCTTTTGGAATATTAAAAAGCTTAAGCAATTCATTATCCCATTCTAAACGATGAATATTAAAGAGCATGGTTCTTGAAGCATTCGTATGGTCAGTGATATGTAACTTTCCTTTAGTTAATTTCCAAACAATCCAACTATCGATGGTCCCAAAAAGTAATGCTCCTTTTTCAGCATCAACCTGCGCTCCAGTATGATAATCTAAAATCCAACGAATCTTACTGGCTGAGAAATAGGGACTCATAACCAGTCCGGTGGTTTTATGAATATATTCTTCATTTTTACTGGATCTCAATTGATTAATTGTAGCTAATGATTGGTTAGAACTCCAAACAATGGCATTATATATCGGCTCACCTGTTATCTTGTTCCAAACAACAGTTGTTTCACGTTGATTCGTTAGTCCAAGTGCTTTGATTTGAGAGTAATTAACCCCAGATTTTTGGATAACTTCTTCAATAACATGACATACAGTTTCCCAAATAACATTCGGATCGTGTTCTACCCATCCAGTTTGTGGGATAATTTGTTGGAATTTTCGACTCGCAGTTCCAATATAATTTCCTTTGCGATCAATAATAAAAGCACGTGTCGTCGTTGTTCCTTGATCAATTGATAATATATATTCTGCCATTACTTATCCTTTCCTTTCCCTGATAAAATAGTAGTGTGTTCATTCGATTTGCTTCGACAGTTTACAAGCTTTACGAGCATCGCATGGTAGTGTTTACTATTTGGTTCACAATTTTCTAAGACCCAATGATAGAGGCTTTCAGAGAGACCATAGCTATAAAAATCTGTAGCTGTTTGAATCATTTGCTTTTTTTCTAACGAAAGAAACTGCTCTTTGAAATAATCATCTACTAATTGTTTGATTATTTTTTTAATGGAGTAAATAAAATATTCTTTAAAAGAATCTAATTTTATATCGAGGAAGATTTTTCGATAATATTTATTGTTTGATTCAAGATAAGTTAATAGTTGCCATAAGATTTCTTCCCAATTTTGCCAATCCATTATTGATTGAATGGATTGATAGAGTTCATGCGAAAAAATCCAGGTAACTAAATCATATTTGTCATCAAAATAATCATAGAAAGTTTGACGACGAAAATCTGCTTGTTTCATTATATCGGTGATTGAAATTTTATCCCTTTCTTTTTTTAGTGTTAATTCTCGAAATGATTGAGCGATGATTTCTTGTGTATCTGTTTTTTCTTTCATCCAGGCAAACTCCTTTTATTAAAAATAAAACAGTATTTGATAGTATCAGTATACGACAGAGCAAATCTGAAACCAAACGGACAGACGAAGGTTTTTGTCTGTTGAATTGATAGCGCTTACTTGTTACCATTAATTTAGTGGAGAAGAAGAAGCTTAAAAGATACAGGAGGAATAAGAATGAGAAAAGCATTTATTAGTCCAAGTAAGTATGTACAAGGTGAAGATGAATTATTGAATTTAGGATTTTATATTCAGTCTTTAGGTGAATCTGCCCTCGTTATAGGAAATAAAGCAGATATTGATCGTGTACAAGCCAAGCTGGATCAAACAGCTGAAACCTATAAGGTTCAATTACATCGAGGAGATTTTGGTGGCGAAGCCACACGCGAAGAAGTCGAACGATTGAAAAAATTAGCAAAAGAAAAAGGCACTGATGTTATTGTAGGATTGGGGGGAGGAAAAGCAATCGATACGTCCAAAGTTGTAGCGGAAGGACAGAATATTATTATTTGCCCGACGATTGCAGCTCAAGATGCGCCCACGAGTCACTCTGCTGTCTTATATACGGCCGATCATCAATTTGATGATTATGCTTACTTTAGCAAAAACCCAGATGTTGTTTTGATGGATACTACCGTTATTGCACAGGCACCGAGTCGATTCCTAGTAGCTGGTATGGGCGATACTTTGGCAACTTATTATGAAGCTCGAGCGACTCGTCAATCCAATTCAAATGTGAATGCTGGTTTGCCAAATGGTTATCGTACTGGGGCTACAGGACCTGCTAAAGGAACAATTGCAGCCATGACACTAGCTGAAAAAAGTTTAAAAGTGGTTCTAGAAAAAGGATACGATGCAAAAATTGCGGCTGATCAGAACGTTGTTACACAAGCTTTAGAAGATATCGTAGAAGCAAACACCTTATTATCTGGCTTAGGCTTTGAATCGGGAGGATTAGCAGCTGCTCATGCAATATACAATGGCTTAACTGTTTTAGAAGGGCCAGGAAATTATTACCATGGGGAACAAGTTGCTTTTACAACCTTTGTTCAATTAGTGCTCGAAGACGCACCAAAATCAGAAGTCGAAGAATTATTAGACTTTAATATTTCTGTTGGGTTACCAGTATCTCTAGCGGACTTAGATGTCGAAGAAGTTAATTACCAAGAAATTCTAAAAGTAGCTAAAAAAGCATGTATCCCAGAAGAATCCATTCATTCAATGCCTTTTGAAATCACAGAAGAAGCCGTTGCAAATGCAATTATTGCAGCGGATGCGATGGGTCGCGATTATAAAGCAAAAAAACAAGCAAAATAAATTTAAAAAAGGTAGGAATCTAGCGTGATTAAAAAAATAATAAATAAACCAGAAAATATTGTGGATGAGATGATTAATGGAATGGTACAAAGTCATTCAAAATTGCTTAAAAGAATTCCTGAAACAGGAATTATTCAACGAACTTTAGAAAAAACCGGGAAAGTGGCTATTATTTCTGGTGGAGGAAGCGGACATGAACCTGCACATGCTGGATTTGTTGGAAGAGGAATGTTATCAGCAGCTGTTTGTGGGGCAGTCTTTACTTCTCCAACGCCCGATCAAATTTTACAAGCAATTAAAGAAGCAGATGAGGGGGCAGGTGTCTTTCTCGTTATAAAGAACTATTCAGGGGATATTATGAACTTTGAGATGGCTCAGGAATTAGCTGAGATGGAAGGAATAAAAGTAGAGAGTGTCGTAGTTGATGATGACATTGCTGTCGAAGATAGTCTCTACACCCAGGGAAAACGTGGCGTTGCAGGAACGGTCTTTGTTCACAAAATATTAGGGTATGCTGCTGAACAAGGGCAAACCATTGGAGAGATTAAAAAATTAGCAGAAAATCTTATCCCAAATATAAAAACGATTGGAGTCGCATTAACAGGGGTCACTACGCCCGGGAGCGATGAAGCAAGTTTTACCTTAGCGGATGATGAAATCGAGTATGGCGTAGGTATTCATGGCGAACCGGGATATCGACGAGAAAAATTGCAGAGTTCACAGGATTTATCCCAAGAATTACTTACAAAATTACTAAAAGAGTTTGATGCCAAAGCCAATGATCGCTTCGCAATAATCGTGAATGGTTTAGGTGGAACGCCATTAATGGAACAATATGTATTTGCAAATGATGTGCAAAGGATAATGAAAGAAAAGAATCTGACGATTGCGTTTTCGAAAGTAGGCAATTTAATGACTTCGTTAGATATGCAAGGTTTATCCTTAACTTTGCTTCGCTTAGATGAAGCATTCTATTTGAAAGCTATTGAAGCACCAGTTGATACCATTAATTGGTAAGATTATTTTATAAAATGAAAGGGTGAATCTTTTAAATGAATCTAGAGACTGGAATTCGTTGGATGGAATTATTCAATGAAAAAATTCAAAACGAAAAAGACTATTTAACACAACTAGACACACCTATTGGCGATAGTGACCATGGAAATAATATGTCTCGTGGCATGACCCATGTAATTAAAGCGATTGAAGACGAAAACCCAAAAACGTTGAATGAATTGCTTCAATTAATGATGAAAAATATGCTAAGTAAAGTTGGTGGAGCCTCAGGGCCACTATATGGGTCAGCCTTTATGGGCATGATGAAAGCTGAATCATCAGCTGAAGACTGGGCAAGTGTTTTAAAAGCTGGGTTAGAAACGATTCAAAAGCGTGGAAAAGCAGAACAAGGCGACAAAACAATGGTAGATTTATGGATAGCTGTTGTAGAAGCAGTTGAGACTCATCAATTAACCCACGAATTAATTGATGAAGCAGTGGAAGCAACGCAACCATTAAAAGCTAAAAAAGGACGAGCCTCTTATGTGGGAGATCGATCTATTGGCCATATTGATCCAGGAGCTTACTCCTCAGGCTTATTATTTCACGCAATGCTAGAAGCGGAGGCAGAACAATGAAAAAAACTGGAATTGTGATTGTTTCACATGTTCATGAGATTGCGGAAGGAATTCATCGTTTGATTCAACAAGCAGCAGCAGATGTTGATGTGCAAGTAGTAGGCGGTATTGATCAAAACGAAATAGGGACGAACTTTGATACCGCTTTAGCAGCCATCAATAAAAACTCAGCTGAAAATTTATTGGCATTTTATGATCTAGGTAGTGCAAAAATGAATCTAGAAATGGCTATGGAAATGAGTGATAAAACAATCAAAATATATGATGTTCCAGTCGTAGAAGGAGCATATACCGCTGCAACTTTATTACAAGCCGGTGTCGATCAAGAAAATATCGAGGCACAACTAGAAGAAATGCATATGGTAAAATAACGGATAAAGTTTATTTATTAGTAAAGAAAATCATCAGTAGCTTAAAATGTTTTCCCTAGATTGCTAAATACTTGGAGAAAATAGTGAGGGTTTAACTTTAATGGCAGCACCGCGTTAAAAACTCTAGCCGCATCCTAAAGAGTAGGAGAGCTAGAGTTTTTCAATTATTTTTTTAAAGAACTGGTCCTATCTATTTTTTAAATTAGTGGGATTTTTATTACACATAGTTTGCGAATATTACAAGAATTGATATTTGGATTATATTTAAAGACCCCCAAAGTTGATTTGAATTCAACTTCAGAGGCCTTTTTATACTTTAATAAAACTAACTTAAATCCTCCCGGTTATAGAGCTGATGCGCTTTATAGCTATCTAGAATCCGTTTAGCTTGAGGCGCTAATAAAAGGAGAGCAATCATGTTTGGAAAGACCATCAGCCCGTTAAAGAAGTCTGACATGGTCCAAACAAAGTCGATTTTCTTAGTGAGTGATGATCCTAAAACGATAAAGAAAATGACGATAATACGATAAGGTAAAAGCCCTTTTTTACCAAATAAGTAACGAATATTGGTTTCTCCAAAATAGTACCAACCTACAATAGTGGTAAAGGCAAAAAAGGTTAAACAAAGAGCTAGAAAGGATGTACCTAACGTACCAAAAGCGGAAGAAAAAGCTTCTTGCGTGACTAAAGCCCCCTCTAACCCTTTTTCATGAGCGCCGGTAACGAGAATTACCATTGCAGTAGCGGTTCCAACAACGAGCGTATCAATGACAACACCAACAATCGCTACTAAACCTTGTTCAGCAGGATGTTTTACGTTGGCCACTGCGTGGGCATGTGGTGTAGAACCCATACCTGCTTCGTTTGAGAAGAGACCCCTTGCGACCCCGTATCGAATGGCTTGTTTAACGGTGACACCAATCGCTCCACCCATCATAGATGTAGGTTTAAAAGCTTCCACAAAAATCGATTTAAAAGCAGGACCGACTTGATCTTTATAGAGAACCATTACGACGATGACGCCGATAATATATAAAGCAGCCATGAATGGCACAACTAATTCGGCAAAGTTAGCAATTCGTTTCATACCACCCATAAAAACTAAAGCAGCTGCAATTGCTATCAAAACACCAACGATAATTGGGTTAATACCGGTAGCCTCATTGACAGCGGCAGATATCGAGTTTGATTGCACTAAGTTCCCAATAAATCCTAAGCCAATAATAATTGCTACTGAGAAGAAGCCGGCTAAGAATTTGCCTAAGGTTTTTTGTTTTATCCCTTTACTGATATAAAAGGCAGGCCCTCCCACAAAGTTATCATCACGCACTTCACGATATTTCTGAGCTAAAACGGCCTCGCCAAAAATTGTAGCCATGCCAGCAAAAGCAGACATCCACATCCAGAAAATAGCACCAGGTCCTCCTGCCATAATAGCTGTAGCAATCCCAGCAACATTACCTGTTCCGACTTGAGCAGCAATGGCTGTTGCTAGGGCTTGGAATGAAGACATGGTACCGGCTTCTTCTTTTTCCTTTTTACCAAAAACGCCGCCAAAAGTCTCTTTAAACGCTGTTCCAAAATAACGAAATTGCGGAAAGCCAAGATAAAAAGTATAAAAAATACCGACCGCTATAAGAATATACAAAAGAACACTGGACCACATTAAATCACTCAAATGAGTGATATTTTTCACAAAATAACTGACTAAAGAATTCATCTCTTCCCCTCCTAAATTTTTATTTAACTAAATTGTATGATAAAAGGGTATAGCAAGTCAATGATTTTTATGAAAACGAAACCATTTTTTTCGAATTAAAAAAAATTAGCAAAAATTCAAATGAAATAAAAGTGTTTTTGTGAAAGATTGATCAATTGACAAAGCTTACTTCAGCAAGCCTAATTGCAATTTTAGGGTAGCGTAACGAAATAAAAAGTGAATAAAATAGGAAAGAAACAGTACTTAACAATTAAACTGTATATCTATTTGAATTTAAACAAAGAATGGGTCTGTTTTGCTAAAACTACTCCACAAAATAATAATCCACTAAGGGACAAGTCACTACCTAATCTAAGAAAAAACACACTAATCCATTGCAGTGGCCATAATTTAAAAGATCGAATCAAAAGCCCAAGGTCATCATAACGCTCCTATTAATTGCTGGTTCTATCGATAAGTCATTCTATTTTTAACTTCTCAATTTGAATCTAAGCTGATTTACTATAAAATGATTGCGCATCTGTTTGATTTAACAATTATTTATGTCTAACATTAGAGCGTATGGGAACGAGTTTTTTCAAAACGAAAAGCAAACATTATCACTTGTGGACACGATAAGAATTGAGCCCTGGACCCATTAATTGAAACTTACTTTTATCAGTGCTATAATTATTTAAATATAAATAGAAAGAAGGATTTAAAATGTTAAAGAATTTAAAAAAGGCCACAAAAATCAGCAAATCATCTGGTTTATTCCTCGGAGGAGCTCTATTTGGAACACTAGGGTTAAAAGTTTTAACGAGTAAAAAAGCTAAAGAAACTTATGCTCATGTAATCGCAAAATCTTACCAATTAAAAGATGAGCTTGATGCGAATGTATCAACAATTAAACAACATACCGATGACGTTTTGTCAGATGCTCAAGAAATTTATCTTGCCCAAAAACAGCAAGAGCAAGCCGATAGCATTGAGGATATAGCAGGCGCTAATGAAGTTTAAAATTTGTCATCAAAACAAAAGTCGAGTAAGAGTTAAGTGTTCTTTTTTACTAACGTTATCCGTTAGAGAAATGATTAAGGAGGAGGCTCAACTCCAACCAGCTATTCAAAAAATAGTTTTCTATCATGATGAAAGGACAATGGCTGTCTTTGTTCATAAAGATTACTCGATGGCACACGCCCTCAAATTTTTAAATAGTTTGACTGAAGATCAAGTCATTAGATGTTTACAAGAGCCCTATCGCAAAGAAAAGACGCCTTATGCGATTGTTTCGAAGGAACTGAGCCTGTTTGTGCTGAGACGTCTATTTCTACCTCAACCTATTCAGTATCTCTATACCCTTTATTTATCCACTAAATATATAGAAAAAGCGCTTCAATCGTTAGTATCGCAGGATATAAATATGGAAGTTTTAGATGGCGCTGCTATTTTAACTGCCATATTGATTGGACAGCCTAAAACCGCTAGTTCCATTATGTTTATCATGGGATTGGGTGATCAATTAAATGACTGGACCAATAAAAAGTCAATTGCAGATTTGGAAAGCAGTATGAAAGATCCTACTAAAATGGTATGGTTGTTAGACAGTCAAGGGAATAAGCTTGAGCGTAATGCTAAAGAAGTTCAGTTGAATGACATTATAATCGTGTCTGAAGGAAAGGAAATTTTATTTGACGGGGTAGTGGATGCTGGCTCAGCCATGGTCAATGAAAGTTCGCTTACCGGAGAATTTTTCCCTATCCTTAAGCAAGAAGAAGATCAAGTCTTTTCAAATACAGTGATCGAATCGGGAGAATTATCTATTCGCGTTACAAATACCACGTTAAATTACCGTATCCACGAATTGATGTCTCTAATGCGTCAATCAGAAAATCAAAAAGGCACTCAACAAACTAAATATATTGCTCTAGCTGACAATCTGGTTAAGTACAATTTTTTAGGTGTCATTCTTACCTATTTATTCACTGGATCCTTGCGAAGAGCCCTATCGTTTCTATTAGTTGATTTCTCTTGTGCTTTGAAGCTTTCGGTTCCTATTTCTTACTTAACGGCAATTAAAGAAGCAGTTGAGAAAGAAATATTAATTAAAAGTATGGATGTCGTGGAAAAGTATAATGACATCGATCTGTTTGTCTTTGATAAAACCGGGACTTTAACTGTATCCGATCCTAAGGTTTATAAAACCGTCTCTTTTGATGATTATGAAACCGAAGATGTTTTACGAATGGGCGCTTGCTTAGAAGAACACATTCATCATCCATTGGCTAAAGCCGTAGTGAACGAAGCCCAAGAAAAAGCTATTGTCCATGATGAAATGCATGGAAAGCTCCATCATATTGCGTCGCGCGGGATCTTATCAACCATTGATGGAAAAGAAGTAGTCATTGGTAGTTATCTTTTAATGACGGATAAAAAAATTGCTATTTCTGAAGAACAAAAAGCCGTTATTAATAACTATGAACAGCAATACAACCTACTCTATCTTGGTTACAACGGAAGATTAATTGGTCTTTTTCTAATTGATACCCCGCTTCGTCCGCAAGCGGCCAAAGTCATTCAATGGTTACAAAGTAAGGGCAAAGAAGTTGCGCTTCTTACTGGTGATACCAAAGAGCGAACTCAAAATCTTATGAATAATATATCCGTTCAATATTTACAAACAGAAGTGTCACCAAATGATAAATATCAGTTCATTGAAGAACAAAAACGTTCAGGTAAAAAAGTCATGATGCTTGGAGATGGGCTCAATGATTCTGCTGCACTATCGCTTGCAGACATAGGGGCAGTTATGAATGATGCTGCTGATATTTGCAAACAAACAAGTGATCTTGTTTTATCAAATAATCAATTAGAAAGTCTAATGGAATTGGCTGAAATTAGCCATTTATTAGATAAAAGAATAAAGAAAAATGTTAAACAAACCATTGCGATTAATAGTGGGCTCATTTTATTAGGTGTTTTTGATTTATTATCACCAAGTTCCCTATCAATCCTACATAATTTGACAACGACTGGCATAATTTTAAGAAGTATGTCAGGTTTTAAAAGATAAAAGGAATAATCCAGTATTCGCTTTCTCTTAAAAAAGCTGGTAGATTTACTTTGCCTTATCCTAGTTAAACCTGAATATCAATTGCAATGCCTGTTTAATATAAAGCAGCCCTGTATTAAAATGGGGGATTTCTATGAAAGTAAGGTATAAAAATTTATGGATACGTGATGCAGAAATAGCAGATGCTGCCAAACTCTGTCAATGGTGGAATGATGGGAAACTAATGAAATATTTGGGCTTTCCCAATGGACTAGGCAAATCAGTCGAAGAAATCGAAGATAAGATTGAAAATTATACCGATGAAAAGGTCGGCTCCTACTCATTGAGTATCAAGGTCAATTAATTGGTGAAATGTTTTATGATAACTTGGGGAATCAAGTCACAGAAATACATATAAAGATTTGTGAAGCAATTTATCGCAATAAAGGCCTGGGTCGAATTATTCTGAGTTTACTGATTAAAGAATTATTTAATCAAGGCTATCAAAAAATTATTTTAGATGTTAATCTTCAAAATACTAGGGCCCAACATGTATATGAGCTACTAGGGTTTAAAAAGTTGCGGATTAACGATGACTCATGGGTCGACCAACTTGGTTGTAGCCAATCCAGTGTTGACTATGAGTTAGTGGAAAATGATTTTAGGGATTATGCTACAGATACTAATATAGGTGGGTAAAAAATAATGAAGACCTCAGGGCACTAAATAAGTGTCGTGAGGTCTTAAAACTATTAAATGAAAAGTGAATTATTTTTCTTCTAGTGTGTCTTTAATTACTAATTCTAACGGAGAAGCAATGGATTCTTCAACTTTTTCTCCTTTTAAATGATTGATGGCAGCTTCAACCGCTAAATGTCCCATTTCTTTAGGTTGTTGAGCGATCGTTGCAGCCAACTCACCTTCTTTGACCGCTTCCAAGCCATCGTCATTGCCATCAAATCCTATCACGAGAATTTCTTCTTCTAAACCAGCAGCTTTAATAGCTTCAATAGCCCCTAAAGCCATTTCATCATTTTGAGCAAAGACAGCTTGAACATCAGGGTGTGCTTGAAGAAGATTTTCCATAACAGTTAATCCTTCTGAACGGTTAAAGTTAGCAGATTGACTAGCGATAAGCTCTAATTGATCTTTGGCTCCTTCTTCAAAACCTTCCCCTCTTTCGTTTGTTGCAGAAGCGCCTGGAACACCTTCTAATTGAATAACTTTTGCACCTTTTCCAATCTTTTCAATAATGAATTCAGCAGCCATCTTACCGCCATCTAAGTTATTAGAGGCTACTAATGAAACAACTTCACCTTCTGCAGCGTTTCTGTCAATGGTAATAACAGGAATTTTTGCTTCATTAGCATTTTTAATAGCTGGGACTATAGCATCGGAATCAACGGGATTAATGAGTAAAATATCTACTCCTTGAGTGATTAAGTCATCCAGTCCATTAAGCTGTGTTGTTGCATCATCTTGTGCGTCAACAATTTTAACAGTGGCTCCCATTTCTTTTGCAGCCTCTTCAACACCTTCTTGTAAATCGACGAAGAAGGGATTATTGGTAGTGGAAATTGCTAGACCTATTGTATATTCTTCTTCTGCCTTAACCTGTAGGTTAGCAGTTAAACTTGATAGAACAAGTGGTAAAATAGCGAACAAGGCGATAGTAATTTTTTTAATAGATTTCATTTGAATGCTCCTTTTATATAGTTATTTTTCTTTTCGATCTAATAGAACAGCGATTAATATAACGATACCTTGAACAATTTGTTGATAAAAACTAGATACTCCAAGTAAGTTTAAACCATTATTCAACGTACCAATGATTAAAGCGCCGACTAAGGTTCCAATGATGCGGCCATGACCTCCAGCCATACTTGTACCACCAATGACAACAGCAGCGATGGCATCCATTTCATAAGCGACTCCAGCAGTTGGTTGCGCTGAGTTTAATCGTGAAGTTAAGATTAAACCTGCAGTGGCAGCCAAAGCCCCGGAGATAGTGTAGACAATAAGTTTAACTCGATGACTATTAATTCCAGCAATATAAGCCGCTTTTTCATTTCCTCCAACGGAAAAAGTTTTCCGTCCAAATGTTGTGCGATGCAAAAGCATGTAGAGAATGCCAAAAACAACCAACATTAGAAGAACCGGCACTGGAATTTTCCATAAATACCCCCTTCCAATGGATTCAAAAAATTGCCCCCCTTCAAATTTAGTGAGAGGATTTCCTCCCGTTAGTACCAAAGTTAATCCGCGATAGATAGTCATAGTTGAAAGGGTAGCAATAAATGGAACAACCTTCCCCTTAGTTATAATTAATCCATTAATTGCTCCTAAAAGTCCCCCAAGTAAGACCCCAATTAAAACAGCAAGTATAGGGCTCATACCATACATCATTAAGTATGCGACTATCGCGCTTGACAAAGCTAAGACAGAGCCGACCGACAAGTCAATACCCCCAGTGATAATGACAAAGGTCATACCGAATGCTATAAAGGCATTAATTGAGACTTGTCTAAGCAAATTAAGTAAATTATTTATTTTAATAAAATTTGGATTTAAGAGGGTAACGAGAACAAACAAAACAATTAAGGCCAATACTGGACCTAATCTTCTTAAATCAAATTGCTTTTTCGATGATTTCTTTTCAACTTTATCCATTATTTTCCTCCTGTAGCTAAAGTCATGATGCGTTCTTCCGATAATTCTTCATGGGACAGACAGCCATTCAGTTTTCCTTCATGAATAACAAGTACACGGTCACTGACTCCAATTATTTCAGGTAAATCACTTGATACCATTATGATACCAACACCTCGATCGGTTAATTCACGCATCAACAAGTATATTTCTCGTTTAGCACCGATATCCACTCCACGGGTAGGTTCATCCAAAATTAAAATTTGAGTTCCAGCAGCAATCCATTTGGCTAAGACCACTTTTTGCTGATTCCCACCAGATAGGGAAGTCACTGGTAGATGCATATCCATTGTCTTTATAGCCAAACGTTCGATGAGTAACTGCACAAAATCTTCTTCTTCCTTGGTGTGAATTAAACCGTTTTTAGAAAATTCTTTAAAGGCAGTGATTCCAATATTTTCTTTAATCGAAAAGTCTAAAATAAGGCCTTCCTCTTTACGGTTTTCAGTTAAGTAACCAATTCCTTGTTTAATAGCATGAAGTGGTGAAGAGAGAAGCACAGGCTGATTATTAATTTTAATAGTTCCGCGCTCAATCGGAAGCAAGCCGAAGATAGCCGACATAATTTCTGTACGTCCTGCTCCCATCAGTCCAGACACACCGAGTATTTCCCCTTGTTTCAAAGTGAAAGAGATATCCTCAAATTTTTCACTCACCGTTAGCTTGTTAACTTCTAAAAGTGTACGGCCAACTTCTGAACGTTTACTCGGATAGTAATCCCCAATGTCTCGACCCACCATTGCACGAACAATTTCTTTCTCATCCGTGTTGGTAACATCTTTAGTCATAATCGAAATGCCATCGCGCATGACAGTGATACGGTCGCTTATTTGAAATATTTCCTTCAAGCGGTGCGAGATGTATACAATTGCGACTCCTTGTTGCTTAAGTTTTTGGATTATAGAAAAGAGTGTATCAATTTCATGGTCTGACAAAGCAGCTGTTGGTTCATCCATGATAATGACAGAAGCATCGTTCATCAGTGTTTTGGCAATTTCAATTAGTTGTTGTTGACCGATACTGAGTGTTCCCATCAAGGCATCAAGATCAATCTGAATACCTAATTCTTGCAAAATAGTTTTAGCTTTTAATTTCATGGTAGCTTGGTCACAGAAAAGGCCATATTTGGTAAGCTCTTTCCCCATAAACATGTTTTCTAAGACGGTCATCTTTGGCCAAGTTATCAATTCTTGATGAATAAAGCTAACGCCATTATTTTCAGCATCTTTGGGATTATCAAACAATGATTCTTTTCCATTAATGGTAATCTTTCCTTGGTCAGCTGATAATAGACCGGTTAAAATGTTCATTAAAGTTGATTTTCCAGCTCCATTTTCACCCATTAGTGAATGGACTTCTCCACTTCTTAAGTCGAAGTTTACTCCTCTTAAGACTTGGTTGGCTGCAAACTGTTTATGGATATTAGTCATTTGAATTTCCATAATACTCCCCCCTAGAAAATGACGCCTGATTGCAAAATAATATTTGCATAAGGAGTCGCCTCACCTGTTCTTATGATCGCTTTGCTTTTATGGGTCTGCTTCTTGAATGAGTCATGATCTATAAATTGAATCTCAATAAGTGGATTTACTAATTGCTGGATTTCAGCTAGCAAATTCGGATTATATTGTTTGATTTCTTCGGCGAGAACAATCCGTTCAATTTTCATATCACTCATTACTGTTTTTAAAACACTGATAAAATCAGGCTCACCTAAGCGAATAGCTAAATCAATTTTTTCTACATGCGTTGTGATAGGAAGACCACAATCTGCAATTGTTAGTTGATCAGTATGGCCCATATCGGATAAAACTTTGGAGATATGACTATTTAATATCCCATGTTTTTTCAAAATATACACTCTCCTTCATTTGTTTGATAGTAGGCATTCCTTTTTGAGCCCCTTCTTTTCCGATTGATAGGGCGGCGGCTAAGTTGGCAAAACGAATTGCTTCTTCGAGTTCGAACTGGTTGCCAATAGCAAAGGCGAGCGCACCATTGAATGTATCACCAGCCCCAGTAGTATCTACAATTTGATCAACTTTATAGGAAGGGACTTCAATAAGTTCATGTCCATTATGAAAGACGGCCCCTTGAGCTCCTAAGGTTACAATCATTTTGTTCGGATATTGAGCCAGAACTTCTGCCATTTCTTGATCTGGGAACATTAAGCGAAATTCATGTTCATTAGGTGTGATGTAATCGATAGCTGCCATCAATTGTGGATTAAATGAGCGAGCGGGCGCAGGGTTATATATTATTTGACAAGAGGCATCAGCCATTTGTTGTATAAGGGTTTCAACCGTTTCGATGGGACTTTCATTTTGGATTAGAATTAAATCACAGGTAGTGAGAAATGCTTGCTCTTTTAGAACTTGTTCGCTTGAATAAGCATCATTAGCTCCCGCTACATAAATGATCGTATTTTCGCCTTCAACAACATTAATAATGGCAGAACCTGAAGGAAGCTGCTTCTTTGTTTTAATGTGTGAAACTTCAATCCGGTTATTTTGCAAATTGGCTATTAAACTTTCACCAAATTTATCAGCTCCCACTGCTCCTAACATATAAGTTTCTGCACCCAGTCGGCTGGTTGCAACGGCTTGATTAGCTCCTTTGCCACCAAAATAAGTTTCAAAGTATTCCCCAAAAATAGTCTCTCCAGCTTGGGGTCTTCGTTTAGAAGTCACCACAAAATCAGTAGATATACTTCCAATGACTGCAATTTTTACCATTATTTTACCTCCCTTAAAGAATTTCTTTTTAATAATCGCGGTTTGACTTGGATGATTTTAGACATTTCAGGATCTATTTGTTGGTTAATAATGGCTAGTAACAATTCTGTTCCCTGATAACCTATTTTATAAGCCGGTTGTTCAATGGTAGTTAAACTCGGATGGGCATAGGCTCCAAAGACAATTCCATCATACCCAATGATTTGGACATCTTCTGGGATAATAGAACCTAATTGATTCCAAGCTTGGATAAGGGCTAAAGCATAGATATCATTAGGAGCAATCACCGTATCAATATTGGGATAGTCACGAATAATCTCCTTGGCAACTTGATCTGCAAATTCTGTCTGGAAGGACGGAGTAGAATATATCTGATAGTCGATTTTATATTGATCAAATACAGACTGTATTCCTTGTAAACGCATTTTAGACACTTGAATATCCATTGGACCCGTCATAATCAAAATAGAGCCATAATTAGTTTCAAGAATAGTTTGTCCAATGAGTTCTCCGCCATAAAAATCATCAGAGATTACTGCAAACTGGTCTTGATCATTCATCCGGTCTAATGAGACGGTTGGAACGTCCTCAGGTGTGTCTAGATGAGTCCCATCAATTTTGATTAATCCAGCGACTTTATATTGTTTAAAAAAATTAAGATAGTTCTCACCAATCGTTTCTTGGCCTTCGGTATTGCCTAATAAAAGCATATAGCCGTGTTGCAAGGCACATTGTTCGACTCCCTTGATTAAAGAAGGAAAATAAGGGTTAGTAATATCCGGAACCAATAAACCAAGAATTTTCATCGACTGTTTATTTAAAGATCTAGCAATTTCATTAGGGATATAATCTAATTTTTTAATCGCCGAAAGAATCTTGTGTTTGGATTGTTCGCTCACATAACCACTGTTATTCATCAGGCGCGAAACAGTTGCGACTGAAACGCCTGCTTCATTTGCCACATCACGAATTGTTACCAAAAACTTCACACCTCCATGTGTAACCGTTTACACACATTATTATATTAATTTTTTTTAGTTTGTCAAGAAGAAAGGTTTAATGAGTTTTTGTATTATCTAAAGCCCCTAATTCGCAATTCAATTAGGAGCTTAAAAAAGTGAAACGTCTCAAACTTACTCAAGCGTTATAATCCTACCGATTAAAAACGAAGGAAGCTGTATTTCAACCTATTTTAACAACCCATATTGTTTCAATGAATGAATTAAAGGACGCACTCTAAGGGACACGACTAATAAGTGTCTCAGAAGCCGTTAAAAAATTTAGACGTAAACTATTTAATATTTTCTTACTTCTTTGTATGGAACGAGATTTGCACGGGGGGGTAAAATTTAGAGCATTCTTTTTTATAAAAACTCTTGACTCTCTAAAGTAAGAATAATAAACTATTATCGACGATACCGTCGGTATATAAAAAAAAGGGGGGGTTGCATGTGCTCGGCTAGGCGATTAAAGCCAGAAGAAAGAAAAAATGAAATTAAAGAAGCAGCCAGAAAAGTATTTGTTAGTAAAGGGTTCGCTAATACTACGATGGAAGATATTATTAACGAAACGACCATGTCTAAAGGAGGCTTCTATCATTATTATAAAAGCACCATTGATATTCTTCATGACCTAATGGTTGATGGGATACATTATAGAAATGAAGTAATCAAATCCAACTTAAGTGAGTTCAAGCAAGGGTATGAAATAGAGTTTATAGCAAAACAACTTGTCGAAAAAATACTGGATGATAATTTATATATGGAAATTTATGTCCAATTTTTAATTGAAAAAAAGAGAAGCAAAAAGCTCAATAGTATCTTTAACCAGTTAAAAGCACAAAGTAGGGAAGAATTTAGTCAGCTTCAAAGGAATGTTCCAGAATTTTTATTGAATGATGCACTCTATGATTTTGTGACAGATTTTATTAATTCAATGATTTTAGGGGCAGATATTTTAGAAGCTAGAGATAATTTTAAAAAAAATAAAGAAATTATAGAAAAAATGTTTGTAGCACTTTTCAAAGAAGGGAGAAAACAAAATGGAAAAAACAATGAAAGAAAGACTTTTAACGGATAATCTTGTTCGACTTATGTTTCATCAGGCTGTTCCAGCTGTACTCGGTATGCTCGTTATCGGACTGTTTCCTTTGATGGATGGAATTTTTGCTGGAAATATTTTAGGAGAAGCTGCCATGACGGCTTGCTCTGTTTCTGCGCCGATTACTTTTGTAAATAATGGCGTATCGACATTGATTGGAATAGGGAGTGCTTCTATTTTATCAAGAGCCTTAGGAGAAGGTGATCAGGAGAAAATCGATAAGATAATGGGGAACTTAGTTTATTGGGTAATTGTATTATCACTTTTGATTACAGTATTTGGAATCTTTTTATCTCCTTATTTTTTAGATTTATTAGGAGCAAGTGGAGCAATCAAAGAGCTAGGTCTTCGATACGTGAGAATTATTTTCGCAGGGTCATTTTTTATCAATTATGTTCAATCATCTAATATGGTCATGCGAGGCGAAGGCCAAGTAAAAAAGGCTATGCTGATAATGGGGCTTGGAGCAATTCTCAATATAATTCTTGACCCTATTTTCATGATTGCGATGGGAGAATATGGAATAGAAGGAGCAGCCTTAGCTACAATCTTGGCTCAATCCGTTCAAGCAGGGTTTACCTTGTATTATTTCCGTTATAAGAGTGATGTTGTAAAGATAGGAAAAATCAAAAAGGCTAATGAACTTTCTAAAGAAATGGTGGGGGTAGGTATTTCAGCTATGCTCATGCAGATTTTATTTATGGTTCAACAAAGCTTGTTATATCGACAAGCCTTTCAATATGGAAGTGATGAGTGGGCAACACTAATGGCTGCGACCTTGAGGTTTTATGGCTTCTCATTTATTCCACTTTGGGGTATGAGTCAAGCCCTTCAACCTATTATAGGGGCTAATTTTGGAGCGAAGCAGTATGCAAGAGTTAAAGAAACGATGAAGATTTTTATCCTATCAGGTACTATATTATCTTTAGTGTTCTACCTACCGGCACAATTTTTCCCTGCAAGAATATTTGGTTTATTTAATGTGAGCGAAGAAATTATCCAACGTGGAGTGGGGCATTTTAGACTGTTTTTCTCAGTATATATACTTTATGCAGCTATGAATATGGCAATCACATTTTTCCAATCGATTGGCAATGGTAAAAAAGCTGGGATTATTGTTCTGTTAAGACAACTTATTTTATTCGTACCAGCTTTGCTTATCTTACCTGGAATGTTTGGAAGTGGGGCTGTTTGGTGGGCAGAAGCACTAGTTGATTTGATTGTAATTCTTATTGCTTTAGCCATGATGGTCCAAGAAATAAAAGCTTTTAAGCAAACGGAATTGATTTAATTTTTAGTGCCAATTAACCAATGGTGGAGGGAGGAGAAGGCAACCCAATTCTTTAAGAGTTTATCTATATTACAAGAATGGTTACGTCTCTACTAAAAAGCTAAATGTTACTGCTAAAATGGAAATAATCATTAAAAGCCAATCTTTGCATAATTTTTTTGTTATATATGACGGATTATGGCAAGCAGTACTTAGAAAGAAATTTCAGCTCAGGTTTCACTACTCACTATAGATGAATAATTCTTGTGAAAGAAACCCATTTAGAAAGAAATTTAAAAGCAAAAGAATATCCGTAATACGATCAAGCACTTGTCTCTTAGAGATAAGTGCTTTTGATTATAATAGTTTTTAGTCATCGAGGCTTATGGTAAATTAAACTGGAAGGATTAGTGATAATAATGACGGTAATGAAGACTATAAGATGGATAGAAACAGAGGGTGGCTATTCGTTTAAAAATAAGACTACTTTAAAAGGGCAGCTATTACTTACAAAAATATTGAAACCATTGGGAGTCTTTCCGCTAATAAAGGATGGTCTAAAGAATTCAATCTTCTTTCATGGAATAAGTGTCCTGCTAAATAGGGCCTTGGAGATTGTTTACCTGATCATGATAAGATGGGCAAAGGAGTTACTTTAACGGATGAGGAAGTCAAGCAATTATGAGTTATTAAAAACAATGGAATCTTAACCGGTTAAAGGGTAATTTTAATCAGTGAAGGGCACTCTTTTTTAGGCGTAATGTTTAATGGAGCCAACAGTTAGGAGGCTTCGTTTCTAATCCTAATCAATTTACCTTTGAAGGGGAAATTTCAGGACTGAAATTAGCTACTTTTAAATTCTCAATGCCAGCAATAGGTCGTGGTTTGTTCACTAGCTCTCTTTCCCTGACATGAAATAAGTTCTAAGATCTTGAGACGATTAGGATCGGCGATTGCTTTTAGTAATAAACTAAGTTCTTCTCAATTCATTTACATTCTCCTATATAGACGGTTGTCTATCTATGGCTTCGTTTTACTCCTCATAGCTTGTAAGTCAAAAAAATAGAGTTTAAGCAGCAGGAGCGTCTTTTATATCGGTCATTCCGAAGTTAGATTCTCTAAATATTAACTATGAATAGCTAAGACTTTAAAGCGTTTTTTTGATAAAATTAATGAGACAAATCAATTGGAGTGAAAATATTGGAAAAAATGAATCGAGCGATTGCAAAGCTGATTTTATCGTTCAAAGAGCTAAATGGTATCGGCAATAAATCAATACTTAAACGATTAAAAGAAAATACAAACATCTTGCAGGTGGATAGTTTTAAGACACTAGCTTTTTAACCAATTAAATATACCGATGCTTAATAAAGCTTTAAATTGAACAAATAAAAATTGGGAGACTATCTATCAAGCATGCGATTAGACACACACCTATTAGCATTTTCGACTATAGTGAACGTTTAGGAGAAGCCTTTCGATTAAAGCAAAGTTTCAGTGGAAATGTAAAATATATCGATAAATAATCTGCCCTTCCTATATTCCGAGAGGAAAGTGTAAGACAGTTCAACTTATTAATGGAAGAGTCTAGAGAAAAAAGTTGAAAGATTATCTATTGAAAGAAAGGAGCATGAAAAGACAAAAGCAGGAGTGGAACAAGCTGATTTATTTGAAGAGATAAGCTATGAATTATAATGCATTGTTAGAAAACCATCACTTTGTTTTTGGAGGAATAGTGTATCCTACTAGAACCAAAGCCTATGCTGGAACTTTTTCATTTTATAGGAGGACAATAGGTTACAAAGTTTTACTAAAAAGCCTAAATAATAGAAAGATTACAAACGGACATTCACTAACCCCACCTATAAACACTAAAAAAAGGGAGTGAATTTCATGAGAATTTAGCAATCTAATTAAGGAGCTGATTTATATGAATGAATTAGAATTAACTTTAAAAACAAATCAATTAGTAGAAATTTATTCTGAATTTAGTAGCAAAAATGAAGAATATTTTTCACTTGGATACTTAATTGCAATTGAAGACGACTTCTCAACTCTAATTTCAATTAATGAATATGGAATGATTGAGAGTTTTCAATATAGGAAAAATGCATTTATATCCAATATCGTTTCTTCAACTTGCTATCTTAAAAATTTTAAAAAAATAATTGATTATAATAAATCAATTAATCTTTACGACCCATATTCACTGACCAAAGATTATGAACAACAATTTCAAGGAAAAGACCCAATCAATGAGCCTATCTTAGTGAATAAACAAGTATCTATTATAACTACCGAGAATGATTTTATACTTCAAGGTAGGATTATAGAAAAAACCAAGGAATCATTTGTTCTTTCTTCTTCAACAATCGATGATTTGACTGAAAATCAGTTATACGAAATCAAACATGAAGACATTGTCCTAATTGATTTGTTAAGTATTGATAATAAATTAATTGAACAAATAAAATAAATACAAGTCCTTGAATAAATACAATAGTGCCAACACATCAATAACTAAAAAAACAGGAGGAATTACATGTTAAAATTTTCGCATGCCATCGTTAGAACACCTAGTCAATCAATGTTAGAAGGTATTACGACTGGAATGTTCTCTAAAGAGCAACCAGTTTATGAAGATGCCTTGGTGCAACACGCTAACTATGTCAAAGCATTGGAAGAATTAGGAGTAAAAGTCACTGCTTTAGAGCCTTTAGAAGAATACCCTGATTCTTGTTTTGTTGAAGATCCAGCTGTGGTTATGGCAGAGTTTGCGATTGTGACTGATTCACCCAAAGAATCGCGTAATGGAGAAAAATATGAAATGAAAAAAGTACTTAAGGATTTCTATAAAGAAGATCAAATCTTTTACATTGAGGCACCCGGAACTATGGAGGGTGGAGATGTGATGCTAGTAGATAAGCATTTTTATGTGGGCTTATCCGATCGAACTAATCAAGAAGGGGCTAAACAATTTGACCAAATTGTGCGCCAGTTTGGCTATACTTCTTCAACAGTGTCGGTCACAGAAGGACTGCACTTAAAAGACTTTGTTATTTATTTAGAAAATAACAATATGTTAGTTAGTCCGGTGATGAATAAGGTCGAGGATTTCCAAAAATATAAGCGATATGTGGTTGAAGCGGAAGAACTCTATGCCATCAACAGTCTTTATATCAATGGGACGGTGCTGGTTCCTGAAGGTCACCCTAAAACACAAGCACATATTGAAAGTTTAGGTTATCCTGTAAAAGTAGTAAATACTGATGAATTTAAGAAAATTGACGGTAGCTTAACGTGTTTATCTTTAAGATTTTAAGCTAATTAAAAAAAGAGTCCTGCTCAATGTACCGACCCCCTAAAACCTTGTTCGGGTTTAAGGGGTCAGTACAATTGAGCTGGCTTTTTTATTCAATCACATTCTTGTTTAAAATTAATTTTTGAGCTAAGACCACCCAAGCGAAACTAATCATCCAGCCGCCTATAATATCCGAAGGGAAATGTACTCCTAGATAAACGCGGGAATAACCAACTAGAAAAGTATAAATTAAACCTAAAGTTAAAATTTTATAAAAGTGCTTGCTACGCCAACATAAGACCATTATGGCAAAGATAGCGGTAGAACTAATCATAGCATGACCAGATGGGAAAGAATAAAAGTTTTCTTCGATTAAAAGATTGAGCAAATCTGGTCGGTCTCTTTGGAAAATCAACTTTAGAATTGTATTAATAACCAAAGTTCCCGGAATAGCTATCAATAGGAAGTGCATTTTATTAAAGGCTCTTTTTTTAAAAAGCATTAAAAGGATGATGGCGAAAAAAATTAAGACTGGTATGGCACTTGAAGAGTGGGTAATAAAGAGCATGATTTTGTCCATCAAGGGATTTTGAAGGTCGCGTACCCAGCTTTGAATGGGAGTATCGAAAGTTACCAATTCATTTTTTTTAATTTCTAAACCTAAATGGACAAAAAGTGTGGTCAGTATGGTGAAGATAAAATAAGCACTAGTAATTTTACCAATAATTTTTTTGGTCATAAGGGCATCCTTTCTATTGAATACTTATAAATATTAACTATATAAAATCTTGTCAAAAACAACAAGTCTTAAGATGAAAAATGGGTAAATTTTACAAACAAAGTCAATTTTGATAGTATAAAAGCCCTGTTTTAAAATAAATTTAGGAGGAATGAATTGAAAAAGTTAAAAGAAATTTCAGTATATCATGCATCGCTTATAACGTCATTTTTATTAGTTATTTTAGGTATTTTTATTCCTAATGAATTAAGTGTTGGAACACAAATTTTAAAAGATCAGGTGGCAAACAATTTTGGTTGGCTTTATCTTCTACTCATTCCACTAATATTATTAGTTTGTATTTATTTCATACTTAGTCCCTTAGGCCAGATTCGCTTAGGAGAACCCGACTCAAAACCTGAATATTCGACCACTTCTTGGGTAGCTATGATGTTTTTCGCTGGTATGGGAATTGGGCTTGTTTTTTACGGAGCGGCAGAACCTTTGTCACACTTTGCTATTTCGACTCCGATTGCTCCAGCAGGAAGTCAAGAAGCGTTAGCGGATGCCTTTCGCTTTACTTTTTTCCATTGGGGGATACATGGTTGGGCGATCTATGGTGTGGTAGCACTTGCCCTAGCTTACTTTGGTTTTCGTAAGCAAGAAAACTACCTATTATCTCATACTTTAAAACCTTTACTAGGAAATAAAGCAACGGGCTGGATCGGAACAGTAGTGGATACAATAACGATTGTTGCCACTGTTATTGGGGTCGCAACTACTATTGGTTTTGGCGCAGCCCAAATTAATGGTGGGTTAAATTATTTGTTTAATATCTCTATTTCTAATAGTGTCCAAATTATTATTATAATTATCACAACGATCTTATTTATACTTTCTGCTATTTCAGGGTTAGGAAAAGGGGTTAAAATTCTTTCCAATTTAAACCTGCTTTTAGCGGGCTGTCTATTAGCCATTGTCGCTATTGTAGGCCCGACTGTCGGTGTTTTAAACACATTTACAGAATCATTGGGTAATTATTTACAAAATTTTATTGAAATGAGTTTTCGATCAGCCGCTTTTGATAGGGATAAGAGGGAGTGGATTAATACTTGGACTTTGTTTTATTGGGCATGGTGGACTTCATGGTCGCCCTTCGTGGGGATTTTTATAGCCCGTATTTCGCGCGGACGCACCATACGTGAGTTTTTAACGGTGGTACTTCTACTTCCTACGCTATTAAGTTTTATTTGGTTCTCTACTTTTGGAACTTTAGCAGCCAATGTTCAAATGAATATAGCCGACTTAACAGCTTTTGAACCCGAACAGTTGCTATTTGCAACCTTTAACTATTATCCTTTAAGCGGCCTTCTTTCTTTAGTGGCGATTATTCTTGTTGTCTCATTTTTTATTACGTCAGCGGACTCAGCGACTTTTGTTTTGGCCATGTTGTCGGAAGAAGGTAATATCAAGCCTAATAATAGAACTAAGATTACTTGGGGATTTACACTTTCAATTATTGCGGTTGTCTTACTATTGTCTGGCGGTTTACTAGCTATTCAAAATGTCTTAATAATCGTTTCCTTACCCTTTGTTTTCATTCTTATTTTAGTTATTTTATCCCTCATCAAAGAATTGAATCATGAACAAAGAGAAATGGGCTTAACCATTACACCAGACCGATTACCTAATTCAAACGATCCCTTTAAATCTTATGAAGATTAAGTGGGCGACTTATTTAAACTTCCTGTATCAGCAGGAGGTTTTTTTAAGCCGTCTGGTTTGCCACCGAATATGGATAAGAGGATGCTTTTAATAGAGAAGGAGGGGGTTAAATGGAATATAGTCGTGAAGAAAAAGATTTTGTAATCAGTTATTTAAAAGATCCGAATAGCTATCAAGATGCTTTTAAAAAAGAATTGCAAGCTTTTATAGAACTTACAGAGATCGGTGACTTATATATCAACACTTTATTACAGGAAATGCTTCAAGAAGATATGCTTCAACTGAATGACCCGCCCTATACGGAATTTAAATATAAAGGATTAAAATTATTTTTATCCTAACTGTTTAAAATTTTAACAAATGTATTTATAGCAACCCTAAGGACGTTTTTACGAGTCGCTTTATTAGCCAATTTTCTTAAAGTGGCGTATGATTAAAATATGCAGATGTTATAGATTCAAAAATAAATTATAAGGGGGAAATAGAATGGAGCGCTTAAAAGATAAAGTGGCAATAGTAACAGGCGGGGCTGGTGGAATTGGTTCAGCCATTGTCCGCGCCTATGCTAGAGAAGGGGCAAAAGTAGCAATCGTCGATCTTAATCAAGAAAAAGGCGAGGCTTTAAGCCGTTCTCTAAATGAGGAGGGATATAATACCTTCTTTATCAAGACTGATTTGACAAAAAAATCAGCCTTAGAAACGTGCATTCAAGGGGTTGTTGACCGCTATCATCAAATCGATGTGTTGGTCAATAATGCTCATGCTTCAAGGATGAAGAGCTTCTTAGATATTACAGAAGAAGATTTAGCTCTATCAATGGAGTCTGGTTTTTATGCTACCTTTTTCTTGAGCCAACTAGCTATTCCATATCTTAAAAAGACTAAAGGAAATATCATTAATTTTGGTTCAGGAGCAGCCATTAAGGGTGATAACCATCAAGGGGCTTATGTAGCAGCCAAAGAAGCGATTCGTGGGATTTCGCGTGTGATGGCGAATGAGTTTGGTAAAGATGGTATCAATGTGAATGTCATTTCACCTATAGCCTATTCTGAAGGTGTCGATGCTTGGCGTGCTGAAAACCCTGAATATTATGAAAAAGTCGTTCAAGGTATTCCACTCCAAAAATTTGGTGATATTGACAAAGATATCGCACCAGTCGCAGTTTTTCTAGCAAGTGATGAATCACGTTACATCACAGGTCAAACATTTATGGTCGATGGAGGAAGTATTAAATTATATTAGGAGGAAACAAAATGGAAAGATTAGAAGGTAAAGTTTTAATTATTACTGGCGGCGCTCAAGGGATGGGGAAAGTGCATGCAGAGGTCGCTTTAGCTGAAGGAGCTAAGGTTGTCATTACTGATATTAATGAAGAAAAAGGGAATGAAGTTGCTAAAGAACTTGGTCAAAATGTTCTATTTGTTAAACAAGATGTGACCAAGGAAAGTGACTGGAAAAAGGTAATTGATGCGACAATGGATAAATGGGGCAGGATAGACTCGCTCGTTAATAATGCAGGTATCACTTATAATATGAAAATTGAAGATGTTTCATTAGACGATTACATGAAAATTGTGAATATCAACCAAGTTTCCGTCTTTTTAGGTATTAAAGCCGTAACACCTATTATGAAGCAACAAAAGTATGGTTCTATAATTAACATTTCTTCTATGAATGGTTTAGTAGGTGGGGCGATCGGATATACAGACACTAAGTTTGCGGTTAGAGGAATGACGAAATCAGCAGCGAGAGAGTTATCTCCATATAATATAACCGTTAATTCTGTCCATCCTGGTGTAGTACACACACCAATGTTAGAACAACCGGGTGTTAAGGAAGCGGTTGATAAATTTAAAGAAACTATTCCTATGCGCCGAGTGGCTCAGCCTAAAGAAGTTTCTAATTTAGTTGTATTCTTAGCTTCCGATGAAGCAAGATATTCAACTGGCTCTGAGTTTGTCATTGATGGAGGAGTTACAGCTGCTGTTTAAAATTAGTTAGTTACTAGCTTACTCTTATTTTAAAAGCATGCTATCGAATTCACTCAATTATTTCCTATGACACTTTTTAATGCTATAATATAATCAATAAAAAAAAGAAAGGTTTGATAAAATGTTGAAATTATACTATGCACCTGGTACTTGTTCCTTGGCTTGCTGGATCGCTTTAGAATGGTCTGGTCTTGAGTATGAAACCATTCGTGTGGATTACAATGATCCTGAGTATCGTAAAATTAATCCTTTAGGAATGGTTCCTGCTCTTGAAATTGGAGCCGATCGTCCGATGACTCAAGCAGGAGCAATTTTACAATACATTGCTAATTCCGTTCCAGAAAAAGATTTAGGACCTAATGAAGGGTTAGAAAATGTTTTTGAGTTTGATGAAACATCTCTATTCCTTTCTGCAGATATTCATCCATCATTCTGGCCGTTCTTTAACCCACAGCGTTATACAACATCTGAAGACATAGATGTAATTGAAATGGCTCGTGCGGCAGCACCTGCTCGTATTGATGCGAACTTCAAACATCTTGATGATATTATTGGTGATTCTAATCACCTCTACCAAAATAAACGTACTGTGCTTGATCCATTAGCATTCATTTTTGCAACTTGGACTAAGAATTTAGAAAAAACGTATAAAGACTATCCAAACGTTAAGCGTATGGTAGAACATCTTAAGGAAGATCCAGCTGTTCAAAAAGTTCTTACTGAAGCTAATGAGTAGGTCAAAAGTGTTGATATAAATTAAAAACAAGAGACATGAAATTAAATTCATGTCTCTTATTTTTAAACAAAAACATTATAACAATAAGCTTTGTAAATATTTAAAATGACTAAGCAATGAGTGGTAAGTTGTATGTATCAACTATTTAAAGTGTTTTATTAAAGTGGATATAAAAAGTTAATCCTTTAAGATTAATCATTAAACCACTTTATTGATTTAATAAAGCTGAAAGATAGTGATTTTTAAATAGTATATTGTTTAATCAGTGAAAGGAAAGAGATGAATTTTATGGCAAGTATTGAAGTCAATAAAAAGGCCCCAGACTTTGAATTAAAAGATTTCGAAGGAAAGACAGTTAAGCTTTCAGCTTTCAGAGGAAGTAAAAATGTAATGCTTGTATTAAACAGAGGCTTTATATGACCTTTCTGCCGCAAGCACATGATGCAGTTGCATAAAGATTATAATCAGTTTGAAAAAAGAGACACCGCTATTGTCGTCATTGGTCCTGAAAACGAAAAAAAATTCGCAGACTACTGGCATGAAAATGACTTAGAATTTTATGGTCTACCTGATCCAAACCATTCGGTATTAAAATTGTATGGTCAAGAAGTAAATCTTTTTAAGATGGGACGGATGCCAGCTCAAATGTTGGTAGATAAAAAGGGTGAATTGAGATATATTCACTACGGTCATTCCATGAAAGATATCCCTGAAAATAGTGAGATGTTAGATTTGATAGATAGTTTATAATCAATTAACTAAATAAAGAGCAAACAGCACACATGCTGCTTGCTCTTTTGTTTCCTAATCCTATCGAATTATTTAAGATAACTTGGATTATTTTTTAGGCATTTTTTCGTCCTTTAGAATTTCTAATTTATGTGACTCCATCGATTCAATTTCACTGTCATCTGGATCGTCTAATTTTTTTCGATCTTCTGAATTTTCCCAATTTTTCCAATCTTCTTGTGATTTCCATGAGCCTAAAACCACAATTAAATCCTCTTCAATGCCTCTACTGATTGATAAATTAATGAAACCTGGTTGATCATTTATGATTTCACGATTCGATAATTTATTGATGATGCTTTCTGTTTTGCCTACTTTAGGTTTTATATGTTGCATAACTAAAAACATTCATACCATCTCCTTTATTTAAACATTAGCAAAGATGGCATTTATCTTCAATCGATTTGCTCAATCTAACAAGGGATTATTTGTAGTTGTTGATTATTTAATAGGGTTTGGCTGGATGGAAAATTTTAGAATTTAATTTTCGGTGACTTCAACTATTAATTCGTTTGCCATTCATTCGCAGAATAGCATCTATTATTATTTTCAATTTCATTTGCAACAAATAATTTGTGTCCATCATAAAAATATAAGATTTGGTCATTAATGAGCAAAGCAAATGTATGGGCACTTTCAGAATCTTTATTGACTTGACTAGGATCGATCAGTTCAAATTTAGTATCGGCAGGAAAACTGGCGTTGGTCTTCAAATGCATTGCTTGAATGACTTGAACAAAGTCATTACTATTTTTAAATTGAAGCTTAAAATCATTATAATCATCAAGATAGTAATCAAAAGCTTTTTGAAGAATTTCATATGTTTTCTTTTCAACTAGGAAAGCATCTTCATTTTTAAAACTTGTAGCTTTTAATGCGATTCTATTTTCTTGTTCATCATCTAGACCAATCAAATGGTTTACATCGATCACAATTTCATCATTTACTATATAAAGACCAAGGTCTTGATAAACCCTAGCATTTTGATAATTTTCTCGCAGATCATATGCCATTGATTGATAAGGATATAAGCTTTCGGGTTTGCCTTGATTATTTAATAGTACTACCGGTGACACCGTTTTACGAATTAAGCCTGAGCCTAAGCCACCTTCAAACTCTTTGAGACCTCCTGTCAAGATAACGAGGTCTTGATATGGAGCGGGTATAGATTCAATTGTTTCATTCTCATCTACGTAGAAACGTATACTTTCTCCTTTTTCTCGTTGTGTAAAATAGTAGGCCATATTAAATAAGCCACTTTCTTCGATTGAGACAATGATATCTAAGTTAAGATTCAATTTAGGAACTGTTGCTTGTGCTTGATATATACCAACGTACTTTTCAATTTTTTCTGGTGCTTCATATAGACTATCGTCAGGATTAAGAATTTTATCAGGGATAAAATTAGCCTTAATGTGATGTCCTTGGTGATGACCGTCTACTTTCATATGGTTTGTTTCTTTAACATCAGCTTCTGCTTGTGCGAAAGTGGCGTGTGGAAAAAGTAGATTAAGGGTTAAGGCAGTTAAAATTAATAAAGTAATAAATATTCTTTTCATTAGTTCACACCTTTCAGCAATTAGTTGGGTTTAATTCCGTCAATGTATTCATAAGTATTTCCATGATTATCTATTAATTGTCCAGACTGTTGCACAAAAGAAAAAATTTCTTCACCGAATAATTGGACGGTCCAATGATCGTTATTTACAGTGATAGTTGGGCAGGAAATAGTGAAATAATTATAATCATTTTTTTGTGTATATGAAATGTCAGGAATCGTTTGATTAATCAAGTCTAAGATATTTCTTTGTGTCATTTCAGGTGTTATCTGATCTACAATGGCTAGATAAACTTCTTTTAAGTTAATTGGAAGATTATTTTCTTTCTTATATCTCTCTTGAACAGATATAGAATAATTCTTAAGGTCTGGATAAGGGTAAGCATTAAATTCGAATAACCATTCTATAAATTCTTGATCAATGGTGTCATCGTGATGGTCTTTGTTTGATTTAATATCTTTTTCCACATCTTGCTGTTCATTATCATAGTTATCTTCATGGTCGTGTCCATAAACAGGGTGAGCATACCCTGATTCATCTTTAATATAGATGATTAATTGGTTTTCTTGAAAAAGCAATCCTTCAATACTACTTGCTTCAGGGGCTAGATAGTATCCGCTGAAAGGTAATTCTTTCATGCTTGAGCTTTCAGCTTTAACAAGAGAACAAGGTGAGAGTAGGGAAATAACCAAAAGGAAACTTGCTAAAATAGATTTAAGTTGCATAAGATTCTCCTTAAAGAATAAAAGCACAGCCTTATCTTAGCTGTGCTTTTTGTGACTAATGTATTAATTATTCAGCAGAGCTTTCAATTACTTCTTCAGGTTCTTCTTCAGAGTTACTGCTTTCTTCAGCCGATGAATCTTCAGAACTTTCCTCACTTGTTTCAGAATCTGAACTTTCTTCAACACTTTCTTCAGAAACTTCTTCTACTTCAACTGTTTCTTCAGAAGCTTCTTCTTTATCGTTTTCCTCAATAGATCCAGAAAACTTCTTTGTTACTTCTAAAGGAGCCATTTTAGTATCGCCACCTTCATATAATCCCATGGCTGCTAAAATCTTATAGGCAATATCTGTATTTTCAAAATTACCTTCAAACATTGCAGCGCCAGCACCGATTGCAAAAACTGGAACTTTCTCAGGTGAGTGGTCAACAGTTGTGAATGCTAAACCAGCTTTACGTGCTAATAGACGTGTAGCAGCGATTGATAATGGTTCATATGCATGGTAGCCTTTGATAATATCTGCTTGACCCAGATTACGTTCTTCATATGGTTTCATTGTTTGTTCGAAAGCATAACGTAATTCTGCCAATTCATAAGGTGTTACTAACATTAAGTCTTTGGCTTCTTCTTCACCTTCTTCAGCCGCTTTCTCGACTTCGCCAGCAGTCTTCACAACTTCTTCTGCTTCCAGGTCAAAGATAAATCCGAAGTTTTCTTCTAGTAATGGAACAGCATCTTCAAAAGTCATTTCTGGATTTTCTTCTTTGGCCTTAGCAAAGATTACATCAAATTGTTCTTGAGAAACTTTTTGATTGTCTAGTAAATGGAAGTAAGAGTTATAACCTGTTTCCGAGTTTCCGATGGTGAAACCGCCGGTAGGATGATCAGCAGTTACAACGATTAAAGTTTCTTCAGGATGTTCATAGTAGAAATCAATTGCTTCTTGGATAGAGTCTTGAAAGTCAATCACTTCTTTAATAGTTGTTGCGGCATCATTAGCGTGCTCTGCCCAGTCAATCTTACCAGATTCTGTCATCATGAAGAAACCTTCTTCGTTAGCGCTTAGGACTTCAATTCCTTTAGCGACCATATCTGCTAATGTAGGTTCACCTTCTTGTCGATCAATCGCATATTTCATAGAAGAACCATCTGATTCAGAAAGAACAGATGCAGGTGCATAAACTTTCTCAGTGTCAGCAGTAATAGTATCGAATTCTTCTTGAGTATCTGCTACCATATATCCTTTTTCTTCTAATACCTCGTATAAGTCTTTTTGATCATCTTCAGCACCTGTTCGCTTACCAAGAGAACCCCCTGCAAAATATTCAAAGTTTGAAGCAGCCATTTGTTCACCAATTTCGTAATAATTTCTACGGTGTTCAACGTTTGAATAGAAGGCAGCAGGAGTCGCATGATTTAAAGTTACTGTCGATAGGATACCAACGGCTTTTCCCTGAGCTTGAGCTTTTTCAGCAATTGATTCTGTTTGTTCGGTATAGCCAGGTGTTAGACCAATGACGTTTGAATCAATCTTTACGCCATTTCCAAATGCGGTAGCAGTACCAGCAGAGTCCGGAACATAATGGTCAGCATCGGTTGGGTTTTGCAGACCAACAACAGGAAATTTAGCAAAATTTAACGGTTGAGCGACTGCTTGACCGTTACCTTCGTCACCATTATCTGGACCTAAGTAATATTCAGCCGCAGAAACAGGGATATTTCCCATGCCATCTCCGATAAATAAGAAGACATATTTTGCTCGGTTTTTAGAAATAAGAGATAAATCTTCAGTTAACGCACGGCCTTCTTCCAAGGTTGCTACTGGAAGTTCCGACCATTGACCTTCTTCTTGTTTAGCAGAAGTCATTGTAGGGGCACATACTGACATTAATACAGAAGCACATAATGATAGAATTACTGTTTTTTTCATTGGCTCAATCCTTCTTTATAATTTATTGATGATTTATTCATCTAGATATAAGTTAGCAGAGCATTGTAAATTTTTAGTAAATTCTAAGTAAAAGTAAGGTAAATTTTCAACAATTTATTAAGAAATGACTCCAAATTGTACAAAAGAGAATAAGATTGTTGCGACAAGAGTACAAAGATGAATAACTGGTATATCAATAGGCTACTAGACCAACATAAATGATAATAGCTACGGTATAAACAAGCTAAACACAGCAACTATTACTATGTTAAAATGTAATTATTATTATTTGTTTATAAGTTGAGTTAAAGTCCCCATAAATTTATGATTTTTATCCATTGAGCAAGTTTGTGGAACATTCAAAACACTTTGAAAGTTGTCTTAGTATCGCTGTATAATTAATTTATGTATTTAACCACTTTAACAATCTGTTTTTGATAAGATTAAGGAGAGCAATATGTTAGAAGAATGTATCTATTTTATTAATGGTTTTGGTGGCATGAAGGAAGAGAGTGAAATTTTTTTGAAATTATTGTCTAAAAAAGGCTTAGGAGTAAATTATCTCTATTTACCCGGACATGAAGAGGCCTTTAATGACAATGTAGTAGCTAAAGAAGAACTGATTAACTTTTATAAGGATACTATCGGGGAGAAACCATCTGTTATAATAGGGCATTCTATCGGGGGTGAAATAGCTGCTTTTCTAGCTGCACATTTAAGTAATATAACTAAAGTCATTTTACTTGATGGAGGGATTATCTCAAGTGAAGATTTTGGAGTATCACTGGAAGATGAACTGATCAATGCAAAACAGATCCTATCTAGCGGTAATTATAAATATATGAACGAGGAGAGCGCTTTGAATCTTTTGAGTCTTAATCATTCGATTCAGTTATCGATTACTAGTAAAGCATATAAAACACCTACATTGCTTCTGATTAGTGATCTTCAAGAGGTTTTACCGACCAAGCTAAAAAGATCTAAAAATTTAAATGATAATATAAGCATGAAAATTATCGAAAACGCGAGTCATGCTATCTATCAAGACCAACCTGAAAAAATAGCTGAAGAAATTGCTAGTTGGCTGAATATGACTAATTGTAAATAGCTTAAATTATCCTGGTCTTTGTTTGGCAATGATCCGATCTATAGGATATGCTGACATAGGTAATAAGAGGAGACTTGGTATGGAAATCATTAATGTGACTGCTGAAGTTGATCCATTATTTGTAAATGGGCAGTTTCAAATCAGTTTATGAAAGAATATATGGATAGATGGTTAGCCAACTATCAGGATTTACTGTCTGATGACGCCAAAAGAGTGTTTGTTGGTGGGAAGTTTAGCTTTTAAACAATTATTTCCCCATTAAAAAAAGGACTTTTTCAGAAAGCAAAAAGCGGTTCAAAGTAGTAGACTCATTTAGGCAAGTAACTGGGGGGTTAAATAAAAAAGTTATTCAAGCATTTGGCAAAGAGCTAGATTTTACAATTATGCTTTATTTAGGTTTATGTAATGGGGCAGGTTGGGTGGTAGAACTGGACAGAAGAACTTATATTCTAGTGGGAATTGAAAAAATGATCGAATGAGATTGGATGAGTAAAGACCGTATGTATGGACTTATTTTTCAAGAATTAGGGCATGTCTATCATCAACAATATGGTAATTTTGACCAATTTGAGCAAGGTGAAAACTATTTTTTATGGTTACTCTTTACCGAAGGAATTTCAATGTATTTTGAGCAAGTCTTAGCAGGAAATTTGAATTATTTTCATCAAAAGACTAATGGATGGTTAGAATGGTGCAATCTTCACTTAACGACTATCAATAAAGATTTTGATAATGATATCAGCAAAATGACCACTGAGAATTAAATTTTCTTTGGTGATAGGTTAAGATGTCAAGTAAGACCCGATTGTGGATATCCAGGAGCACTTTTTGTACAATATATCTGATCTAAGGTTCATTTTAATCAAGTGGGGGGGTTTTGGCTGGAATTTTTAAATTGTAGCTATATTCGATGACTGATCATAAAGTATGTTGTGACTTAGCAAGGTATAGACTGAAGGGTATTTTAGGTTAACCTAAAAATTTATTGCAAGTACTCTAATTTTGTTATAAAATATTATTAGGGAATGGCTGTAGCTTTATATAATTAATTAAGTTTAATGGTGGCACTGAGTTTTTATATAGTAAGTTTAGAAGCCTATTTAATCGCTAATTCTATATAAATTCTTAAGGGATTTAAGCTTTGAAGGCCAGTCCTATATCTTATTAATTAGTTAAAATGATTAGTTATTAAAGGAAGTGGTGTGAATAGTAGTGATTATTTTTTAAGCTATTCTTTAGAAAAATATTTAAAGACTAGCCAGAATAAATGAAGAAGTTCTCTATTATTAGAATGGACTCTAAAAAATCTTATTTAAAGAAAGGAAATGACTATGACAATCAATCAAGAATTAATACAATCATTCAAAACAAAATATCAAGCAGAAACGATCAATCATGCAGTAGAAAATGCGGTAGCTAAAGTTGGGTTCAATCAATCTTCATTTAATAATGAGGCCGTGAGAGACCATACCTTCGTTTTCTCCGATGAAACAAAAAGAGGCAAGATTACCGATCAGAAGAAAAGCGGTCGTTGCTGGATGTTTGCTGCCTTAAACGGTGCGCGTGTAAATACAATGGAAGAGTTAAATTTAGAAACTTTTGAATTTTCGCAAAATTATACCCTCTTCTGGGATAAGCTAGAAAAATCAAACTTCTTCTTGGATTCTATCATTGAAACGGTAGAGGAACCTTTAAATTCACGTGTGGTACAACATTTATTGCAAGCGCCGGTCGAAGATGGTGGACAATGGGATATGTTCACAGCCTTACTACAAAAGTATGGTTCAGTTCCTAAATCGGTAATGCCAGAAACTTACCATTCTTCTAATACTTATGAAATGGTAGCAATCATTACTAAACGTTTAAGAGCCTTTGCTAAAGAATTAAGAACGGCTTATCAAAATAAGGCTTCAAAAGAAGATTTGAAAGCAATGAAAGAGGATATGCTGTATGTTATATATAACATCTTAGTTAAAGCCTTGGGACAGGTTCCAGAGAAGTTCTCTTACAGTTACCGCGACAAGGATGGAAAATATCACCGTATTGAAGACATCACACCACAAGATTTCTTTAATAAGTATGTGGGTTGGGATTTAGAAGGTAAAGTCAGTGTAATCAACGCACCGACTGAAGATAAGCCTTTCGGACGGGCGTTCACTGTTAAATATTTAGCCTCTGTAGCCGAAGGCCACCCGATTACTTATATTAATGCACCAATTGAAGTGCTTAAAGAAGCTGCAATTGCTTCAATCAAAGATGGCAAGCCAGTTTGGTTTGGTTGTGATGTTGGTAAGATGAGTGATCGTGAATTGGGTATTATGGATAAAGACTTATACGAATATGAGGCTATCTTAGCTGAAGCGCCTCAATTAAATAAGGCTGAGCGCTTAGATTATGGGGAGAGTTTATTAACTCACGCCATGCTTTTAGTAGGTGTGGACCTAGATGCTGATGGTAAACCAGTCAATTGGAAGGTTGAGAACAGTTGGGGTGAAAAATCTGGCGATAAAGGTATCTTCTCAATGAGTGATCAATGGTTTGACGAGTATAACTATCAAGTGACTGTTGATAAGAAATACCTTGATCAAAAATGGTTAGATGCTCTTAATCAACCAGTCATTGAATTAGAACCATGGGATCCAATGGGATCTTTAGCTGATTGGAACTAAGATGATCCAGTTTAAAATAACCCCTAAATTTAATAATTAAATATAAACAAATAACTCCTTAGATCATGAAGACAGTATAATTTGCAGAGAGCATTATACATGTGTAATTATGAATCAAAGGAGTTTTTTGATCTGTTTTTTTAGAAAAAATAGAAATACTATTACAAAAAATATTAACATTTCGATCTGTCTCATTAAGAAGCTTTAATAATAGTCTATACATTCAACATTTTTAATAATAGTCTATACATTCAAAACTTGACCAAATTTACTATAAAAGGTATATTTATTTTTTATAGTAAAAATTACGAGGAGGATCAGAATGGAACAGAATCAAGGACTGTTTAAAAAGCTCAGTGTCTTAATCTTAATGTTTATATTGCTTTTGCCTGTTAAAATGATTGTAGGTGCTGAAGACAAGAAGTTATCAACTATTAATAGTGAACAGATCCAAGAAGGACTTGAAGATCCTGGTGTTTTAAAAGTAGGAATGGAAGCTAATTATTCACCTTTTAACTGGTCGCAACCTTCTCTAGTAAATGGAGCGCTCCCTATTTCTAACTCTAAAGGAGAGTTTGGCAATGGCTATGATGTCCATATCGCACAAGAGTTAGCGCAACAGTTAGGTTTGGAATTAGAAATTGTAAAATTAGAGTGGGATGGTTTACCTCCAGCTTTAAATTCTGGTAAGGTAGATGCTATCATTGCTGGCATGTCGGTCACACCAGAGCGTAAGAAGGAAATTGACTTTTCTGATAATTATTATGAAAGTCAGATGGTCCTGGTAGTTCGCAAAGATTCTGATTTTGTCGATGCTCAATCCATCGAAGATTTTTCAAATGCTAAAGTAACCGCTCAGCTAAATACCTTCCATTATGGCTTAATCGATCAAATACCTAATGTCCAGAAAGGGACAGCTTTGGATTCTTTTCCAACCATGATTTCTTCCGTCCTATCAGGTAAAATTGATGCTTATTTATCGGAAGAACCAGGAGCCATGGCTGCTGTAGCTGCTAACACCGACTTAACTTATGTAAAATTTACTAAAGAGAATGGCTTTGATCTGAGTCAGGTAGATACAGGAATCGCGATTGGTTTACGTAAAGGAAGTCCTTTGGTGGAACCAATTAATCAAGCTTTAAGTCAGATTGATGAAGAGGAACGGATAGCATTGATGAAAGAAATGGTAGAACTCAATCAAGGTCAAGAAAACCTTAGCTTTTGGCAAGATGTTCAGGCTTTGTGGGCTAGTTACGGTAATCAATTTATTCGTGGTGCCTTGAACACTCTATTCATTGCGCTGTTTGCAACCATTGTGGGGTCCGTAATTGGACTCTTGATTGCAGTGATCCGTTCGATGAAGGACTTGTTCCAAAAAGGTCGCCCTTCTTATTATTTGTTTAAAGTAGTTGATTTTCTTTTAGTTACCTACATCGAAATTTTTAGAGGAACACCGATGATGGTTCAAGCCATGTTAATTTTTTATGGTCTAAAACTTTTCTTTGATATTGATCTTTCTTCAATGACAGCAGCTTTATTTATTGTTTCAATTAATACAGGTGCCTATCTATCTGAAGTCATGCGTGGAGGTATTCAAGGGGTGGATAAGGGACAATATGAAGGGGCCAAAGCAATTGGTATGACCCACGGACAAACCATGCGACATGTGGTATTACCGCAAGCTGTCTTATCGATTCTACCAACTTTAGGAAATGAGTTTGTGATTAATATCAAAGATACTTCCGTTTTAAATGTTATAGCAGTGACAGAATTGTTCTTTGTTTCCAAGTCTGTCGCAGGATCGACCTATCAGACTTTCCAGACCTTCTTGATTACCTCAGTGATTTATTTTGTTTTAACGTTTACGACCACTCGTATTTTAAATTTAATTGAGAGAAAGATGTCAGGTTCTCATTCTTATACAGTTGTTCAGTCTTCATCCACAGAAGCGGTCAAGGGGGTGAAAACACATGACTAATGAAAATAAAATCTTAGAGATTGCTCACTTATCTAAAAAATTTGGGGACAACTTAGTCTTAAAAGACATTGATTTTAGCGTGAAACAAGGAGAGGTCATCTCTATTATTGGCTCTTCAGGTTCAGGAAAATCAACCCTTCTGAGATGTCTCAATCTTCTAGAGCAACCGAGCGGAGGGGATATTTTTTATAAAGGCAAGTCAGTGATGACCAATCATTACCCTTTGAATCACTATCGAGCAGAAGTGGGAATGGTTTTCCAACAGTTTAACCTTTTTAATAATATGAATGTTTTGAAGAATTGTACCATTGGACAAGTTAAAATCTTGGGACGGACAAAAGAAGAAGCAGAGCAAATTGCTATGGCCAACTTGACTAAGGTGGGTATGGCTCCTTATGTCAATGCGCGTCCTAAACAATTGTCAGGTGGACAACAGCAAAGAGTTGCTATTGCTCGGGCTTTATCAATGGATCCAGAATTATTACTGTTTGATGAGCCGACTTCAGCGCTTGACCCAGAAATGGTAGGAGAGGTATTAGATACCATGACCCAATTAGCAAGAGAGGGTCTGACAATGATAGTAGTGACTCATGAAATGGCTTTTGCCCGTGATGTTTCTAGTCGGGTTGTTTTTATGGACAAAGGTGTAATTGTGGAAGATGGCTTAGCCCAGCAAGTGATTAATGAGCCCCAGCATGAGCGAACTAAATTGTTCTTAAGTCGTTTTCATAAAGAGCAAATGTAAAAATTAATAGACCTAAAAGAGGTGATCTTTATGACCACCTCTTTTAATAAGATCTAATTAGAGCGATGGTGTTATAATAAAAAAGCAGCTAATAAACTTAAAAGATTAAGGATGATGTTATGGAAGCAAAAATACCAACAAGACTCTCAAGGGTGAGCCTGCTCTTAAAAGAAGAGGGCCTAAGTCGGTTAGCTCAATCAAGAGTGGTAGTATTGGGGCTAGGCGGAGTAGGTTCTGCTTGTGCTGAGGCGTTAGCTCGAGGAGGAGTAGGCTATTTAACGATAATTGATGGAGATATTATTGAAGAAAGCAATATTAATCGTCAAGCTTTAGCCTTTTCATCAACCGTGGGTAAGGTTAAAGCAGATGTTATGAAAGCGATGATCGCTGAAATCAATCCGGACTGCCAAGTGGATGCCCGTCAAATATTTCTAACCAAAGAAAATATTGAGGAAATTTTAACTGATCTAGCAGGAGTGGATTATATAATTGATTGTATTGATACTATCTCTCAAAAATTAGAAATTGCAGCCTTTTGTCAAAAAGAAAAATTGCCCTTAATTTCATCTATGGGGGCAGCGAATAAATTAGATCCGACTTACTTAAACTTTAGTAAAATAGAAAAGACCTCTTATTGTCCCCTTTCAAAGATTATACGTCTAGAGTGCCGTAGAAGAGACATTAAAAATTTAGAGGTTCTTTATTCTAATGAACAACCCTTCAAAGTTGAAAATCCTACTGGCAATACAAAATCACAAACCTTAGGTTCGATGAGTTATATGCCACCAATTATGGGAATGATGCTAGCAGGAAAAGTGATCCGACGTTTGGCAGGGAAGGAAGAATATAAAGTTTGGTAAATCGAAGTAAGAAGGAGAGGAGAGACTATGAATTTATTAGATAGTCACTATCACTTTGATTTTATAAAAGACCAACAGGCTCGTCAGTTATTTTTAGAAACAATTGCTAAAGAAAAGCTTAAAATTGTGGCTCAAACTGTCACACCCTCAGGTTTTATTGAGTTAAAGGATAGCCTCAAAAAAATGGATTGTGATCAAAAGTTTCTGCCTTATTTATCTTTAGGTTTTCATCCTTGGTGGATTAAGTCTAAGGAACAAGCGAATAAGGAGTTAGCTATCTTTCAAGGGGAATTAGACCAATCTCTTTTAATAGGAGAAGTCGGTTTAGATTTTTCGACCAATGGATTGGAAAAAGCGGATGAGGACTTACAGATTTATGTTTTCTCAAACATTCTATCACTATTAGCTGAGCGTTTAAATAATCATTATGTGTTATCAATCCACGCAGTACAATCAGCTTCAAAAGTATTGGACTTAATAGAAAGTCATTCTGCTAAGAATATTACGGCAATTTTACACCGCTTTAATGGAACCAGTGATCAATTAACCAGACATCGAGATCAAGGAGGTTATCTATCTGTTCATCCGACGATGTTAAATACAAAAAAAGGACGCGCCTATGTTCAACAAATAGCTGGAGATCACATTTTACTTGAGAGTGATTGGCCAACGGAGGATAAGATTATTTGTGATAGAAAAGAAGTTCAGCATATGGCTAAATCTTTAAAAGAACTTCTTAGGCAAACCGTCATAGATTTATCAGCCATCCGACAAGAAGAGATGGGACCAGTTATCGCTAGGACGCAAGCCAAAATTTATAAAGTATAAAACCACTTTGAAAGGGATAAGCCTAATATGAATATCGAACTTGTTAAGTTAGAGAAAAAACATCAGCTACTATTAATTGAGATGATCGAAGAATGGAAAGAAGACATAGAAAAAAATCAAACAGATGGTTCGCCATCGGCCATCTTTCGTCATGATCCACATGATTTTGGAGGATATATTAAGAGTATAGAAGATAAAGAAGCTGTACACTCAGACCGTGTACCGGATTCGACCTTTTTTTGTCTCGACCGCAATCGGAATGTTTTGGTAGGGGCAGTGAATATTCGCCATTATTTAAATGATGGCCTTTTACTAAAGGGTGGACATATAGGAGACGGTATTCGACCGAGTGAGCGACGCAAAGGTTATGCCACAGCAATGATAGGATTAGCACTAAAAGAGTGTAAACGAATCGGTATAAAAAGGGTTTTAATGATTTGTAATAAAGAAAATATTGGGTCCGCGAAATCCATTCAAAAAAATGGTGGCGTTTTAGAAAATGAAGTAGTTTATCCTGATGGCACTGTCGATCAAAGGTATTGGATAGAGCTAAGGGATGAATAATGAAGTATTATCTTTTCAAAAATTGTTCTATTTTTTGAGCATACTTAACTAGAAAATGATGTGTTAAAGACAAAGTATGTGGTGAGTCGTTAAAAACAACTTGCAAAGGGCTTAAGGTATTTGTTAGAGTAAAAAAGTTAAAAACACAATTAGAAAGGTGACATTATTTTGCATTCGATAAACTTTGAAACATTTAAACGCTTTGCTTTTCCCGTTCATCTTGGAATTATCATGCCCTTAATTATGACTGCCATGCAGGGGCAAGTCGTATTCCCTGAAATGTTAGTTAAACTATCTGTTCTTTTACCCGTTTCAGTAATTCTTGGGGCTTATCTTCTTGATATACCAAAAATGTCTGAGCAATTCAATGAATTACTAGGTATCCAGCATCCAGAATGGTTAAAATTCGTAGTGGGACAATTCCCACCCGCCTTGATCTTTTCTTTTGTCATGGGCTTTCTTGGAGTATGGATGGAAGCGGGCATAAACGGCCAAGCTTTTTTGGGTGTTTTAAAGGGGCTTCCCTTAACAGTTTTTATCTCTATGATTATTCAAATGCTCGTGAGCCTATTGATTGATAAGGGCTATCAAAAATGGTTCTTTTCAAATTAAGCAGTTAATTAAATAGAAAAGAACGGTTAACTAGATAACTCTACTAGTTAACCGTTTTTGATTAAGGAAGATTACTATAAAAAGTAGCGGTTAGAGCTTGAACGGTTAGTGAAACGAGACTGATAGCTATCCAACAAGAGAGGCCAAGTAAAATGGGTTTCTTTCCTTCTCTAATTAGTTCACTTAATTGAGAGTTTAACCCGATAGCCGCCATAGCCATACTGATAAAAAATTTAGCGAGAGTTTTTATCAGGGGAATAAACTTTTCGACGTAACTATAGGTAAATGCATTTGTTGGAAGAAGGTCCACTATGGAAGTGACTAAGGCAGCTAAAATAAAATAGAGAATAAATGTAGGAAGTAAGTGAAAAATAGTGGCTTTTGCGTGTTCATTTTCCTTACGAGCTTGCATCAAAGATAGACCTATCGTAATGGGAATAATGGCTAGTGTTCGTGTTAATTTGACCGTTACTGCAGCAGATAGGATGCCTTCCACTTGATAGAAGCTTTCTGCTGTCGCTGCTGCGGCAGTCACTGAAGAAGTGTCATTAACTGCAGAACCTGCGAAGATAGCAAAACCTTCTGTTCCTAATCCTAAGTTATAACCTAAAGTAGGGAAAATCAAAGCAGCCAGTACATTAAAAATAAAAATAATTGAAATAGCCTGAGCAACTTGCTTATCATCTGCTTCAATAACTGGAGCAGTGGCTGCAATTGCAGAACCTCCACAAATAGCTGATCCGACCCCAATTAAAGTCGCTAATTTCGTTTCCATCTTAAATTGCTTATGAAAGAACCAAGCAACCAGTAGCGCAATCGAGATAGTAGCAACTATTACAGGTAAGCTTTTGCTACCAACTTTAATAATCATTGAGAGGTTCAAGGAGAAACCTAATAAAACAACTGCCCATTGTAGGATGTTTTTCGCTGAAAAGCGAATACCGAGATGAAAAATGGCATGATTAGCTAATTGGGACTGAATGAGACTGATGATCATGCCTATTAAGATAGCAAAGACGGGTGCTCCAATAATCGCCAGTGAAAAGTTTCCAATCGATACACTAGCTAAAAGGCTAGCAAAAATAGCAATCAAGAAACATAAAAGAAGTCCTGGAAGTTTATTTTTTACTGAGTTCATGTAAAGAGATCTCCTTTAATTTTATATCACATCTATCCTACCAAACTTTATTAATTAATAAAATAACAAAAACCCTACTTTTTCTAATAAAGATAGGCGAACTAGTTAGGCATAGAAATAAACAATGCAGATAAGTAGGATAATCGTCCCACAAAGGTGGCAAATAAGAGAGATACTAGCTTCTCTTTTATATTGCTTCATTAAGAGTTGATCATAGGAAGTGAGTTTATCTTTAGGAAATTTCCTTCTGCCGATAAGATAGAGTAAGATATTTGAAGAGTTGTTTCCAGCGATATTAAAAATACCCCAAAATTTGGGATGTTTTAACCCTCGCGCCTTAGCATCAATAATAGTCATTTTATAGATGAAGTAAGCTAATAAGCTGCCAGAAGCCAGCGCAATGGTAGCGACAATTACAATTATAAATATTTTGATAGTTTCATTCATTTTTACGCCTCCTATATTCTTTGAATGATTTCATGAATAATGATTCCTGCCGTTATGGCCATTATAATAAAAATAGCAAGTAGCCATTCGACATGGTTAGGCATCAGGTGATGGAGTATGAATAGTGCTAAGATGATAGTTAAACTAATTAAAATAATCTTAAATAAATGTTTGTTACTACGAACTACATTTGAACTTTCTTGATAATGATTAATCAATTTTTCGTCTCCTTTCATCAATTGATCCAGACTGATTTGATAAAGATTGCTAAGGTCTATGACACTCCGAATATCAGGGTAATTTTTCTCGTTTTCCCAATTTGAAACGGATTGACGAGTAACCCCAATTTTTTCTGCAACTTCTTCTTGAGTTAAATTTGCATGCAAGCGTGCTGTTTTGAGTTGTTGGCCAAGACTCATAATGTCGCCTCCTTCTGTTTTAAATTTAGCATTTTCACTTGATATGTCTAGCGAAAGTCTTTTACATTCGTAAAATAATAGTGGAAAAGATGTTTTACATGACCCTATCATCCATTTTAAGACCTTGATGGGCAAATTTAATCAAAAATTACTAATAAATGATATAATAGGCTCTGTTAAAAAATCTGAAAACACAAAATATCATGTTTGAAGTTAGGTTGGAACGAAAAGAGGGGGATACAATGAACAGGTTAAATTTTTGGTCTAACCAAGTACAGGGAATTCAAACGCTCTATTCTAGTCGTAAACTACGTTTTAGTAAGGAAAATGCCAATGCTTATCAAACCATTTTTAATATCGATCAAAAACTTCCTCTTAGAATTTTAGAAATAGGTTGTGGGCCGGGTGCTTTATGTCAGGTATTAAAAGATTGGTACCCGAATGCCAATGTAATTGGATTAGACCGCGATCACAACTTCATAGAATTTGCTAAAGAAAACATTCCTGAAGTTGAATTTTTAGAGGGTGATATTTATAAGCTTCCTTTTGAGGGAAATAGTTTTGATGTTATTCTTTCGAATACAGTGGTTGAGCACATTGAAACAAACACTTTCTTTAAAACACAGTATCATTTATTAAAATCCGGAGGAGTCTGTCTTTGTCTCAGTCAAGCTCAAGGGGTCATTCACCAAGCACCGGCTTTGCTTTCTTTTAATGAAGATGAAAATACCTTTTGGCAGCAGATTGAAGTCTTAACAAACGGCCAAGATGATAGTATCCAAACTTTTCAACTAGGTAAGTATAAATTAAACGAGCAAGAATTGCCTCAAATAATGGAAAAGTTTGGTTTCCAAGACGTCTCAATGTCCTATGTTACGACTCATTTGACCCCGGATAATCCACAAGTAAGTGATCGCTTGGCTCATGCGATGATTGAGAGCGACCGTCTCGGTGATCTTGAAATATTGAACAGATTATTCAAGAATCCCCTTTTAAAAGAATTACAAAAAGACATTGAACAAATGATTGCAAAGACCAATCAAAAGTATGATAAAAGATGGGTGCTTTATCAAAAGGGCCAAAACAGTGGGATACGAAGATTTCTACTACCAACGTCCTTAGAGGAATAAAATGAAGCCATTAAAACTTATTGAAAGATCTTTTTTCTTTCACTAAGTTTTTGGTGATTGTAATTAGTGCTTCAACTTGTTACTATTTATTGAGATATGGAGGAGTAGCAATGAGAAATTTAGATTTATTAAACGGTAAGATATTTAAAACAATGTTGAAATTATCGACGCCTTTAATGTTAACTGCTTTTATTCAAATGACTTACACTTTAACCGATATTGCCTGGATTGGAAGACTCTCTACTGAGGCTGTAGCTGCAGCAGGACAAGTTGGCTTTGCTTTGTGGATTGCTTCGAGTTTGATGTTGATCCCTCGAATTGGAATGAGTGTCCTGACGGCACAAGCCTATGGGGCACGAGATGAAAAGACAGCACGCTCTTATATTAACAATGGTTTTTGGTTAGCCCTTATAATGGGACTTGCTTTTGGAGGCCTCTTAATTTTATTTAAAGATCCCTTTATTAATTTCTTCCAATTAGAAGATGACGTCAATCAACTGACTGAAGAATATTTGATTGTGATTGCTTCGGGTGTTTTTTTATTTTTTATTAACCCTGTTATATCTGGAGCCTATAATAGTTTAGGTAATAGTAAAACACCTTTTGCCGTCAATACTCTCGGACTGGTTATTAATATTATCTTAGATCCCATCTTAATTTTTGGCTTAGGGCCTCTTCCAGCCCTAGGGATTAAAGGGGCTGCTATGGCAACTATTTTTGCTCAGTTTATGGTATTTATTTTGTATCTTTATGCTATTTATCGCCAAGGAGATTTACTTTACCGCAGTCGCATCCACTTGTGGTCATTTAACAGTAAGAATCTAGGGCAAATCATTAAAGTAGGACTACCACCTTCTATTCAGTCGAATGCACACGCTTTAGTCAGTGTGTTACTAAATCGTTATGTTGCTTCCTATGGTGCTATGCCTTTAGCTGTTACCAGTGTGGGGTCAAACATTGAATCCATTTCATGGATGACCACTGAAGGTTTTGCAGTAGCGATTACGGCTATGGTAGGGCAGAATTATGGAGCTAAACTTTATGAACGAGTAGAAGGGATTTATCAAACGACCATTCGCTCCTTATTAGCCATTGGTTCATTTGCGACCTTAGTTCTTATCGTATTTAGAATGCAGTTCTTCAAGCTATTTATACCAGATGACCAGCAAGCTATCGCTTTAGGAGCTGTTTATTTACTTGTCTTTGGTTTAAGCCAATTATTTATGAGTTTTGAAATTGGTGGAAGTGGCTTCCTTAACGGTTTAGGAAATACTCAAGCCCCTGCAACTGTGAATACTGTTTGTAATTTGTTGAGAATCCCATTTGCTTGGCTGTTTATGCCTAATTATGGTGTGGTTGGAGTTTGGATTGCTATGTCTCTTTCCACTGCTTTAAAAGGAATAATTATTTACTTATTAGCCCGTAAGAATTGGAAAAAGCTCTACCTGTCTCATGCTAATTAGACATAAGAAAGTAGAGCTTAAATTAATTAATTATTCTCTTTTAAATTTGACACCCAATCTTTAGCATCTTGCACAATTTGAGGCGTAATTTGATGGGTATGTACCCATTCAATGGATAGGTCTGCTTGAACGTTTGTTAATTTTTTAATTAAGTCATTGTTTGCTTGCATACTACAGATTGGATCTGCCTCACCCATGGATAAGAAGAGTTGATGATTTGACAAATCTTTCTGCTGATCAATGGCCATAGGGTAGAGTGGGGCAAATAAAATTCCTTTATTAAAGCTTTCTGGATAGTGAATTAAGATATTTAAAGCAATATTAGATCCGTTTGAGAAGCCAATAAATATTACTTTACTTAAATCAAATCCTTTTTCACTACTCATCTTTTTGATGAATTCAACAAGCTCATCACTTCTTTCCGCTAGATCTTCTAAATCATAGAGACCTTCGGCCTTCCGTTTAAAATAACGGAGGGCTCCATTTTCGTTAACAGTTCCTCTTATAGAGAGAATATTAGCTGAAGATGAGATTTCTTTGGCTAAAGGAATAAGGTTAGTTTCGTCTCCTCCTGTACCGTGTAACAGGACAAAAGTGTATTCAGCATTATCAGCTGCGTGATAGATATATTCCATAATTACCTCCTACTTTGGTCTTTCAAGTTGAATGGTCTGTCCTAAAGTTGCATAATCATTACCCGCTAAACGACTGATCGGTTTTAACTGATCAGCAAGCACATAAGAATTCTGGTAAACTTCCTCAGAAAGATGGAAATGTACTACTCGCATCAAGAATAAGTCAGCTGAAACTTCTTTACCATTTGATGATGGGATCTCGATGTGTTGGTGTAATACTGTTTCATACCTTACTTTCATCTCAGCTATACCAGGCGTTTGAATTGTTTGACTGCTAGCAAGAGTGAATTGGGTTAAATCCAATTCACTCTTATTTTTTGGCAAATTGCTAGCTGTCAAATTGACTTCTTGTAAATTTTCTTGGTCTACGATGTGGAAAACGGCTTCTTTATTAGCTAGGATGTTTCGAGCGGTATCCTTCATCTTACCTTTTCTTTGAATGGACACCATGAGGATGGGTGGATTGTAAGCTACCATATTAAAGTAGGAAAAGGGTGCTAAATTTAAGCTTTGATCGTCATTTTGTGTGGCTATCATTGTAACAGGTCTAGGGATGACTGAACCAATTAAAACCTTATACTGATCTTTAGGTGATAAGTCTGTAACTTTATAAGATAACATATTATCTACTCGCCTAATCCACTATAAATTTAGGTAAAGATGACTCGATTTCTGAACGCTTAGACTCAAACTGTTCAGGTAGTTTTAATTGACTACCTAAATGATCGAAATCTTCATCTACTTGGAAGCCAGGTTCTTTAGTAGCAAATTCGAAAATGATGCCACCTTTTTCTCTTAAATAAATCGATTTAAAGTATTTACGATCTTTGACAGGAGTCAGATGATAATTCGCTTCTTTTAAATGGTCATGCCAAGCTTGAAGGTCAGTCAATCGATCAACTGACCAGGCTACATGATGAACAGTGCTTATGCCAAAACGTCCTAGTGGTTGTGCCTTTTTTAAAAGTAACACACGGTGTTTTTCAGGTCCACTTAATTCGATGTGTAGGTATTCGTCAGCTTCTTCAACCAATTTGGCCCCCATTTCACGTGTTAACAAGTCAAGAGTCCCTTGAGGGTTGGTAGATAGGAGTACCAAGCCATAGAAACCGATAATTTCATTATTGTCTGAGCTTGTCTCAGCTTCGACTAAAGCAATATCTAGATCATGAGGATCTGAAAATTCTAAAGTGGCTGCAGAGAACATATTACTCTTATGATAAGTAATCTCATGTTTTTCTAATTGATTTTGCCAAGCTGTGAGGCTGCCCTTAGGGATAGAAAAAGCAATTCTTCCGACTTGCCCCCCGCCTTTTGTCCCTTTATGGTCATTATCCCATGGGAAGAAGGTCATAATTGTTCCATTATCAACCTTCGAATTCGCAAAATAGGTATGATAAACAGAAGGGTCATCAAAATTGACAGTTTGCTTAACAAGTTTTAAACCGAGGACTTTTGTATAAAAATCGTAGTTTTCTTGCACATTACCCACTATGGCACTAATATGATGAATACTTTGAATTTTATCAACCATGATTTATTCCCCTTTCCAAACAGTATCAAATGGGCGAACTTGACTTTCGATTGATTCTCTTTGACCTTCTAAGAATGGTGGTAAAGATAAGATTTCACCCAGATTCTCATAAGATTCGTCTCCCATAAAGCCAGGTCCATCAGTAGAGATTTCAATTAAAATGTGACCGATGCGAGCGTATAAAGCCTTAAAGTAATAGCGATCAACCAAACCAGAATTTCCAATTTCTAGTTTTTGGTAACGATCTGCCCAAGCTTGAATCGCTTCGTCATCGGCTACTCGGAAGGATACGTGGTGAACAAGTCCATAACCTTGCTGCACTTGTGGAGTTTCAACGTCTTTGCGTAGAATAACTTGACCACCGTGTCCGCCTTCACCAACTTCTAAGAGTGCAACATCGTCATGTTCTTCGACAATACGCATTTCATAGATAGTTGTTAAGGCAGCTTTGAATTCTTCAAAGTAACCGACAGTAATTTCAATAGGCCCAAGGCCGTAAATAGCAAATTCTTCAGGAATAGGACCGTTTTTCCAAGGAATTCCTCCAGGGATACCCTCATTATTTTCATCTGAGAAGATTTGATAGGCTTGGCCATCTTCTTCTTCAAAAGCTAATACTTTGCTACCAAATAATTCTTTAATACCTTCATGTTTAACATTTTTTTCTTCAAAACGTTTTAAGTAATATTCTAAAGCCTCATCAGATTTTACACGCAAACCAATACGGGAAATTGAGTTTGTTCCTTTAACGCCTTCTGGTAAGTTAGGAAAATCAAAGAAAGTTACATCCGTACCAGCATTTCCACGGTCATCAGCAAAAAAAGTGTGATAAGTATGGATATCATCTTGGTTAACTGTTTTCTTAACCAAACGTAAGCCTAAAGTTTTTGTCATAAAGTCATAGTTTCTTTCTGCGCTATTTGTCATAGCTGTCACGTGGTGGATTCCTAATAAGTTGTTCATAAAATTTCCTCCTTTAAATTTAGAGAGTCAAAGCATTTAATAAGATTCGATTTTGTTATCTCGAATTCGAATTAAATTTAACATGAATGAACAGAAAATGCAAGCATTTTGTCTCGAATTTTACATTTCGCATTGTTTTATTATTTATTGAATGGTTTTAGTATAAATTAAGAGTGTGAAGTTGATAAGGAATGTGTCTTGCAGTCAGTCTGTAATTTGCTAAAAGTGTGACGATCGAAATGTTATCTTATGATAATGAAGATTTTGTAGCTTTTAGTCAGCTGAAAGTCAAATCGAGAGCGAAGCTTATAAAAGTAGAAAGTGAAACTTAATTTAGAAAGTGCATTAGGGATATGGGAATTGCAAAAAATGCAATCATTGAGCTTGTTAAATTGGCACCTTTAGGAGATCCACTCGAAATTCGAGTGAGAGGTTATCAACTTTCGATTCGTAAGAGTGAAGCTGAATTAATTTAAACAACCCTTTTATCGGGAGGAGCGAAGCATGCGTAAAATTACCTTATTAGCTAATCTTAACTGTGGGAAGACCACACTTTTTAATCTGCTCACCGGATCTAATCAAAAGGTTGGAAATTGGCCGGGCGTGACGATTGATAAAAAGAGGGCTAATTTTAAACGAATCCTACCACGGTCATTGTTGATTTACCAGGCATTTTTTTACCTTCCTATATAAAAGAAACTTTGTCACACGATTATCTATTAGATGAGCAGGCTGATATGATTTAAATGTAGTAGATGGGAATAGATTTGAAAGAAGTTTTTATTTAACTATCCAATTATTAGAGTTAGGAATCCCACTGGTTATTGTAGTGAATAGGGCATCATAAGTTAAAAAAAGCATTGAATTAGATTCAATAGTTTTATCAGAATTCTTTCATTGAGTTGTTCTTTTCATTTCTGTTAATGAATTTTAAAACCTTTATGATTCTTTTCATAATTGTAGGAGGTTTAATTTATCTCCTAAAAAAGAATGGTAATCTTTTAAAGCCGGAAAGAACAAGTGGACATCTTGCACTGTAACGGATTGTCCTTTGGCCGAATTGAATGTTAAAACACCCACCAATATAGTAGGATGTTCCTGTGATAAAGTATCTGATGAAGAGCGACTAGTTATTCAAAGAGAAATTGCTCAGGCCAAAGTTAAATTTCAAAAAAATTAATAACTAACAGCTCTACTCTTTATATTGGTTTAGGCTGTTTTTGAATTAAAATAGAAATTTCCGTTCTTGACTTGACCGACTTTGAAAAGTATGAGACTCTAAAAAAGAAATAATAAAATAGAGAGGGCGTTTTGGATGCGAGATTTATCTTTTTTTAAAAAATCGATAATAATACTTACACTGATCAGTCTTGTAAATCTTTTGTATCCATATCAAGTCCTGGCTTTGGAGACTTACTATTCTAAAAGTATTTATGTTTATAATTTAACAGAAGACAAAACCGAGTTGTCTTTAAAAGCCAACGTCTCTCGTAAACCTGCTTCCTTAGTAAAAATTATGACAACACTTGTTGCACTAGAACATATCGATAATCTATCAGCCTATGCTCCAGTGGATGAAGCCAGTTACTATCAGGCCATAGAAGAAGGCGCAGCTATGGCGGGTTATTATCCTTATGAGTCAACCACTTTTCGTGATTTGCTCTATGGCACCATGCTTCCTTCAGGAGCTGAAAGTGCAAATTCATTAGCACTTAATGTAGCCGGATCCAAAAAGACTTTTATTAAGTGGATGAATGAAAAAGCTGAAGAATTAAAATTAAAAAAAACTAAGTTTAAAAGCGTGGATGGCATGGATCAAGTAGGTCAAGTAACTACTGCTAAGGAAATCGCTATGTTATTGAAAGAAGCTTTAAAAAATGGTCATTTTGAAGCAATCTTTAAACGTAAAGACTATTTATCGACAGCAACTAATGCCCATCCCTCAGGTGTTTATATGGAAAGTACTGTTTTCAAAAAATTGCGGGAATTTTATCAAGACGGTTTTGAGATTACTGGTGGCAAATCTGGTACTACCTATGGAGCCGGTTTATGCTGGGCCACTTTAGCTGAAAAAGATGGTAAAGAATATATAGTGGTTGTCATGGGTTCAGAATTAAATGATCTTAATAACCGAGTAGAAGGACAAGTGCTGGATACACTTAAAATTCTTTCAGAACTATAGTAAAAAACGGAAGAAAACTTATAAATAATATTAAAAAGGACTCTCAAAGTGTACTGACCTCCTAAATCCGGATACGGAATTAGGAGGTCATATGTATGTCTAAAGATAATTTTGACTGGCGATTAAAGGTAGTAATAGAAAAGGAAAAGGGTGTCAAGCGATGGAAGAAAAGAGCCATCGCGAAGATATGGATTGAGTTTTGCAAGCTTCAGGAATTAATTGTTTATCAGAAACTGCTTTAGAATCTTTTCTAAAGTGTGGGATAGCTTCAATGTTAATGAGGGTAAAATGTTCAAACTTATAACGCTATTCCATCGTTTTCAAGAGGTGAATTTATAGTAGACAATCCCGAAGACATAAAGAAAGTTCATGAGCTAGACTTAGAAACGGGGCAAAGGCTGTTCCCTGGTCGACAAGTTTTAGTAGTTACACAAGCAGACAACGAAAATGCATTCCTATATAATCACATTGTTATAAACAACCCGAATCCAATTGGTGTATCAAACTATCAAGATCTAATAATCGTTGGGTAAATATACAGCCTAAGCACGACGAAATACTAGGAGAATTTGGTGCGAATGTAATTACTTATCAAAAGATAAAGCGATTAATTGTAGAACGATTAGCGAAATTAAAACTGCTGACAAGGGTAAATGTGTTTGGAAAGACGATTTAAGAGAGAATCCTAGAATCCCTAGCCAATTCTGAAGTTGTGACCATGAAGAAGTTTAAAGAGGATATATTATTAAATTATAAAGTAGATGCGAGGGAACGAAAGCATGGTAATTTATCCTATTAATTTATAGATGAAGATTTTATAGAGCAAAAAATAAGAGCTGATAAATTGGGAACTCTTTATGCTAAAGAAAAACTTCACTTAGCTATTGAATGAAATACGCAAGGTCAACCAAAGCCCGCAGGAAAGAAAACTGCACAAAAGAAATCGTCAGCAATAAAACGCTCACCAATCACACAAACGTCTCTAATAAACGTACAAGTGGTAGAAAACGACGGAAACAAAGATTATAGCGATCTGTTCAAAGAAGAACCTACACAAACAACAAAAAAGTTAAGAAGAAGGTTAAACCTAAAAAAGAAGATACACCAGCTTTTAAACCAGCAAATAATGAAGATTTTTACGATGTAAAGAGAAAGTCTGCTAAATCGATAGAAGACGTACAAAAAATAGTAAAAGAAAGATACGGGGAAGCTTTGATAGATAGCAAGTACAAAGAAACACTAGAATATAAGATAACTAAAGCCAAGGAGGAAGAAGCAAAAAAACAAGAAATACGTGATAGATAATTATTTACTTAATATCAAAAAATAAAAGTAGCTCTCAAAAGCTGAAAACTACTTTAAACAAATATTAACTTTACAACTTAAGACAGCTAACTAGCCTGAATACTCTGAGGACAGCCACCAAATAAAGGTAAATAAGTGAGTAAACTTATAACAGCCGTAAGAATACCAGCTATTTTATAAAACTTTTTTTCATTCATCACTTTCCTTATACCAAAGAAAGACAAAAATACCTAATAATATAGAAGCTAACACTAAAATATTTTAAAATTAGAAAAAAAGAATTCATTAAAAGCTAGTTTTTAACTCTAACTTTTTGGAATCACCTTATAGCCACTTTGATGTGGCTGTTTTTATCTAGTTTAAAGCTTTTTTATAGATTGCTCTGGATACTTTCAACGTATGATTTTTGTGTTCACCAATTTTAGTAAATTTATTGGCCTCAAGTTAATTGACTAGATAGTTGATATATATCAATTTCTGTAAGCTAGCAGGCAATCCAATTGGCTGGAAGAAATTGCGTGTGGTTTCAATAGCTGTTTTTTCTTCTCGTCTGATCTTTTTTAACCGTTAAAACTTTACTAATGATGATTGAGAAGGTATCGATAGGATTACCATTAAAAGCAGCAGTCATAAATTACTCCCACCAATGACTGCCCCCCTCCTGTGGTTAAAATAAAGTTCAAGCTTTCAGATTTTATTTTATCTACTGTTTTCAGAAGTTTTTCATAATATGAGATTGCACACAATCTCATAGACTTCACTCCAGTGACTTTGCCTCAGAATGATTACTATTTTATCGAAGCTAGCAACTTTTAGACAGTTTCTCAGCCAAAAATGATTAATACTCTGCTATTATTGGGAATTGACTGGACAATAATTTGTCCTAATTAAATGAGAAATGTGATGGATTATAAAATATGAAGTTTCTAATCGTCATAGCTAAGCCTTCTGTTATTTAATTTTTAAAGTAACAATCTTTTAAAAGCACTTTTAACGCTTATCGGATCTAATAATGCTATACTGAGAATTCGAGCTGATCATTTAGTCGGTTGATACTAAAGATAGAAAGGAAATATCTATGTGTACAGGAATTAAAATTAATTACCCCGGCGGACATGTTGCAGGACGAACAATGGATCTGGAAGCACCCGTTGACTACAATATACTTTACTTGCCTAAGGGGTATCCGGTAGCTGAAAATTTGTTAGGCGGCTTTCACCATTCTCAATATAAGATGTTTGGAGTTGGTTTTCGAAATATGGACCCTTTAAAGGATGGGGTCAATGAGCATGGTCTGATTGGAATCACCAATGATTTTGGAGGATTTGGCTTATATGATAATCAAGTAGATAAAAAGAAGAACAATGTTTCTGCTTTTTATTTTATGAATTATATCTTAGGTAATTGTCGCAATGTTGATGAAGTCTTAGCGATTTTACCGACCGTTCACATCTCAAGTCATGATATGAATGGAAATAAAGTCATCACACCAATTTTCCACTTTATGTTTTCAGACAGTCAGCAAAACTGCATTGTGGTTGAGCCTGAAAAGAAAAAACTAAAAGTCTACCAAAATCCTTATGGTGTCATGACCAATGCACCAAAATTTCCTTCTCATCAAAAACTCTTGCAAACTACTTTTAATCAAGAAAATTTGAACCAATTTAATGCTGCTAAAGACCTACCTGGTGGATATGATCCAAAATCACGTTTTTTAAAAGCTTATTATCTAGCACAACAAACACTTGATAATCATGACAGTCAGTCTGCCTTTGGCAATCTTTACCGCGTCTTATCTTCTGTTGCTTTACCTAAAGGCTTTATCCCTAACAAAAAATATCATTCTTACACACATACTGTTTATTTATCTGCTTATGATAGTCCATCAAGAAGGTTGACCATTCAATCCGCTCAAAATCAAATGGTTTATTCAATAGTTTTTGATGACATCGAAGATTTAAATCGAAGACAGGCTATATTCTTGCCGGCTGGATTTACTTATCAAACACTTAAATAAATTAAAAACGCTGGAAGTTATCCAGCGTTTTTTTATGGTGATAGGATGCGAAAGTGGGTATATTTTATTTGCCAATAGACTCATCTTTAATAGTCTTAGAAATTAAATTTTTTCGCAGAAAATCAATTCTGCCATATCGAAACTAAAATAGGCTGTTTGATCATCGTTATATGAAAAAATAAAAATACGATTTGTGTCATCAATCTTATCTAGGTGAATTCTTTGATTTAATTCAAGATTAATTTGTTGTAAGTATTCTAGTAGTTCATGTTTATCGATACAGCGACGAAACACTAGGTGGTCACCTTCACTAAATGATGATAGAGGTGTCCGATAAACTTCTTGATAATTATCAATTGTGGGAATAATACTTCCATGAGGACAAAATTTTGGATAATCTAGCAGTTTTTCTAATTTCTCAAAAAAATAGTCACTTTCTAAATGTTCAATGGTTTCAGCATCGTTGTGAACTTGCGTGATGTCATATTTTAAGATTTTCATTAAAAAAAGTTCGGCAATGCGATGTTTACGCACAACCTTAATCGCACTTTCTAATCCTTGTCTGGTTAAACGCACTCCTTTATAGGCGATGGATTCAACAAGATTGTCTTCAACTAATCGGCTAATCATATCGGTTACAGACGGAGCTGAAATATTTAAGCTGTCCGCAATTAATTTATTTGAAACATATTCTTCACTACCGTTCAAACTGAAAATCGCTTTAAGATAGTTTTCTTTGACATTGGATCGTTTCATTATCTCTCCCTCTTTCATAAGCTTTTAATACCTTAGTCTTTCTTAGTGAATTTTCTTAGTAAATTTAGTATAACACAACTACAATTAACTAGACTAAAATAGTTTTTCACCAAACAAAATTATGATATAGCAATCACAAAACAAAAACATTAGACCCTCCTAAATAATTTATTGCTTAAAGTTAAAAAATAGTGTACACTCTTACTAGTGAAGAAAGGAGTATATATATATGATTCAAATTAAACATTTGAATGTTGATTATTTTGGGCACAAAGCACTAGTCGATGTGAACCTTGATATCCCATTTGGATACAGTGAGGGTATTATAGGGCCGAATGGCGCTGGAAAATCAACCTTAATGAAAGCAATGTTAGGAATTATTCCTAGCAGTGGAAAAGTGACTTATAATGGCGAGGACATTAAAAATAAATTAAGAAAAATTGCCTATGTTCCTCAAAAAAGTGACTTAGACTTAACTTTTCCCATTACAGTTGAAGATACTGTTTTAACAGGAACTTACCCTAATTTACCATTGTTTAAAAGACCAGGTAAGAAGGAAAGAGAAATTGTGGATTACTGTTTGGAGCAAGTAGTGATTGAGGATATTCGAAAAAAACAAATTAGTAATCTATCTGGTGGTCAGCTACAAAGGGTGTTTATTGCTCGAGCACTGGCTCAACAAGCAGAAGTTTTCTTTTTAGATGAGCCTTTTGTTGGGATTGATCTCAAAAGTGAGAATATTATTGTGGACATTTTGAGGCAATTGCGCAGTGATGGGAAATCGGTATTAGTGGTCCATCACGATCTTCATGAGGTGCAGTCATACTTTGATCGACTTTTAATTTTAAATAAATCAGTCATCGCTGAGGGAGCAGTTAAAGAAGTGTTTACTAATGCGAATATTCAAGCAGCCTACGGAGGCTCATTAGGAAATGTTCAAATAAAAGGGTTAGGTGATTAAAATGACAGAAGTGTTTTCTCAACTCTTTGACCTACCTTCCTATGTTATTAATGCAGGTTTATCCGCAATTTTTTTAGGGGTAGTGTCTGGAATTATAGGTAGCTTTATTGTTTTAAGAAAGATGGCCTTGATGGGAGACGCATTATCGCATGCGGTATTACCTGGGGTAGCTCTTTCCTATATGTTTGGTATTAATATGTTGTTTGGAGCATCGCTTTTTGGGATTTTTGCTGCTGTTCTAATTCAATATATTTCAAAAAAATCTAACATTAAAAGTGATACTGCGATTGGCATCATTTTAAGTTCATTTTTTGCTTTAGGAATTATCTTAATTAGTCAAGCACGAAGTGGAATCGATTTAAATCACGTCTTGTTCGGTAATATTTTAGCGGTTCCGAATTCTGAGTTAGAACAATCTTTTTGGGTACTCGTTGCTGTGATTATTATTGTAAGTCTTTTTTATAAAGAGTTATTAATTTCATCCTTCGATCCTGTTGTTTCGAAAGCATATGGACTCAATACGGATTTCTATCATTATTTATTAATGCTTATGTTGTCCGTTGTAACTGTCTCCTCACTCTCCCAAGTAGGAATTGTGTTGGTTATTGCTATGTTAGTTATACCAGCTGCGACTTCCTATTTATGGACAAATAAACTAATCCATATGATTCTATTAGCCTCAATAATTGGAGCTTCAATGGGACTAATCGGAACATATATAAGTTTCCAAAATAATCTGCCTACGAGTTCAGCAATTGTCTTGTTGGGTTCACTAGTTTTCTTAATTTCATTTTTTGCTTCACCAAAAAACAATTTTTTTAGAAAGGAAAAAGTATCATGAAAATATTTAAAAAATTTATTGCATTGACTCTATTATTATCTACTATCTTATCAGGAATTGGAGGGGGGGTAAAAGCCCAAGCCGCTGAAGATAAAAGCCTAAAAATCGTAGCAAGTTATTCAATCATCGCTGATATGGTTAAGAATATCGTTGGAGAACATGGAGAAGTCTATAGTTTAGTGCCAATTGGAACAGACCCTCATAGCTATGAGCCGTTACCAGGAGATGCTCAAGAAGTATCTGAAGCTGATCTCGTTTTTTATAACGGATTTAACCTCGAAACAGGAAAAGGTTGGTTTGATGATTTACTTGATGTAACTGATAAAAAAGATGTAGCTTTTGCGGTGACTGAAGAAGTAGAACCTATGCATTTAACAGCTGAAGGTAAAGAAAATGAGCAAGATCCTCATGCTTGGCTAGACGTACAAAATGGCATTAAATATGTTGATCTTATTGCTGAAAAAATAATTGAAGCTGATCCAGAGCATAAAGAAGAGTATCTAAAAAATAAAGAAGCTTATACCAAAGAATTAGAAGATCTAGACCAATATGCAAAAGATGAAATTGCTAAAATTCCAGAAGATCAACGAATCTTAGTTACTTCAGAAGGAGCTTTTAAATACTTTTCTAAGGCCTATGGCTTTGAAGCAGCTTATATTTGGGAAATCAATACAGATAATCAAGGAACACCTGACCAAATGAAGCGAATCTTAGATATTATTAATGAGCGTGATGTGAAAGCCTTATTTGTTGAAACATCAATCAATCCTAAAACAATGGAGACAGTTTCTCAAGAAACAGGAATTCCTGTTAAATCGAAAATCTTTACAGATTCATTAGCAAATGAAGGCGAAGAAGGAGATACATACATCACAATGATCAAATGGAATGTTGACCATATTGTGAGTGGTATTCTTGAAACGGAATAATTATAAGATTTGCTAAAAGAACTAACTACATTTATCTTAGGGAGAGCTTAGGATATATTAGAAATTAAGAAACATTCTACTTATACACGTTCATCGGATGCATGAGGTGTTCGGTAGATTATATTATAGGGAGAATAAAATGCGGTTGAGTATTTATACTCGACCGTTTTTTATATGGTAATTGGATATGAGTAGCAAATATATCCTGTCTTGCAAAAATCAAGATCTATGTGGTGGTGTTTGCTGAAAGTAATCCAGAATCTACCGATAATTAAAAAACTTTAACTCTTAAATAAAAAGAATAAATATGCGAAAAGTATGCTAGTATCAATATGTTGCTGAAATATTTTTGGAGGAATGCATGAAAACGAAATGTAACTATTTATTAAGCTTATTAATACTTTTTCTAGCCATCTCTTTAAGTGGCTGCTTACAAGTTGAAGAGTTTTTGCAAGAATTCACTGAAGAACCAGTCAGTGAACAGTTAGCAAGTGATTCCAGTAAAACAAGCCGAGAGGGTTTTACAGAATTAAAAGTTGAAACAGATCCATGGCTTAACCAAGAAAATACGAGCGAGGTCGTTCAAGAAGAAGCGTTTTATTATAATCTAGAACAAGTCGCTGCCTATATTCATCAATATAATCGATTGCCAGCTAATTATATAACTAAGGAAGAGGCAACTAAGCAAAACTGGTCAACTGCTGATCCGATTTATGTGATTGGTGGCAATCGTTTTGGCAATCGAGAGGGTAAATTACCTAAGAAAAAAGGAAGGCAATACTATGAAGCTGATATTCAAGCAGGGTACAGTCACCATCGTGGATCTGAACGAATCGTGTATTCTAATGATGGGCTGATTTATTACACTGACGATCATTATGATAGTTTTAAGCAGCTTTATTGAAAGGATGAAGAGTATGAAAATTATATTAGATGGCCAAGCCTTTACAGACAAGGAGACGACTTATTGCTATTTGATTGATCGATTAAATTTGCCCCACTACACGGGTCATAATTTAGATGCTTTATGGGATGTCCTAGGAGATAGCCGTCCTTTAGAGATTGAAATATACCGTGCGCGTTTAATTTTGGACCAACTCAATGATTATGGCCGTTGGTTGCTCGATTTGTTTGGGGATGCTTCAATTGAAATGGAACATCAAGTGACTCTTCATTGGTAGAGTATTTGGGAAGGCAATCGTCTTCTCTTTTTTAAGAATAAGTACTATTAAATTTAAATCAAACTCGTTATAGTAGAATGAGAGAATTAAAGGTGGGAGAAGCTATGCAAGAAACAATTGGACTCTATATACATATCCCTTTCTGTCAAAAGAAATGCCATTATTGCGACTTTTTAACCTTTGTGGATATGGAAGAGAGAATGGATGAATACGTTACCTACTTAATTAAAGAAATGGCTCTTTATAGTGGAAACTATCAATTAGACACAATTTATTTTGGTGGTGGAACACCTTCTTATTTAGAAGCTGAACAGATGGTTAAGATTATGGAAGCCATCCAGAGTCATTTTGTGATTCTTTCAGATTGTGAGATTTCGATTGAAATGAATCCCGAATCTGTCACGGAAGAAAAAGTAAAAACCTATTTAAAATATGGGTTTAATCGCTTTTCTATGGGAGTCCAGTCCTTTGATGATGCAACCTTAAGAATGATGGGGCGTTTACATGATCGTGAAACAGTCTATCAAAAGATTGCTTTATTAAAAGACTTAGGTGTTAAGAAATTGGGAATTGATTTGATGTTTGCTAACCCTAAACAGGACATGGATGTTTTAAAAAGGGACATAGAATTAGCTATGCAATTACCGCTTAATCATATTTCTTATTACTCCCTAATGATTAAAGAGAACACACCTTTTCAGCGTTGGGTGTTAACTGGACAGATGCGCGTTTTAGACGATGAAATTGAAAGAGAAATGTACCATTATATCCAATCAGAACTATCTAAGCATGGCTTCCACCAATATGAAATTTCGAATTTTGCTAAGGGAGAGGTTGAAAGTCGTCATAATAAGAAGTATTGGCAATTAGAAAATTACCTGGGACTTGGATTAGGCGCTTCTTCAAATATGGACTTAGTACGGTATGTTAACCATCGACGTTTTGCTGATTACTACGGCATGATTGATCAAGGAAAATATCCTATCCAAATGAGTGAAGAACTTTCTTTAGAAGATCGCGAAAAAGAGTTCATCATGTTGAATATGCGCCTGTTGGAAGGTTTTGAATTCACAGCGATTAACCAGCGATTTAATATTGACTTTATTGACAAGTACCAGGAAATCTTGGCCAAACATAAAAAGTTAGGCTTGATTGATTATGACCATGAGCGTATTTGGTTTACTGAAAAAGGCTTAGATATTGGGAATCAATTTTATTTGGATATTTTATAGGAGGGGTATATTGGAAGTTAAACGGGTCAATCATTATCTAGATGACCGCTTTAATGAGGAAGTCTTAAGTCAGCACGGAGCCTTTTTGATTGATAACCAGCCCTATAGTGTCCATATTATCAATGGACATACGGCCCGAGTGCTAGGAAAAGAGGCCAATCATTTTCCAGCTTTAATTGAAGCTTTTCGTTTTTATGCTGAACATATAGATACTTTTCTCGATAAAAACAATCAAATAATTAAACAATTTCAACCGGTTAAACTTTTTTATTTGGAACTGGATCACATTCAGCCTTCGCAGTTCTATGTAGATAAGGACAAATTGCAGGCTATTTCATCTTTTATCAGAAAACAGACAGATATCATCATACCAGTTACAAAAATGAACAAGAGATGGGTCTCTTTAGACGGGCATAGCCGTTTGGCTTATGCTGTAGAAAATGGCTTTAAAACGATTCAAGTTTATGAAACAGCTGCTGATGAGGGTTTGGAATATTTTGTCAAAGAGGCAATAGCTCGTGACATATTATCACCTTATGACTTAAAAGTTTTGACACATGATGAATATCAAGTCCAATGGAATCAGTTTTGTGATGATTATTTTTCGTCGTTAAACTAAGCCGATTTTTTAAGTTTATAAAGTAAGGAAGGATTTTAATGAACGATATTGAAATTAGAGAAGATGGACTGCTTCCATTTGAGCAAATTTTAGCTCTTTATGAAAATGTTCGTTGGACAGCCTATACTAAAGAACCAGAGCTTTTAGAAAAAGCTATCCAAAACAGCTTAAAAGTTTGGACAGCTTGGGAGGGTGATCAACTAATTGGCCTAGCACGTGTAGTAGGGGATGGGCTAATCATTATCTATATTCAAGATATTTTAGTACTTGAAGATTATCAAGGACAAGGTATTGGTAGTCAGTTATTGCAGAAGATATTAAAAGAATACCAAGCGGTGCGGCAAATTATATTGATGACTGACGATACTGATAAAACACAAAGTTTTTATAAGAAAAATGGTTTATTTAGAACAGACGAGTATCAGTTAGTAACCTATATGAAATAAAAGTCTAAGTCTCCAATTCTTTATTATAAGAATGGAGGCTTTTTTTATGGAAAAAACTTGTCAAAAACAACCGTTGTGTATATACTGTATATATACACAACAACTAAGGTGAGGTGAATCAATGAACATTTTAATATCTAAGTTAAATCCCAAGCCTATTTATGAACAGATAAAAGAACAGATTATCCAAGCCATTTTAAATGGGGATGTGGAAGAAGGAGACTTACTTCCTTCGGTAAGGGGCTTAGCAAAAGACTTAAAAGTCAGTGTAATAACGACCAAAAGAGCTTATGAAGACCTTGAAAGAGAAGGTTATGTAACTTCAGTGGTCGGGAAAGGTACCTATATAGCTGAGCAAGACCATGATTTCATTAGAAGGAAATACTTAAAAAGAATGGAAGCATTAATTAAAAATCTGATTGAAGAAAGTGCGATGATTGACCTCAGTTTGGAAGAAATAAAAGTATTGGTGGAAAGGATCTATAAGGAGGGTAAATAATGGGAGAATTTGTGATTGAAATGAATCAAGTATCAAAAACATTTACTGATTTCTCAATTAACAACTTAGATTTAAAGATTCGTAAAGGTTATGTGACTGGTTTTGTGGGACCGAATGGATCTGGAAAAACCACGATCATAAAATTAATTATGGGACTTATGAAAGCAGAAAGTGGATCGATTAAAGTTTTTGGTAAGGATCTTAAAAAGCATGTGGTAGCCATTAAGGAAGAGATAGGCTTTGTTTATGCGGAAAATTATTTCTATGATCACTTAACAGTCGAAGAAACGGGAAAAATGATCGCCCCTTTTTATAAAAAATGGGATTGGGAAACCTACTGGTCTTACACCCAATCATTTGGATTATCAAAAGCTAAAAAAATAGAAGAACTCTCAACGGGTATGAAAGTAGCGCTTTCTTTAGCCATTGCCTTATCACATGATCCTATGTTGATTATTCTTGATGAGCCAACTTCTGGGCTGGATCCTATCGTAAGAAATAGAGTTTTAGATATTTTGTTTGACTATATCCAAGACTCTGAAAAGTCTGTTTTTTTCTCAAGTCATATTATGACAGATATAGAAAAAATAGCTGATCATATTGCAATGATTCATTATGGAGAACTGATTATTAATAAAGAAAAAGATTATCTCCTCAACCAATACAGGTTAGTGAAGGGACCTAAAGAAATTTTAGACGACGAGCTCAGGAGCCAATTAATTAATTGCCGAGAAACATCAGTCGGATTTGAGGGCCTTTCGTCAAACTATGAGCTATTTAAAGAATTATTTGGAGAACAAATGATTATCGATCCGGCTAATCTTGAAGAGATAATGGTTAATTTATTTGATGAAAGGAGATAGTATGAAGGCTTTAATCCATAAAGAATTTATTTTAAATTCTAAAAAAAATTTACTGATTTTTATGGCTATATTTTTTGTGGGATGTGTTCTATCCGATTCATTTCAAATTCCAATCATTTGTCCCGTTGTTTTGACAGTTTGGTACCCACTAATTATGAATGAAAAGGAAAATTTTAAGAAATCGGGAGTGCTTTTAAATAGTTTACCTATTGAGGCTGAAAAAATCGTCTTAGCTAAATATGTTTACACTATTTTGATGGGGACGCTATTTTTTATTAGTTTTATTTTACCAAATTATCTTTTACCCGAATTCAAGGCCTACTCTCCTAATGAAGTTTTAATTGCCTTTACTTATTCAATAGGTTCGATCTCATTTTCATACTTTGCATATTATGTTATTGGTAAATTTTTTTACCAAATATGTAGTTTAATGTCTTTCTATTTTTTCTTTTTTTTAGCTAAAAGTGAAGGAACTCTAAATGAACCATTATTTGCTCCATTTACCAATTTTTCCAATCAATTTTCTTTTCAAGAACTACTCATGCCATTGTCTGTTTATATCATTCTATCACTCAGTCTTTCTTACATATTAGCTGCTCGATCTTATAGCAAAAAAGATTTTTAAAGCGAGTTTCATTAAGAAAGATAACATTAAAGATTTTTCTTAAATGTTGTCTTTCTATTGATTTTTACGATTCTTGTGTAAAATGACTTGTACAATATACCCTAAACTTCCCCCAGCTATAGCAGACAAGAAAGCCATCCAAAAGATCTCATCCTCACGAAAACGGTTCGCTGAATAAGCCCAAACGCCAACTAAAATGAAAAAAGTTAAGGCAAAGGCTAGAATAAAGAGTGGATTGTTACTTTGAAAAGCTTGAAAATCGCCTAGACTATCTTTTAGGATGGAGCCTGTTGAAGTTTTAAAAACTTCACTCAAAGCTACAATGTTTTTGAGATCTGGATTACTTTGATTACTTTCCCATTTAGAAACAGCTTGTCGCGAGACATCAATTTTATTTGCCAGTTCTTCTTGAGACAAGCCTTGCTTCTTCCTTAAAGTTTGAATACGCTCACCAATAGTCATAATAAATTCCTCCTATTTAAACTTTCCTTAATTTTATCAAAAGACTTAGTTGCTTATCTAGCAACTATAGTTGGCAAAGTCGCAAGGAGTGGTTGAATTAAAAAAAATAATGGCTTCTTTTTCTTTTAGGTCCTAAGTCTGATTAGCTTGAAAACTTAAAATAGTATAATTAAACCATAGAAAGGAAGATGAATATGATCCCACTAAATATATATGTGCAAAGTGTTGAAAAGAATTTTTGGATTTATAATTTTGTTGCTTCTTTTATTTATTTTGCTATTAATGGCTTTGATGCTTTAAGTAATTTCATTCTATTTCCACTAGCTATTATGTTAATTATTTATATTTTAAAAGAACGTTTGAGGTCAACCACAGATACCCAATTTTTAGGATTTTACCCTCTAGGTAAAGATTTTGGTAAATTAGTTATTGCTTCAATTATGAACTATGTTATATGGCAGGTATCAGGCTTACTCTTCTTTGTTGCCTTAGTTTATTTATTGTGGAAAGAGTATCACTAATCCATTAAAACGAATAGTTCGTTTAAACTGAGCAAACATAGTGGGGTCCCCTTAAATGTACCATGTAATATAAAAAGTCTGTTTTCTCTTTATTGAGGAACAGACTTTTTTGTATGATTGAAGTGAGTTTGATTAAGTAATATCAGATCAAGTAGGCTTTCACAAATGGGAGGACTTGCTAGTAACTCAGCGACTAAGTAGCTAAGATAAGTAACCAAGGTGATAGGAAATAACCATGGGAGAGAAACACCTGTCATTTCAAGAATTAAAAAAATACCAGAAAGGGGTGCTCTGACAATTGCAGCAAAATGTCCACTCATTGCAAATAAAGAAAGATAGATGATAAGGTCAGAGGGAATCAATCCTAAATTGTACAATAAACTGCCATAGAGATTACCTAATATAGCTCCAATAGATAATAATGGAAAAAAGATACCACCGGGCATGCCTGAACAAAAAGCGAATGCTAATAATAATATCTTCATTGAATATAAATAAGATAGGTAGTTAGGATTAGGGTTCGCGCCGATTGGGAAACTTATTAAATTAGCTCCAGAACCAAATAAATTACGGTCAAAATAGAGTATAATAGCGGTTAATATAAAAGGTAGGATTGATTTTAGCCATTGAGGAATTGCTAAAACCTGTGAAAGACCTTTTCCCTGGATTATTATCCAATTAAACAATACACCAGAAAGACCCGTAATAAGCCCTAAACCAAGACAAGTTATCAATAAATTATCTGGAAGTTCTGCTTGTCTAAGCAGAATAATAGAAGGTTGATTTCCTAAAATGCTATTAGCTGTTTGATTAGCAAGCAGCACGATTATACCGGCATAAATAAATAATTGCCTACTTGTTTTATAGAATAAACCTTCTAAGATAAAAGATAGCCCTGATAAAGGTGCATTGAAAGTAGCCGCCATTCCTCCTCCTGCTGCACCAGCTATTAGGTAACGACTGATAGAAGAATCGCTATGAAAAAACTTACTCACAACTTGCCCGATAGTAGAGCCGATTTGAATAGATGGGCCTCCTCTTCCTAGAGTTAAGCCGGAGCCAATAGCAGCAATTCCACCAAAAAATTTGTAAATTAAAACGGTGAGCCCATTTTGATTTAAATGCTTGTGAAGAAGGCCATTTATTCGTGGGACACCTGACCCTCCGATAGCTGGTTCCATTTTTAAGCTAAAGGCGGTAAAAAATCCCTGACCTAGCATAAACAAAGCATAAATAATAAGATTTGTTATATTTTGATGCGAGAGTGATAATAAGGAGTATGAAAAATTTGCAAGATGATTGATAAGAAGATTAAAAGCTGCTATTACACAGCCAGTTATTAATCCGGTAAGGGCGCAGAGCAAGAGCGTTTTGATTGAAGTATAAGTGTTTTTCATAAAAAACCTCCTTTTTTATTCTAGGGCATCTTATTTTTTTTGACAAGTGCTTGTTAATTGAAGGTTATACATTTAGCGAGTGATATAATAGTATTTGAAGTGAAAATTCACTTATAATAAAGTGGGGTCAACGATTAAATAGTTTGAATATAAAAAAGAGCATTCTTGAGCAATTTAAACCAAGTAAATGAAATTTCTAAACAATTTAAAGGAGACTGAATAGATGGTGAAAGATGTTCATTGGCAATTATTTCAAGGGTTAGCCGAGCAAGAGTTGGAGAATATCTGTGGAAAGTTAAAAATTCCTAACGACTACCTTACAAGCGTCAACGATCCTTTTGAAATAGCGCGTATAGAAGATGGGGTTAATATCAAAGGGCATTCGACTTACCTAGTCGTTTTACAGTACCTACTACCACAATCTAATAATTTGGAAGAATGCGAATACAAGACACGAGCTATTTCGCTAGTAAAAGTGGAAGACCAGCTTTTTGTGAGTCTCAATGAAGATCCTCAGTATTTTTCAGATCTTTTTAAACAATTTGATCGAAATATTCAATTAAGCTATGAAGAGATGATAATGAAAGTTTTTTGGAAAATTCAAAACGAAACCATTAAAGTTTTAGCTTGGGTGCATGAAGAAATTGAAGACATGCAAAAAGATATTGAGTATTCTTCTCAAAATAAAGAACTTTACCGTCTTATGAGACTTGATAAAAGCTTGGCATATATAAAAACAGCCGTGCATAATAATCGAATAATTCTGGAAAAAATTAGTCAGGATGAAAGATTTCAGTCTGTGCCTGCTTTGAAGTCTTTAATGCATGATGTCTTGATTGAGTCGTATCAGGCCGAATCAATGGTTAATGAAGGGATGCGAATCACCGGTCAATTAAGTGATCTATTCTCGAATGTAATTTCCAATAATTTGAATAATGTAATGAAAGTTTTGACCTCGATTACGATTATTCTTACGATTCCGACAATTATTGGAGGACTGTGGGGAATGAATGTACCACTTCCGTTTGCAAATAGCGAAGCGGGATTTTTTATGACAATTCTATTAAGCTTAATAATCAGTATCGTTGTTGTGTTTTGGTTAAAATCTAAAGATTATTTATAATTAAGCTTCCAAAAAGCCAGACAATGATTGTCTGACTTTACTTTAAGGACGTGTAACATCTTGAACATCTACTTCAATATTTGCTTCTTTTAAATGGGCGATTAGTTTGCCTTCATCATTTAAAGGAAAAGATTGGGCAAAATACTGCTTATTGGCTTTTCCTAATAAATTGATACGGTTTTTTTTAAGATCTCTAGTTAAAACAACACGATCGACCTTTGCAAAAGAAATTGGAATCATTACGGATAAAGTTCCTCTGAAAATAGAAAAATCATTTTTTGAGATACCTCTAGCTAATGGGCCCGAGATAAAATAAAGAATGGCTGAAGCAATCAATAAATAATGCCACCTACTAGTTGCAAATTGAAAACCAATCCAAACTAACAAACCGATGGTTATTAATTGAGTCCAAATCCAGTAGCTTTGAGTTACTTCTACAAAAAGATTGCGACTTCTTTTATAAAAATGATAACTACTACCAGCGATTAAAGCGATAGTCAAGAGTATGGATACAATGTCTTTCAAAAGATCACTCCTTAAATTTTGCCTTAAAATAACTATACCATTCTTGAAAGCAATAAGCTATTAACATTTATAAGAAAAGGAACGATAATCAAATGTTTTTAAAACAACCTGATTTAAAAGATATAGATAGAATTGAAGCATTTTTAGACAGTTATCCTGAATCTGATCAATGGATTGCTGGGACTTCTAGTCTTCACCGATATCATGGAAAATTAGACCAGTGGATTAATTTAATGAAGAATTGGTCTCAAGGGAAGGAACTACCTGTCGGTAGAGTACCCGTGATTCAATGGCTATGTCTTGATGAAAAAGGAACAATGATCGGTGCCATTAATTTACGTCCTCATCTGAATGACTATTTACTTCATTCTGGGGGTCAGATTGGTTATGTGGTTCATCCAGACTATCGGTTTAAAGGTGTAGCAAGTTGGATGCTAGGTGAGGCCTTGAAGAAAGCCCATGAACTAGGAAATGAACGCATTCTAATTACTTGTAGAGCCAGTAATAAAGCCTCTCAAGCGACCATTAAAAAGTGGAAGGGTGTATTGGAAGACCAAAGAATAGAAAAGGGTGTAAGGGTAAATCGTTATTGGATTGACTTACCGAGTTAACTTAGAAGGTTTAAAGGATGTCAGTATCTTCAATTAAGATTCGGTTTTTATTCATTTGTAGATGTTAATTTGTTAGGATAAATTGAATGAAAGATCAGGGGAGTTTTGTTGATCTCTACGATTTATGATAGTCCGATTGGACGATTACAACTTTTAGTAGACCAAGAAGCGCTCATTGGCCGATGGTTCAAGAACAAAGGAAGGGTGGAAGAAAATTTACCGGACAATGTGCACTTTATTTCCTGGTCGAGACCTGAATTTAAACCCTATATCAATTGGTTAGAAAGCTATTTCCGCGGACAAACTAACTCTGCCATTATTTTTTCCTCTCAATCCAATGAACCAGACTGTTTTTGGCAAAACGTTTGGCGAATATTAAAGAAAATTCCTTACGGAAAGACAATGACTTATAAAGAGATAGCGAAAACTATTGAAGCCGAAACTAAGCAAAAGGTATCTGCTCAAGCAGTAGGAGGGGCAGTGGGAGCCAATCCTATTTTGTTGCTCATTTTTTGTCATCGAGTGATCTCAGCAACAAATGCTTTGACTGCTTATAGTGCAGGGACTGATAGGAAGATTTGGTTATTAAATTACGAAAAAGTTTAGAAAGGATGAGACTGATGCAAATAAAAGCAATTCCTGCTTTAGAAGATAATTATATTTGGGTAATTGAAAAAGAAGATGAAGTTATTGTCGTGGACCCAGGAGAAAGTGAACCTTTAATAAATTACTTAAAAACATTAGGCTTAAAAGTCAAAGCGATTCTCTTAACGCATTTTCATGAGGACCACGTCGGTGGATTGAGCGAATTGTTAGCCAGTCAAAAGCATGCGGTGACCGTTTACGGACCGATTGAAGTTGAAGAAAGAGTTAATCAAGTGGTCAAAGGGAGTGACCGGTTGGAGATAAGTGGTTTAGAGTTTGAGGTGCTTAAAACACCAGGGCACAGTGCTGAGCATGTGTCATATTTACTGGGGAAGCATCTTTTCTGTGGTGATGTTTTATTCTCAGCGGGTTGTGGGCGTGTATTTACTAATGATTATCAAGCGCAATATGACAGTCTTCAAAAAATAAAAGACTTGCCTGATGAAACGCAACTTTATGCTGGACACGAATACACTTTAACCAACTTGGCCTTTGCTTTAACCATCGAACCTGACAACCAAAACTTAATGAACCAGCAACAAGCTGTCAAAGTTTTAAGGTCCAAAGGCTTACCGAGCCTCCCGACTAGTTTAGCTGTTGAAAAGGAAATTAATCTGTTCCTACAAGCTGAAAGCTTGAAAGATTTCATCCAATTAAGAAAAGCGCGTGATCAATTTTAGAAAGGAAGAAGGGTATGCGAGTATTTATCGTTGAAGATGACCCGATTATTGCTGAGGGTTTAGCGAATACACTAATTAAGCATCGGTTTGAAGTTAGAAAGTGTCTAGACTTTGAAAATGTTGTCGAAGAATGCCTCTCTTGGCAAGCCCATCTGGTCCTCTTAGATATTAATTTACCTTATCAAAATGGCTATTATTGGTGTAGTCAGTTGCGGGCTCAATCACAAATTCCAATTATTTTTATTTCTTCTTTATCTGAAAGTATGGACCAGCTAGTAGCCTTACAGATGGGGGGAGATGATTATCTAGTCAAGCCAATTGATCGTCAGCTGATTGTTGCAAAAATCCAGGCTCTTTTAAGAAGAAGTTATAACTATCAACCAGATAACAGTCTTAATCTTAGTTTTGATGGGATGACTTTAAATACACAAGCTTTAAGCCTTGGATACCAAGAAGAAATTATTGACTTAACCGCCACTGAATACCAAATATTAGCAGTCTTATTTAAGAAAAAGGGGAATTATGCAAGAAGGGATGAAATACTTGATGCCTGCTGGCAAGAAAACCAATTTATTGATGATAATACATTAGCGGTCAATATTTCACGCTTAAGAAAAAAATTGATAGCATTTAATCGTGGGCCGGTAATTGGTACTAAAAAAGGAGTCGGTTATTGTCTTTTAAAGAAAGAGGCAAAAAATGAAAGCTTTCATTAATGAATATCGCGGTCTGATATTATTTGTTCTCTTTATCTTAGCTCTTTTTGCTCTTGTTTTTTACTTATTTCATCTAAACTGGATGCATTACCTCATCCCTTCTTTACTGATTGTGCTTATTTTAGTCTTATATTTAGGGAGGCAATGGTTTTATTTTCAAATGGAAGTAAGTTACCAAGTAAAATTTCAAACTTTATTGGAGAGTTCACTTGTTGAGAAGAATATTCAATTAAATAGGGAGAAAGATTTGGAAGACTATTTCTTATTATGGGTCCATCAAATTAAAACACCGATTGCGGCAAGTAAAATGCTCTTAGAAGAAAGCGATGATCCGTCGAAAGGGCTACTTAATCAAGAGTTAGTCAAAATTGAATCTTATTCTAATTTAGCTTTAAATTATCTTAAAGTAACTAACCCTAAAAGAGACATGGTCTTTAGCCGGGTTCAATTGAATGAGATTATCCAACCGCTCTTAAAACGTTACCGCCATCAGTTCATCAATCAGGAGATTACTTTACACTATCAACCGATCGATCAAGCAATTTTAACGGAGGCTAATCTGTGTCAGATTATGATCGAACAAATCTTATCCAATGCTTTAAAATACAGCCCCAAAGGGAATATATGGATTAAATGGAGACAAGCTAGTTATGACTTGGTCATTGAAGATGATGGAAGAGGTATTCATTCTCAAGACTTACCTAAGATTTTTGATAAGGGTTATTCGGGCCATAATGGTTTACTGAACGAGCAATCTTCTGGTATTGGTTTATACATGGTGCAGTTAATTAGTAAGCGTCTCAACCAAGCCGTAAGTGTTCAGTCAAAAAAGGGTGAAGGAAGCCGTTTTATCATACAATTTAATCAAGAGATGAGTTAACCTTACAAAAATGTAAGGTTCTTTTACAATTTGTAAGTTTTGATAAAGGCCGATAATTAAATATTCCTATAGACTTGATTTAAGAAATAGAGGGGGGACTAGTTTATGTTATTAAGTGTAGAACATGTTGAAAAAATATACAGTGGGAGAGGCAATAAGACTATCGCCTTAAGAGATGTTAATTTTGCTATTAATGAAGGGGAATATGTAGCTATTATGGGAGAGTCAGGGTCGGGGAAATCAACTTTACTGAATATTTTAGCGACTTTTGATCAACCGACTGCCGGTCGTGTCTTGATAAATGATTTTGATTTGTCGGGGCTTAAAGAAGAGCAAATTGCCAGTTTTCGCCGTGAGAAGCTAGGGTTTGTTTTTCAAGATTTTAATTTATTAGATGGATTTACCAACCGAGACAATATCCTCTTACCAATGGTTTTATCACAGAAATCAGTGGTTGAAATGGAAGAACAACTTAAAAGGGTAGCTAGTTTGGTGGGGGTAGAGGCACCATTAGATAAATATCCCTATGAAATATCAGGAGGCCAAGCGCAACGGATTGCAATTTCTCGTGCTCTAATCAATCAACCGGATATTATTCTAGCTGATGAACCCACTGGGGCCTTAGATTCAAAGACTTCTGAACAGATTATGCAAATTTTTGTAAAATTAAATCAAGCAAGTAATACGATTTTGATGGTCACTCACTCGATAAAGGCAGCGTCTTCTGCTAACCGAGTTTTGTTTATCAAAGATGGCGTCATTTATCATGAAATATATCGAGGCCAACAATCATCACTTGATTTTCAAGATGCGATTGCTGACGCCTTAGCGATGTTGAATGGACGGAGGGAAGCAAAATGCTAAGTATGTCGACTGTTATCCGTAAGTCAGCTATAAAATCAATGAAGTCGAACAAAGAACTTTTTTTACCTTTCAGTCTTGCTTCCATTATTCTGTTTGCTTTAGAATATATTATTTTATCGCTCACTGGCAATCAATATATTATCGAACGGTCAGCCAGTTTAAATTCTATATTGATGATTGGTGTTTTCTTTGCGACTCTTTTGAATATTATTATTGTTTTGTACGCTTCTAGCTTTATACGAAAAAAGTTAACGCAAGAATTTGGTCTCTATTCCATTCTAGGATTAGCCAAAAAGCATGTAGGTCGTATTTCGTTCATTCAATTTACGATTGTCCTCTTAGTTAATGCTTTATTTAGTGTTTTAATAGGTTATTTAAGTGGTAATTTTTTGTTTGTCTTATTTAATCGTTTAATGAAGGATACCGGAGCCGGATTTATGGATTATCCTTTTGATCCTAAAGCGGCCCTAGAAACCTTAGTATTGATGGTGGGAACTTACGCTATTATCTATCTCTTATCCATCTTAAAAATTCATCGTTTACAGTCGCTGGATTTGATGAAGGATAGCCGTAAGGGACAAGGGCGAGTTAAGAACCGCTGGATTATTTTGGCGATATGTTTAATCACCTTAGCGACTGGCTATTATATTGCTCTTACTACTCAAGGTGTTTTAGATTCACTGTCTATGATTTTTATCGCTATTTTCTTAGTGATGATCGGAACATATTCTTTTTTCATAGCTTTTATGGTGTTTGTGTTGAAATTGATGCAAAAAAATAAGCGCTATTATTATCAACCCACTCATTTCTTAAGTACTTCAGGCATGTTGCAGAGAATAAGTAAAAATGCCACATCATTAGCCTCGATAACCATTTTAGCCACTGGTATTATGATGGTCTTGGCAATGACCTTAACCACCTATCGCAATATGGAAGCAGCTGCTGAAGGTTCCATGCCAAGAGAGTATGAAATAACTTTTGCTCCTTCTCAAGCTTATGAAAAAACAACAGAGGAACAATTAGAATTGTTACGAAATTTTCAAGCAGAACTTCAATCAACTGATTTGATTTCGAACAATTTAATTGAGACAAATGCGATGGAGGCTATCTTGATTAAAGAAGATCATATTTATCCTTTGTTAGAGCCTGGTCAAAAGCAAAAAGTGGAAGAAGGAGAGCATAGCTTTGTTATTCTCGGGTTAAAGGCAGATTATCTAGCTAGATATCCCGATGAATCTGTTCCAGAAGATCAGTGGGTTCTTGCTTCTAATTTAAAGGATGTATCACATTGGGAAAAAATTTATTGGAAAGATGGATTAGAACGCGCGGTCTATATTGGTAAAGGTGAAATTATTCCTTATACCATTGGTGTTGATGCACTGTATTTTGGTGTCAATTCTTTAGCAGAGTTACAAGCGATGCAAAGGTATTTATTAGATAAGTCCGATATAGAATTATCCACTGTAAGCTCTTTATATTTTGATTTGAAAGAGCCTCAGTTTGAAAAAACAGTTCAAAAACTGGTTGATGAGCAAGGCTTTTTCATGGAGAGTAAGGCCTATAAAAAGGAGTTGCTCTATCAGCTTAATGGTGGCTTATTATTTATCGGTCTTATCGTTTCAAGTGTACTGATAATAGGAATGATCTTGATGCTTTACTTCAAGCAAATATCAGAAGGTTATGCAGATAAAAAGAATTATCAAATTATGAAACAAGTGGGCTTACCTTTACAATTAATTAAGAAAACCATCCGCTCTCAAGTACTTTGGTTTTTCTTCTTACCTTTAATCATTGCAGTTGTTCATAATCTGTTTGCGAGTCAAATTATATTCAAACTGTTAGGTTTATTAGGTGTTAATAATTTTAATGATTATTTGTTTAGCTTCAGTATGGTCCTATCGGGATTTATTCTATTCTATCTGATTTTCTACCATCTAACTTCTCGGTCATACTACCGCATTATCAATCAAGAAGATTAAATAAAAACACCTGCTTTTTTTAAAAAGAAAGCAGGTGTTTTAAGTATTATTCTTAAATAATAGCTAGCACGATGAAGTTGATGATAAAGAGAACAATCGATACCCAAATAATTGGATGAACTTCTTTAGTTTGTCCTTTAGCTGTTTTAATGATTCCATAGAGAATGAATCCTGCTGCAATTCCGTTGGAAATGGAGTAGGTTAAACCCATAAAAACAGATGCGAAGAATGCCGGCACAGCATCTTCAAAATTCGACCAGTCAATATCGGATAGAGAGCTAACCATCAAAATCCCGACAATAATCAAGGCTGGTGCTGTTGCTTGTGCAGGAATTAAAGAGATGATTGGCGATAAGAAAGCAGAAAGAACAAAGCAAAGCGCTGTTACCACTGAAGTAAAGCCTGTACGACCTCCAGCTCCAATCCCAGCAGATGACTCGACAAAGGTTGTAGTATTGGAAGTACCTAGAATTGCTCCAAAAATTGTCCCTACTGAGTCGCCGAACAAGGCTTTATCCATCTTAGAAGTGAATCCTGAACCGGATTCTAAAGCTAATTGATCGGCTTTTGAAAAGATACCTGAGCGTAAACCAGTACCAATAAAGGTACCAATTGTATCAAAAACATCAGAAAGTGAAAAAGCAAAGATTGTCATTAAAACAATTGGTAAGCGAGTAAGATCGCCAAATAGAGAAGGGATTCCTGCACTGGTGAAAATTACGCCAAAAATTTGCCCAAGGTCAGCAAAAGCAGAAGAGAGAGAATTATCGGCGAATGAAACTTGTCCTAAGTCAACCACATTGGTTAGGAAAGCTAATACAGTTGTAACAGCGATACCAATTAAAATGGCTCCTTTAGACTTTCTCATCATTAGGATAATGGTGACAATTATACCAACAACTGCAATTAAGGCACCTGGTTGGGTGAAATTAACCAATTCTGGGACAATACCACCATCAGTTACAACGCTGAATACTCCACCAGAGATTGTTTCCGCCATAGGATCTCCATTATTGACAGAGATAATATTCCCGGCACCTGAGGTGAATTGTAAAAGACCAGCATTTTTTAAACCGATATAGCCGATGAAAATACCGATACCAGCAGAAATAGCATGTTGTAAAAATGCAGGAATTGAAACGATTAATAATTTACGAATTTTAGTGATAGTGATTAAAACGTTCAAGATTCCACAAATGAATACCATGGATAGTGCCTCTTGCCAAGTGAATCCTAAGGCAAAAACAACCGTATAGGTAAAGAATGCATTTAATCCCATCCCGGGAGCTAAGGCGTAAGGAACATTAGCAAATATTCCAATGAATAAAGTTGAAATAGCAGCAGCAAAAATAGTAGCTAGAAATACTCCTTGTGCCGGCATACCTGCTTGTGACAAAATGGCTGGATTGACGAACATGATATAAGACATAGCAAGAAAGGTAGTGATTCCTGCTTGTATCTCTGTTCCTAGGTCCGTATTGTTCTCAGAAAACTTAAAATAATTGCGAATGGCTTCCATTGAATTCCTCCTCAAATTGATGAAATGATTGTAACAAAGATAGTTGTCTTTCGGAAGAGCATAAAAATATATAATCTTTTGTTAAATTTAAATGTTCGGCTTTTTTTACTAAAGAATGTGTTTTCATTTCATTGAAGCAATCTTTAGTTTTTCCTATACTGAGTAGGTATTTAAACTTAGGAGGTAGGCCATTGAATGATATGACAACCGGATCCTCCATTAAAAAGATTATTCGTTTTTCGATTCCTTTAATAATGGGGAATTTATTCCAATTATTTTACAATATGGTAGACACTTTTATAGTGGGGCGAAGTATTGGTTTAAATGCTTTAGCAGGAGTTGGATTAGCTGGTATTGCGGAATTAGTCATGAGGGTTATTGCCGCTTTTGTATTAACTCCTATGATTGGATTTTCTGGAACGGTCTTATCTAATCCGATGGCTTGGTTAGGTTCATTAATTATTTTAATACTAGCATTCTATCGTAAACACTATGAGTTGAAACAGTTGAGAGATTTATAGACCATTCGAGAAGCAAGGCTAAATATGATAAAATAAAGAGGCTAATATTTAAAAAGGAGAATGAAATGAAAATTATATCTTGGAATATTGATTCACTAAACGCTGCATTGACCAGTGATTCTAATCGAGCCATCCTGTCTCGAGAAGTTTTGATTAAACTCAACGCTTTGCAAGCAGATGTAATAGCTATTCAAGAGACTAAGTTATCTGCTAAGGGACCAACCAAAAAACATAAAAAGGTTATAGAGGAACTATTCCCTAATTATCAAATAGCTTGGCGTTCTTCTCAAGAACCAGCTCGTAAGGGATATGCTGGAACGATGTTTATGTATAAGAAAGACTTGAAAGCTGAAGTTTCTTATCCAGAAATTTCTTGTCCTCATCCAATGGATTATGAAGGTAGAATAATGACATTGGAATTTGCTGATTTTTACCTTACTAATGTATATACTCCAAATGCTGGAAGCGAGTTAAAGAGACTAGAGGATCGTCAGATTTGGGATGAAAAGTATGCTGATTATTTAGTATGTTTAGACCAAGTAAAGCCTGTGATTGCGACAGGTGATTTTAATGTAGCTCATAAAGAAATTGACTTGGCTCATCCAGACAGAAATCACTTTTCTGCAGGCTTTACAGATGAAGAGCGTCAAGGATTTACTAATCTTTTAAACAAAGGTTTCACGGATACTTTTCGTCATTTACATGGTCCAGTAGAAGGCGTTTATACTTGGTGGGCCCAAAGGGTTCGAACAAGTAAACAGAATAATTCAGGCTGGAGAATTGATTATTTCTTAGTGAGTGATCGAATCGCTGATAAAGTTCAAAGATCTGAAATGATCGATTCAGGCGAGCGTCAAGATCATACCCCCATCTTATTAGAAATAGATTTATAAAAGTGAAAGGAGTCGATAACATTGGCAGGACATTCTAAGTGGAATAATATAAAAAATCGTAAGGGTGCCCAGGATGCTAAAAGAGGGAAACTCTTCCAAAAATTATCACGGGAAATTTATATGGCAGCTAAACAGAGCGGAGGGGATCCGGACACTAATCCCGCTTTGCGTTTAGCTATGGACAAGGCTAAAGCCAATAATATGCCAAATGATAATGTCGATCGAGCCATTAAAAAGGCGACGACCTCCTCTGAAGGAGAGAATTATGATGAAGTGATATATGAGGGCTTTGGCCCTCAAGGGGTAGCTATTTTGACCGAAGCATTGACTGATAATCGTAACCGAACTATGACCAATGTCAGGATTGCTTATAATAAAAATGGTGGTAATATTGGAGAATCCGGAACGGTTAATTACCTGTTTGATCGCAAAGGCTATATTGTTTTAGAAAGAGAAAAGAACAATCTAGATGAAGATGAAATGTTGATGCTTGTTCTAGAAGTGGGCGGCGAAGACTTAGAAAGTTCTGAAGAAGTTTTTGAGATTTATACGGATCCCAGTGAATTAGCCAAGGTAAGAGATAAATTGTTGCAAGAAGGGCTAGTGATTTATACAGCTGAATTAACCTTAATACCCAAAACTTTTGTCAATCTATCAAAAAAAGATTATGAGGTACTGACAACCATTGTTGATGCTCTAGAAGATGATGACGATGTGTCTGAAGTGTTTCATAATGGTCAACTTGATGAATAAAAAACTCGAGATATTTTCTCGAGTTTTTTTAATATGTTTTTTTGCTTGACAGAATGTATTTAGATGGTAACATATAGTGGTGATAACTAGATAAAAGGGGTGCTAAGTGACGATAAAAATTGAGAAGATATTAGCTTTCCATTGTCCTTCATGGGATGAATTACCTAAACAGTCCATGTTCAACCAAGAAGTGGTTGAATATATTCAAGATTGTTTGGGCCCAATCATGAATGACGAAGTAGCAATGACTTCCACGATGATTCAAAATTATTCTAAATGGGGTGTCATCCCTAAAATCAAGGGTAGGAAGTATGGACGTCAACAGATAGCCTTTCTTTTAATTATTGCTATCTATAAACGTATTTTGCCTATTGAAACCGTTCGAAGGGGCATTGAACTCCAAACGAAGAGGGTAACGATCGAAGAAGGGTTTGATTTGTTTTCAGAGTCAATTAACAATGCTGTTCAACGTGTTTTTAAAACGGTAGGTCAAAATCGTCCCTTTGTTGTTGAAGGAATTGAAATAAGTAAAAAAACCGAAGGTATTAATGCAGTATCACATGCATTTGCTACTAAATTACTAGCCGAATTGATTATTGAATCAGGTGGTTATGACCAGATAGGAGATTATAATGAATAAATTAGCTATTATTGCAGATACTTCACAAGACTTAAAGGCAGATCTTGCTGAACATTACGGTATTGAAATCATTCACTATATGTTGCAAATGGGAGATAAACACTATCGTGACTTGATTGATATTGATTCTAGGGAATTCTACGAACAGATGCAACATCATGACGTCTTATCGACTGGTATTCCGCCTATCCAAGAAATTATAGATCTTTTGGATCGTTTAGTAGAGAAGGGTTATACTCAAGCAGTAGTAATTACAGCATCTTTAAAATTAACCGGTATGCGTCAATTATATGAAGTAGTTAAAGAACAGTATAAAAACTTAGAAATTTTCATTTATGAATCCAATTATATTGCTTCAATCACTGGTTTACTTTCAATCTATGCTGCTGAACTCAGAGAAGATGGTAAGTCAGCTGAGGAAATTTTAGCTGAATTAGAAAGAGTGGAAAATAAAGCTGGTATTTACGCTCTGTTTAGAACGTTGAAATATGTTATTAAGGGTGGGAGGTTTAATAAGTATGCTGGTATGATTGGTGCTTTCTTTAATATTAATCCATTATTAACTATTCATAACGGTGAAATTGAAATCATTAATAAGGCAAGAGGGAAGAAAAGATCTTATGCAACCCTTTTAGCAGCAGCTAAAGAAAAATTGCAAGGAGCTAAACGCTACAAAATCGCTCTTTTTGCCGGCAATAATAACGAAGAAATCTCTCAATTACAAAAAGATTTGGCTGAAGAAATTGCTAATGCTGAAACATCCATTGTGACTGAATTAACTCCCGTTTTAGGAGTACATGCCGGACCTCAGTCAGTAGGTATTTCAATTCTTGTTATTGATTAAAAAAAAATAAAAAATGATGAGAAATTCCTAGCCTCATCGTTTTTACTTTGTAAGCGTATTATTTTGACTTGCTTGTTATTAGATTTCAGCTTAATATAATACTATATTCAAGGAAATGAGGAAAACGATGATTGAATTAAGCTTGACTAAAATAAGATCACTTATAGATCCTCGTCCATTTGATAGTTACAAAGGGAACTACGGACATAGTTTGATTATAGCAGGTAATGAACAGATGGCGGGGGCTGCAATATTAGCTGCTAGCGCCTGTGTTCATGTTGGTTCGGGCTTAACGAGTTTGCTAACTGCAAAGACTAATATAAATGTTTGTCATTTGCATACTCCAGAGATGATGGTTGGGAATTGGGCAGATCAAAATTTGAGGAAACAGTGGATTTCTAAAGCAAATCACGTGTTAATTGGTCCGGGCCTTGGTAGGAGTCAAGAAAGTATTGAGATATTAAGTGAAACGCTATCAAGTATCCAACCTAATCAAGTGTTAATTCTTGATGGAGACGCCATTAGCCTGTGGGCGAAAGAAGGTCCATTTTCTTGTAAAGGCCAATTAATCTTTACCCCTCACTTGGGTGAATGGCTAAAAATGCAAGAAGCGAACAATATCAATGATCCTCAGGAATTTTCAGATTCATATCAAGCTATCCTCGTATTAAAATCGCATCAAACTGAGATTTATCAGCCTTCCGGCTTATCTTATAGCAATATCCCGGGCAATGCAGGCATGGCAATAGGGGGAATGGGCGATACCTTAGCTGGTATGATATCTGGATTGATGGGACAGTCTTCATCCCCTTTGGGTGCTGTATTGATAGCTGCTTATATGCACACAGCGATTGCTAATCAAATTAATCAAAAAGAATTTATTGTGTTACCATCCAGATTAATAAAGCAAATTCCTGAATTTATGAAAGATTTATTTGAATTGAAAGGTAATCGATTTGAACGAAGAATTTAAAGCCCAAAAACTAACTTTAAGCCCAAATAGTGATGAAAAAATGTGGATAGCTGAGATTGTGGGAGAAGATCCAGTCTATCGACTGAAAAGAGTATTTCTTCCTGAGTTTAAAAAGGGAACGTATCATTTATACGATGGTATTTATCAAATTCATGGAATCTATCCTGGAATCAGTCCTTTTAGTAAAGAATATTGTATCGTCAAGCACGGACATATGCAAAGAAAAATTCCACTCGAGACAATTTATCAACTCCTACCTCAAATAGAATCACAAGAGAGTAGACGGAAAAAACGGCTCAAGCATCAAATTATTGAGAAGTTAAACGTAATAGGGAAAAAGTTGGAACATGAATTAGTCTGGCGAGACATTGATTATCAGAAGGATCAATTAGATAGTTTAGAGAACTCTCAACAATTAACTTTAACTTTAGGACAGTTAATTAAACAAGAAGAGAAGATTGTTGATTCATATAAAAAAGCAATTGAACGTGGTATTGATGGCTAAGCGTTCAGATTAAAGATTATATAGGGAGCGAAAAAATGAAATTTAATATTGATAGATTAAAACAGACTCTCGAAGAATATTCTCGTTTACTTGAAATGGTAATAGTTATAGCTATTACTTTAAGTGTCGCTGTAGGAATGATTGACTTATTTAAATACGGTTATTTAGTTTTACAAGCAGATGTTATAGAAACCTATTCTGTTTTTCAAAATTTTTTAGGTTATGCTTTGTTGCTTTTAGTGGGAATTGAGTTAATTTTTATGTTGCTTTTTCACTCTCCTAAAGCAGTTTTAGAACTGATCTTATTTGTAATTGCTAGAAAAATGCTGATTTATGCGCAAACAATGGAAGATTTGGTATTAGGATCCATAGCTATCTTTATTGTCTTTGCTACTGTTCACTTTTTGGTCAAGAACGAAGATGGCCATTTATTACGAAATGACGAGGAGTAAAAATACTATGAGAAAAGCCTATCCCCATGACTGGGAATAGGTTTTAATTTATTTTACATAGATAGCCTTTAAATCATCAATAAAGCTAAAGCGAAGAAGAAGCTCATCTGTATCTTCTTGGTTAAGCTCTTGGTCCATTTCAAAGATAGTAATAGCGGGGCCATTAATTTTAGCTCTTTGGTGTGTCATGTATGAGATGTTTATATCATGATCTTGTAGGAAGGTTGAAAGGCGACCGATTGTTCCAATTTTATCTTTATGACGGATAATTAAAGTAGGGCGTTCGCCAGAAAAGCGAACATCATATTCATCATATTTGTTGATTTCGATTTTTCCACCACCTACTGATGAGCCAATGATGGTGACGTGGTTATTTGGACCGAAGATATGAATACGAGCAGTATTAGGGTGATAGTTTCCTAGATTACGCTCGAGGAAATTAATCTTTAATCCACGTTCTTCAGCAATATCACGTATATCAGCTATTTCTGAATCACGAGTCGTATAGCCTAAAACGCCGGCTATTAATGCTAGGTCAGTGCCATGACCTTGATAAGTTTTAGCAAAAGAATCCATTAGGGTGAATACGACTTCCTCAGGTTCTTCTCCTAGAAGTTGACGAGCAACATTACCGAGGCGAACGGCACCGGCAGTATGAGAAGATGAAGGACCGACCATTACTGGACCAATAATTTCGAAACCAGATTGGTAAGACGCGCTAACTCCATCCTCTAAAATCTTTTCACCTGTTCCAGATAACTCAACCTCAACATCAGCTACTAATTCATCTGAATTACCAAAGACCTGTTCTTTGATACGACGGGCAGTAGGAGTACCCGCTACACCACCAATGCCTGTTTCTCTTAATGATTCAGGGAGTTCATTACCAATAGCATCCATAGCGTCAATAACTTCATCCGAAGGAATAATGGATACCACATCAGCTAATGCCATATCAGCAGCAGCCATTGCAGTCAGTGCATGAAGTCCATTCCGAATGATACAAGGGATTTCTACTAAACCTGCAACAGGATCGCAAACAAGTCCGAGTGAGTTTTTAAGTGCTAATCCCACTGCATTACCAACTTGCTCAGGTGTTCCACCTTTCAATTCAACTAGGGCCCCAGCTGCCATAGAAGTGGCAGAACCCACTTCGGCTTGGCAACCTCCTTGGGCGCCGGAAATAGAAGCACGGTTAGCAATAACTAAGCCTAAAGCAGAAGCGGTAAACATCGCACGGACTAATTGTTCCTTTTCAAAATTTCCAGTATCAAGCATATGAACTAAACAAGCAGGTAAAATACCGGCAGAACCTGCCGTAGGGGTCGCAACAATTCTTCCCATTGAAGCATTCACTTCATTGACTGCCATCGCATTTGCGACAACTCTTAATGTGAAGGAATCGATTAAAGAGTCATCCTTTTGGGTATATTCAAAGACACGATGACCATCTCCACCAGTCACACCTGTATGACTCATAACAGACTCCAAAGTACCTTTTCTTACTGAATTGACCATGACATCAAACTGTTCTTCCATAGCAACTAACATTTCTTCCTCAGTAATTCCTCGTAATTCCATTTCATTTTGAATCATTACTTGAGAAATGGTTAGTTTTCTTTCATTAGCTTCATCAATTAAACCTTTTAAACTTGTAAATGACATAAAATCAACCCCAATCCAGATACTTATTTTTACTTAGTGCATTATAGCACAGCCTTACTTGTAATTTAACCTTTTTCAGAAAAATATGCTAGCGTAAATCGCTAGCATTGTTATTATATCTTTGTAAACGGATTCCATTTCTTACTATTTTCGATACCTGTTTTTTTAACAGATTTAACGATGGTTTGGATAACTTTTAAACTGCCATCTTTAATAATTTGACCGAGCAATTTTGTGCTTTCAATGGTTGCAGACCGTTTGATAACTTGATTATCAGCATCTTTCAAGCTGCCCAAATAATCCATAGTAACAATTCCCACTCTTAAGGTTAGTAGGGCATTAATGGATCCTTCTAAAATCGAGTTGGCTATTAAATTAGTAATCGAAACAGAGCCTGGAATCATGGATAATAGACTGCCTCCAAGGATGGAAGAGATGAAAGGTTCCATTTGAGCTTCAATAAGATCTAAGTCTTCAATCCCTCTAGCCATTAAAATTGTGGTTGCAACATTAGTGTATATGGAAAGAACTTTTCCGAAACTCGGACGCGTATCATACACTTTGATCAAATGCCAAACCATTTTCATTAAAACAACTAGAACTGTAAGGGCATCTAAGGAACCATTTTGTGAGATAGCAGTTGTTAAGAAAACCATTTGAGCTTGTTTTTTGATTTCAATTAAGCCATGTTCTCTTAAAGAATGATGGGCCAAGTGAATTTGTTCTTCTGCGGATAAGTTTTCGTGAGCAAGCCAATCGTAATTCAGCTCTTTTAAAGTAGGGTTCTTAATTAGTTTGACTAAACTATCTTTTACATACTGATCGTATTCTTCTGGACCTGCTCCATCTGCTAAATCTATTTCTTTAGGCAACTTCATTAGTTCTCTCACAGTTAGGAATGTAAAATAAATTAACATAACAGCTAGAATAAAAATGACTGTGAGTGCTAAGAGAGGATGGATATAAGCTAAATTACGGTATAATTGCATAAATTGATTGAAAATAAAAATAATGGTTATAATTAAAAAAGTTGAGGCTACTACTTTCAGCCATTGGCGCCAATTATTCAAAAAATCACCCCTCGATTTTATAAGTTTAACATTTTAAATAGAAAGATTACTCCGACCATAGACTGACCGATTGAGCATAAAATTTAATCGGCTTGTGACCTTTTATTAAGGTGATATTTATAAGTATCCATAGCTGAATCCACGACAAAGACCGCTAAACCAATGGCAAGAGCAGTCACCAAGGCTTGATAAAAGGACTGACTAGCTGCAATCAAATTGTTTTGCATAAAGTATTCTGCAGTCTCGTAAATGGCAATTCCCGGTACATAAAGAAAGAAAGCAGGAATGTAAAAAACATTAACGACGGTTTTAAACTTACGTGACATCCACTGGCCCATAATACTTACAATAAGACTACCAATAAAAGTAGCGATAAAGGTATTGGTGTGACTTAGAACAAATAAATAAACAGCATATGAAATGATTCCCGGTATACCTGACCAATAAATGAATTTACGTGGAGCATTGACATTGATAGCTGCTGCTACAGTTGCTAGATAACTAGCAACGAGTCTTAATATTAAATGATTTAATTCCATAAGTTAATCACTCCATATGAGATAGCTAAGCCAATTCCGACACCCAAAGCAAGGCTCAATCCTTCCTTAAAAGCATCTATTAAACGAGTTATACCAGTAGAGTAATCCCCGTGAAGCAAATCACGGATTCCATTGGTAAAAGCCGTTCCGGGATAAAGTGGCATTAAAGTGGCACCAATAACAATATTTAGGTTAAAGCGGGTGGTTACATACCAATGGATAATGGGTAAAACAAAGGCTAGTGAACTTGTCATTAAGACATTGACAGCAAAACGGTTGAGACCAAAGTTATCTTCTGATAGTTTAAAAAATAGAATCATGATGGTTGGAATTAGAGCAATCACCAAATCGCCTAAACCACCTTCTAATAAGATAACATAGGACATGATCAAAAGAATTGTCCAAACAAATTGGTTATGGGTGGTATATTCCTGGTCTTGAATGCTGTTTAGTTTCAAATAGGCTTCTTGTGGACTAATACTTTTGTCTAATAATTGACCAATGATTTCATTGACTTGATGGATGATGCGCATGTGATTTTTGCGGTTTTTCACCCTTACAATAATTGTGCTTCCCACCGGGCTTTCTTCTTTAAACTGACTATTTTGTAAAGCTAAAAATAGGCCAGAAGCAGATGAAAAGACAGCGGGTTGGTCAAAGTTACTTAATGAGAGAATTTGGTTAACTGTTCGCTCAACTCGATAACCTTCAGCTTCTGATTGAATCAAGAGGGTCCCAGCAAGAGTGGCTAGTTGAAGAATTGACTGTTCTCTTTTATCCATGAGCAAGCCCCTTTAGTTTTTTTGTCTATTATAGCATATTCTCGATAACAGAATAGAAGTCTGAATCAGAGAAGTTGGATAAATCGTGTTACAATAATAAATAGAGGTGATGATTTGAAAATATCAAAAATTCAGGTTCAAAAAAAGAATAAGCAACGCTATTCTATTTTTATAGATAATCAGTTTGCTTTTGGAATCGATGAGGCAATTTTAATTAAGTTTGCTATCAGAAAAGGTTTAGCAGTCGATCAAGAGTTAATTAGAAAAATTTTAGAAGCTGAATTTCATTATCGTTTTTATCAAAAAACGCTAAACTATCTGTCTTATGGTTTGAAATCTGAACAAGAAGTACGTGATTATCTTGATAAAATGATAAAAGAGTCACAAAGTGAGAAGATGGAAGAAAGGCAGGATTTTTCTAAGGAAATGGAATCTAGTAACTGCAAAACGCCACTAGCTAATCCCAGTAAACAACAAAGGAATGTTGACTATGCATCTTTTGACATTTCAGAAAGTTTGATTGATCAAATTATTGACAAACTAAAAGAACAAAACTTAATTAATGATCTTATTTATGGCCAAGCCTATGTACGCACTCAAGCCAATATCAACCGTAAAGGGCCAAGAAACATTTCTTATGAGCTGAAAATGAAAGGTTTAAATGATCTATTAATTGAAGAAGCTTTAATGGAGTATCCAGAAAATTTGCAACGAGAAAACTTAAAAATGTTAGCGGATAAGTTTATTAAAAGTAAAAAACGATTGTCTTTAGCCATGCAAAAAACAAAGTTATACCAACACCTTAACCAAAAGGGCTATGATCGAACACTCATTCAAACCTTTCTAGATAATTATAAAATGGAAGTCGATCCTGAACTTCAGGAGGATCTGCTGGATAAAGAGGGGCAAAAAATTTTCCGCAAAAGATCCAAAAAACATGAAGGCTACGAACTTAAGCAGCGTCTAATTGTCGACTTGCGCCAAAAGGGATTTGAATATCAAGACATTCAAAATTGGCTAGAGGATAATGAAAGTGTGATGAATATGAAAGGGGAGAATGAGTAGTTAAATGAGTAAATTTATAAGTAGTTATCTTGATTGGTCTCCTCAAAAAATTCAGAAGTTTCGCAAAACAGTATTAACTTGGTACGATGAAGAAGGGCGAGACTTACCATGGCGCCACAGCAAAGATCCCTATCAAATTTGGGTCAGTGAGATTATGCTGCAACAAACGCAAGTGAATACGGTTATCCCTTACTATGAGCGTTTTATAGACGAGTTACCAACTATTCAAGCTTTAGCTCAAAGTTCTGAAGAACAACTGCATCAGCTATGGCAAGGCTTAGGCTATTATTCAAGGGTAAGAAATATGCAATTTGCTGCTAAACAAATTATGAATGATTATGATGGCATCATGCCAAAAACCATGAAGGAGCTATTAAGTTTAAAAGGTATTGGACCTTATACAGCAGCAGCTATCGGATCGATTGCCTTTGGTTTAGTTGAGCCTGCCATTGATGGCAATTTAATGCGTATTATCGCTCGCTTATTTGAAGTAGAGGAAGATATTGGTCAAGCAAAAAACCGTAAAGTTTTTAAAGCCATATTAGACCCTCTGATTGACCCCAAACGACCGGGTGACTTTAATCAAGCTTTGATGGATATTGGAGCTACCGTTATGACACCAAGCAATTACCGGCCTGAAAACCATATCTTAGAAGAATTTGATCAATCTTATCAAAATGGAACGAGTCATCTTTATCCAGTTAAACATAAGAAGACTAAGCAGATAAGACAAGAATGGCTTGCTTATAAAATTATAAATAAAGAAGGGAAAGTTTTAATGCGTCAGCATCAAACCGGAGAATTATTGTTCGGCTTATGGCACTATCCTTTAGTAGAAGTCGATTTGCTAGCTTTAAAAGATGCAAATGAAGTTAAAGAGGCATTCTTTTATACTTATCTCAAGCCAGATGAAATGGTAATGGAATCTGTTGTAGAAGAAATTCAGCAATACTTTAAAGTCAAGATAGAAAAGCTTACTCCAGCAATAAAACATGTTTTTAGCCATCGAATTTGGCAAGTTGGCATTTTAGCGGTCAATTTTGAAAGTAGTGGACAGCAATTACTTGATCAGCTTCATCTAAATGATAGTAGCTTTCGGTGGGTAGCAGAGAGTGATATAAGTCAATTGGCCTTGTCCTCACTGCAGATAAAATTATTAGATAGTAATAAAGCATCTTCTAATGATGACTTACGACTTTTTTAAATGATGCATCAAACAAATAAGTTTTAAAAAATTTAGACCCCTAGCAAAAAGAGCTAGAGGTCTTTTGATTACAAACGATATATTTTAATTATTAAAAGTCATAGGCTTCTTCTTCTTTTTGGCGTTTTAATTCCATAGCTTGGCTAAATAATAAAGTATCTTTAATTAAACCATCTAAACGGTAATGGATGTTTTGATTAATTATTTCACCTTGATGATAGTCAGCTTCTTCAATAAAGACATAAGAAGGAATAACCATAGCTTTCATATATGAAAGTATAGGCTTCAATTGATATTCGGCAATTAAGTAGTGTTTAGGACTACCTGCTGTAATCACCATTCCAACTGTCTTGCCTCTTAAAGCATTTTGTGGTAAAAGATCGAAAATATTTTTAAGTGTGGCTGGGATGGAGGCTTGGAAGATTGGACTACCAATTATGATAGCATCAGCTTCCATGATTGCTTTTGTAACATAAGCACTATCGCCAGTAAGTTCAACATAGTGATGACCATCCGCGAATTCAATATCTTTTTCAGCTAGATCAATCAACTCCACATCAAAGTCTGAATAGTTTGTTTGAATAATCTCTTTAGTGAGGTTCATAGCAATGCGAGTTTTACTACCCATCTTCGAACCAGAAAGTAAAATTAATCTCATTATTCCACTTCCTTTTCCTTGGTCAATTCTTGGACCGTCTCTCTAAATTTAGCGTGATCGGTTGGCTCAGCTTGATCGGCAGCTTTTTGACCAGTATAGCGGCGAACAGCGGGTAAAACTTTAGCCTCTAAAAGTTCTAAGTTCTTCATTAGATGTTCGAAAGGAATTCCACCAAAATCAATTTGAGCCACATAACGGCTGATACCGAAAGTTTCATATTGATAGAGAATTTTCTCAACGATTTCTTGCGGACTTCCAACGTTAAGAATATCATTAAGGTTTTCTGATTGGGCAAAAGCTCGCTTAGGAAATTCTTGACCATTTGAGAAGGTAAAGCCTTTAGAAATGAAAGTATAGGCTTCTTGTCTGGCTTTTTGTGAAGTTTCAGCTACGTATAGCATTCCAGCAGTTGCCACAGGGAAATCTTGGCTTTGATAGCCACTTTCTTCTAAGGCTTCCCGATAAGACTGAATATTAGCTAAATGAATATCGACTGGTCCAGTTAAATGTGCTAAGAAGATAGGGGCTCCTTGACGTCCGGCTTGAATAGCAGATGTGCGATGGCCACCAACTGCGCGCCAAATTGTCAGTTTACGATTTTGATAAGGTCGAGGTAGAATGGAAGCATTCTTCAAAGGTGCTCTAAATTCTCCCTCCCAATTTATAATTAAATCTTCATTAATCTGACGTAAAAGTTCAAATTTTTCTTCGAATAAGGCTTCATAATCGCGCATATTATAGCCTAATAAATCAAAAAGACCTACACGTGAAGCGCGTCCTGCAATGATCTCCATTCTTCCTTTTGAAATAAGATCCAGGGTAGCAAAATCTTCAAAGATGCGAACGGGATCTGAAGTTGAAACGATGGTTGCAGCAGAAGAAAGTTTAATTTTAGAAGTTGCTTGAGCAATAGCTGCTAAGATAACTGTATGCGCTTGGCTAGTAAAATAAGGTTGGTGACTTTCACCGACACTAAAAAGATCTAAGCCAGCCGCTTCTGCTTCAATACCATAACGAATAATTTCATTGACTCTTTGTTCTTGTGAAATACGGTCGCCAGTAATTGGATGAGGTACATGATCACCTAAAGTATATATACCAATTTCTAGTGGTTTTTTGGGGGAAGTGCTTGAATTCATAATAAGCTTCCTTTCTTTTTTTTATTGAACAAATTATAGCATAAATCTCGAATTTTAGGAAATAATTTATTTTAAGGAGAGAATAAGCTTTCTCTTATAAAATGAAATTTGCTCCCATAAAGACAAGCGAGTATGATATAATATTCAAGGAAAAGTTGATAGCCGAATGGCTAATTATTTACACAATAGAAAGTAGGTTCAGTGATGAAGCAGCCCAGAGAAGGTGAATTCATTACTGTTAAAAGTTATAAACACGATGGTTCTTTGCATCGAACATGGCGCGATACGATGGTTTTAAAGACCAGTGAGCAGTCTATTATTGGGTGCAATGATCATACTTTAGTGATCGAATCAGATGGTCGTCGATGGGTGACACGAGAAGCAGCAATTGTATATTACCATCAACATTTTTGGTTTAATATTGTAGCGATGATTCGTAAAAGAGGTGTCACTTATTATTGTAATCTTGCCTCTCCATATGTTATGGACAAGGAAGCGTTAAAATATATTGATTATGATCTTGATATTAAAATGTTTCCAGATGGTGAGAAGCGATTGTTGGATTTAGATGAGTATGAAGTACATAGTCGACGTTATAATTATCCAGTCGAAATTGATCGCATTTTGAAATATAACATTCAAGAGCTGGTCCGTTGGATTGAGGAAAAAAAAGGTCCTTTTAATCCGGCCTTTATCGATATTTGGTATGAACGTTATTGTCAATTGTCACATCGCAAACGTTATAAATAGTTAATAGTAGAATTCACTGAGAGAGATTTTGTGTAAAACGCAATAGAAGCGATAGTAAATCGTTATTCTATTGCTTTTTTTTAAAATAAAGGATGAGAGAGTGAAGGTATGTATACAAAAGAGAGGATTAAAGAATTAGATCAAATGGCATATTTAGGTGCATTAGGAGCTATCTATTCACCTGATAAAACAGTATTTAAAGTATGGGCACCAACTGCTCGCTCCATCCAATTAATTGTTTTTGAAGGTTATTATGGTCAAGTTAAAGATGAACACCTCATGGTTAAGCAAGGCCCTGTATTCCAAATAGAATTAGCAGGGGACCATCATCAAACAACCTACCGCTTTCGTATTGATTTCAAAGACGGGAGCCAAAAGGAAACAATCGATCCATACGCTCGAGCATGTACAGTTAATGGTAGGAGATCAGTCGTAGTTGATTTGAAAAAAACCAATCCAGCAGGCTGGTCGAAAAGGATGCCGTCTTTTCCTCGAGACGAAGCTATGGTTATTTATGAAGTGAATGTACGCGACTTAACGATTCAAGGCGAATCTGGCATTACTGATAGAGGAAAGTATCTAGGATTGACTCAAACCGACACACGAAATCCTGAAGGGGATTCCACAGGGTTAGACTATCTAAGTGAGTTGGGAGTGACCCATTTAGAATTTTTACCTCTTTTCGATTTTGACTCTATCGATGAAACCTTTGAGCAACCAAATGAATATAATTGGGGTTACGATCCTTATAACTACAATATTCCAGAAGGCTCTTATGCAACAGATCCTTATGATCCTATTGTTAGAATTAAAGAATTAAAACAAATGATTCATGCTATTCATCAAAAAGGGATGCGTGTCATTATGGATGTTGTTTATAATCATGTCTACCAAGTTGAAAACCATCCTCTCCACTTAACAGTCCCGCACTATTATTTTCGCTATGACCAATCTGGACAGTTAACTAATGGCAGTGGCGTGGGAAATGATACAGCATCTGAACGTGTGATGATGCAAAAGTTCATCGTAGACTCTGTTCAATACTGGGCAAGTGAATTTCATATCGATGGATTTCGCTTTGATTTAATGGGTTTGCATGATATTGAGAGTTTAAAAGCTGTTCGAGAAGCTCTTGATGCAATTGACCCTAGTATAATTATTTTAGGTGAGGGTTGGGATATGGCTAGTCCCATTCCACCAGATCAAAAAGCTAATTTAAATAATGCTTATAAAATGCCTAGAATAGCTCAATTTAATGATGGGATCCGAGAGGCTATAAAAGGGAATGATTTTAATCCTGAGGCAAGGGGGTTTATTAATGGTGCTTGGTACATGGAAGAACCACTAGTTAATAATTTTCTAGCTCGCTATGATTCTGAAAAATTTAATAATCCCATGCAAGTGATTCAATATTGTGAAGCACACGATAATTATACACTCTATGATCGGTTAATGATGGCTGACCCTTATCATCTACCGGAAATTATTATAAAAAAACAGCAATTAGGATTGGCTTTAGTCTTGCTAGCCCAAGGGATTCCCTTTATTCATGCTGGTCAAGAATTTTTAAGAAGCAAGCAAGGAGTCAGAGATTCTTATAACCGACCAGATGCTATTAATCAAATCGATTGGTCTCTAATGACTCAACATTGTAAAACGGTGGAATTCGTAAAGGGTTTAATTCAATTAAGAAAAGAAGAGCCTCTTCTACGCCAAACTAGCTATGAGAGCTTACGTTGTTCGACAGAAGTAATTCAAGCTTCAGACCAAATCATGGCGGTTCGTTATGCCGGTAAAAGCTATGATCTCTTGTTAATGTTTAATGGTGGTGAAGAATATGCGCACTTTAATGTTCCTTTAGGCAATTATACGATGTTAGTTTACGATGATGTTGTTGATCTTGAAGAAAATGAATATCTTAATCAAATTAAATCGATTAATTTGCTTCCATATTCAACGACGGTTATTAAACGTTTAAAAAAGAGAACAAAATAAATATAATTCAAAAGAGCGTGAAGATTCCTTTTAATCCTTACGCTTTTTTGTGTGAAGTTTTTGACATTTAGTCGTGCTTAGTGTAAGTTTAATAGGCTTTCAGAAAATATAAAAGGAGACTAAAATTGGATAGCGCCAGACCTATTGAAATAGGTGACGAGGATGAGTTTATCGAATTTTCGGCGGATGACTCAAGGCTGTGCAGTCTTTAAGAATAGTTAAAACAAGATCGCGAGAACTTGGACAGAGTCTATTCTATGCACCGAAAGCATAAAATATTGAAAGAAATGAGGCGTATTTTATGTGCGGAATTGTTGGATTTATTGGTGAAGGAAATGTACAAAGAATTATACTTGATGGATTGGCAAAATTAGAATACCGTGGTTATGATTCGGCCGGACTTTATCTTTTAGATCAAGAAGGTAGGGGTCATCTTTTTAAAGAGAAAGGTAGAATTGCCGACCTTGAAAGGGCAGTAAATCAAGAATTTAACTCTAGTATTGGTATTGGTCACACACGGTGGGCAACCCACGGTCCTGCTAATAGAGAAAATGCTCACCCCCATCAATCTAATTCTGATCGCTTTACTTTAGTCCATAATGGTGTGATTGAAAACTATTTAGACTTAAAGAAAACTTACTTAAGTGAAGTATCATTAAAGTCACAAACAGACACAGAAGTAATTGTTGCTTTAATTGCTTACTTCTCACAAGAAGGAATATCTACCAAAGAAGCATTAAAAAAGGTGCTTCAATTGATAGAAGGCTCTTATGCTATTGGATTAATTGATAAAGAAGACCCCACAACTCTTTATGCTGCTAAGAAAAAATCACCATTATTAGTGGGCATGGGAAACGATTTCAATGTAATTGCATCGGATGCAATGGCAACGATTGATTTGACCAGTGAATATATTGAAATTCACGACGGTGAATTATTGATGATTCAATCGGATGGCATTTTAATTGAGGACTTATCGGGTCAAGTCATTGACCGTTCTTCTTATATTGCAGACTTAGATGCTAGTGATCTTGATAAAGGAACTTATCCGCACTATATGCTTAAAGAAATGGATGAGCAAGCTGCTGTAGTTCGTAAAAATATTCTTTATTATCAGAATCAAGATAGTGAATTTACTATTGAAGCTGACCTTTTATCTGAAATTAAGCAAGCGGATCGTCTTTATATTTTAGCTTGTGGGACTTCTTATCATGCAGGTTTAGTAGGTAAAGTGATGATTGAAGACTTGGCGAAAATACCAGTGGAAGTTCATCTTTCATCAGAGTTTTCTTATCACTTGCCGCTATTAAGTCAAAGACCTTTCTTTATATTTATTTCTCAATCAGGCGAAACAGCTGATAGTCGACAAGCTTTAGTGAAAGTCAATGAATTAAACTATCCATCTTTAACTATAACTAATGTCAAGGGATCTACTCTCTCGAGAGAATCGGATTATACACTTTTATTGAATGCAGGACCGGAAATTGCTGTGGCTTCTACAAAGGCTTATACAGCTCAATTAACAGTCTTAGCGATTTTAGCAGATGTTCTTGCAAGCCAAAAGGATTTCTCAATGAAACATGAGTTATCATTAGTTTCTCAAGCCATTGAAAGGGTCCTTACTCAAAAAGATGCTTTAAATTCTTGGGTAAAAAATGGACTTGCAGATAAAGTGCATGCTTTCTATTTAGGGCGTCATATGGATTATTTAGTAGCCATGGAAGCAGCTCTTAAACTAAAAGAAATCTCATACATTCACACCGAAGCTTTTGCTTCAGGAGAATTAAAACATGGAACAATTGCTTTAATAGAAGAGGGAACGCCTGTTACTGCATTAATAACTGACCCAGTAACAGCTTCCATTACGCGGTCTAGTTTAGAAGAAGTGAAAGCGCGCGGAGCCAAAACGTTTGTAATAGCAAGTGAACCATACGCAAGTGAAGGAGACTTTGTTCTTCCATCTGTGCATCCGCTCTTAACTCCAATTGTGAGTGTGGTTGCTTGCCAAATGATTGCCTATTTAGCAACAGTTGAACGGGGGCTTGATGTAGATAAACCACGTAATTTAGCTAAATCGGTAACGGTGGAGTAATTTATAAAAAAGATGAGAAATGACTGAGGTTTTATCCACAGAAATTTAATTAAAAAGTCATCTGAAGGTTCTGTTTTTTAAATCGAATAAACGCTATAATAGATAATGAAATATAAAATTAGGAGCGAATAAATGAAACCGTCAATTTCAAAACTTCAGCTACAGGTGAAACCATGGGCACTTGCCTATTCCATCTTTATGGTTACTTTAGGCTGTCTCGTCTATGCTGCTGGGGTAAACAGTTTTGTAATCCCCAATCATTTTGGTAATGGTGGAGTGGCAGGTATCGCGATTATCTTAAAATATATCAAGGATATTCCTACTGGGACCACAAACCTCATTATAAATTCTTTTATTCTATTGATTGGTTATCGATTTCTTGAAAAACGTACGTTAATTTTTACAATTTATGCCATGATTGTAACCTCCTGGGCTTTAAACACTGTCTTTCCACCTGTTTTTATTTCAGAAAACCGGCTAATTTCGGCAATGGCAGGCGGAGTTGTAATGGGTATTGGTTTAGGATTAATTCTTAAAGGACATGGTTCTTCGGCCGGAACAGATATTATCGCCATGATTTTAAAGAAATACCTTGGGATTAATTTTGCCACAGCTACCTTTTTATTAAACATGTCAATTGTCTTAGCTTCTGGGTTTGTTATAGGTGCTGAAAACACTATTGTTACTATCTTTATGAAATTTTTAACCTCAGCTGCCTTAGAATTTGTTACGGATGGCTTTAGTCGTCGGAAGGCAATGTTAATTATTACTAAAGAACCAGAACAAGTTTGTCAGATGATTACCGAAGAAATTGCAAGAGGGATCACTGTTTTCAGAGCTTATGGTTATTACACCCATAAGGAAAAAGAAGTGTTATATATTGTTGTATCTAAACAGCAAGTGGTGAAAATAGAGCGACATATTGCTTCAATTGATCCAAATGCTTTTGTTACAGTTAGTGATGTTCAAGAAGTTATTGGACAAGGATTTACTTTTTATAATCCTAATAATAAAAATCGCCGTTTTTACGATGAATAATAAAAGAACTCGTCTTCAAAATTGGAAGGCGATTTTTTGGACGAGATAAAAATTAGAGTCAATTTTATAATACTGTGAGCTAATTATGCTATGTATTCTTTTATGAATGACGGAGGGAAAATGATGATTAAAGTATATGGTTTAAAGCAATGTTCAACTTGTCGCAAGATTATGAAGTATTTGCAGGAAAATGGTTTGGAATTGACTGAGATAGAAGATATTCGCGACAATCCCCCCTCTTTTTCGGAATTAAAAGTGGCTTATCAATCGACAGATGGCAATATTCGCAAAATGCTAAATACTTCTGGACAGGTCTACCGAGATATGAAATTAAAAGACCGTTTAGATAGTATGTCTTCTGAAGAAGTTTTAAAGCTAATGAGTAAAAACGGTATGCTAATTAAAAGACCATTTTTAATTGAAAAAGAAAAGGCAAGTAGTGGTTCTAATTTAAAAATAATTAACCGAGTGTGGGAAATTAACAAAGCTTAAAACATAAAAAGAGGTTATCAACTATATAGTGATAGCCTCTTTTTTAAAAGAATGATGTTAACCAATGTAAAATATAAGTTGTTCCAAAACCATAACAAGCTAAGGAAACAGGTTTGCCAAATAGCAAGGATAAAATGAAGTACTTGCGAGTCATAGTAGTGATTCCAGCTCCATAACAGAGAATATCAGCTGGCGAGAAGGGAAAAAACATTAAAAAAGTAAAAAGCCAATTTCCCATGTTTTTTCTTTCGTAAAGTCTGATCATTTTACCATAAGACTTATCACCGAGTATGGCTCGGACAGTAGGTTTTCCATATCTTCTACCAATCCAAAAGTTGACCCAAGATCCGAGATAGATGGGTAACAAATTGAGGACGAAACCCCAAAAGGGACCAAAGGCTAAGATTCCAATGGGAATAGTAATCGCTCCCGGCATAACTGGAATAATGGTTTGAGCTATCTGAATGATAATAAAAATCAAGGGCGCCCAAAAGCCAAAACCTTTAATCATTACTAGCATTTTTCTCTCGTCGGTAAAAACACCTGCTTGAATTCCCCACATAACTAATATGAAAGTAATTATGAGTCCCAAAATATTGAGGAAATGCATCCATTTTCGGGTTAAAATTTGTCTTTTTTCATCCATCGGGTCACACTCCTCAAAAACATTTTAACATATGTTGATGATATGACAATCATAGATGAAAATTAACCAAAATCAGACAGACTTAAGTCTTAATTAATTGATTGATCGGACTGAAAAGGTTCAACTGATAATTGATAGTTACGAATATAATTGATAAAGTTTTTAACGGATTCAGGAAGGTGTGTATTTTTACGATAAACCAAGTAAAAGTTTCGTATAGAATTCACTCCTTCAATATCGAAGGTTAAAACTTCTTTATGTTTCACATCAGGCTGAACAGCTAGCTCTGATAGAATGGAAATCCCAACCCCCAACTTAATAAATTGTTTTATCGTTTCATTATTATTTACTTCAAAAACTTTATTCAGTTTGAGTGGATCGATATCCAACTCTCTCAGTATCAATGCTGATTCTTTAAGTGTTCCTGAACCTTCCTCGCGAGTAATGAAAGGTTTTTCTAAGATCTTCTTAATTGGATAAGCTGTTTCTTTATATTGTATGAATTCTTGGTTATAAGGGGTAACAATGACTAATTTATCCGAAAAGAGCTTCTCAAAAGTCAAGTTACTATTCATCGATTGAGAGCCAACAATACCAATATTTAAAGACCCTAGGGCAATATCATTAATAATATCAATGGTATCACTTTGGTGAAGGGAGACCCGCATCTCTTTATTATTTTTGGCAAATTCCGAAAGAGCTAACGGAAGAAGATAAGAAGCAGCAATGGATGAGGCACCGATTGTGATTTCATGGTTGTTTCTTTGAGAAAAGGTGGTTTCAATGTTACGTGACATTTTTAATAAGGATTGTGCGTACTTATAAAATTCCTGTCCTTGGGTAGTTAATTCATGGCTTTTAGTTGTGCGTGAAATTAATTCGATGCCTAATTCATTTTCCAATTGTTTAATGTGCAAAGAGACAGTTGGTTGAGAGAGGTAGAGTTGGTTAGCAGCTTCTGAAAAACTACCCCATTCTACTATTGTTATAAAGGTTTGGATTTGTTTTAATTCCACAAAAGTCACTACTTTCTGATATCGATTTAATATTTATTTTTGATTTTAAGGTGAGAGAGGTATTTATTAGAAAAAATAATAAATAATTGTCGAATCGTTTAAAATTACTCAGATAGATCTTTTTGAATGTCTTTAAGACATTCAACGGCGACCATGAGGTCTTCTTTTTTCGTATAATGCGATAGTGAGAATCGCACAACTCCTTGTTCCTTGGTTCCTAATGCTTCATGCATTAAAGGAGCACAGTGACCACCACCTCGTGTTATAATTTCAGCTCGGTCAATCAGTTCTTCAACTACGATGGCCGAGTCAAAATCGCCTAGATTAATTGAAAGAATTCCACAGCGGTCTACAGTAGGATTAAAATGACCGTAAAATTTTATTTGGGGAATGGATTGAAGTTCCTTATAAAAGATGTTTAAGAGATTCCTTTCATAATCTCTTACTTTATTCACTCCATAATCAATTAAATAATTTACACCTGCTGCAAGACCAGCAATTCCATGACTATTTAAAGTTCCGGCTTCTAAGCGTGAGGGGTAATCAAGAGGTTGATGATGACTAAAGGTATCAATGCCTGTTCCACCTGATTTTAGTGGATGAATCTCTACATCTGGGTGAACATATATACCACCAGTTCCTTGCGGACCTAAAAGACTTTTATGTCCTGTAAAACAAAGAACATCTATGTCCAAAGCTTCTACGTCGATAGGTATACAGCCAATTGTCTGTGAGGCATCTACAATACCTAAAAGATTGTGTTGGTGTAGAATTTGAGTGATTTCCTTGATCGGATTAATGTCACCAGTAACATTGGAAGCATGAGTGATGACCATTCCTTTAGTGTTGCTTTGAATGGTATTATTTACTGTTGCCGGATCAATAATTCCTTTCGAATTGATGCCTAAAATAGTCAGTTCAAGACCATTTTCTTCTAGTTCATAGAGAGGTCTTAGAACGGAATTATGTTCCATGACAGTCGTAATAACATGGTCACCTTTCTTAAATAATCCTTTAATAACTGTATTTAAACTATCTGTAGCGTTATGAGTGAAAATTATTTGCCGAGGGTCTTTGCCGTTAATCAATTGATTCAAAGATTGACGGGCTTGAAAAATGCTTCGAGAAGCTTGCATGGCTGAATCCGAAGAACCTCTGCCAGCATTGCCAGAATGCTGAATGGCGTCAATGACCGCGTCAATGACTACTTGAGGTTTATTTAGGGAAGTGGCTGCATTATCTAAATAAATCATAAGATCTTCTCCTCTTTAAAATTTATATTATCATTCCCATTATATCTTAATAGATAAGGGCCTTCATGGTTAATTTGAATTGATATCGCTTTCATCAGTTATTCTGATAAATGCTCAAGGCTGTTCTAACAAAGCTTGTCGGTGCATATTTGAAGTGATATGATTAGCCAGTAAAAAAATATATATAAGGAGGTGTCTTATGAAAAAAATGTTTTCATGGTTGATGTTGACTGTATTATTTGTTGGGCTTATGCAACCATTTGCTAGAATTAATGCTGAAGATGAAGTTGAAGAAAACACTACCGAAGCTTCAAGTGAGGAGCAATACCCTGTCGATCCGGCCAAACAAGTTTATGTTGATGCAGAATGGATTAAAAATGTCTTAGATGGTAATTCAGACATTGAAAAATATGTATTGGCGGAAGTCACTTGGGGCGAAGCCGATGCAAGTCCAGATTATTTGAGAAAACACTTGCCTGGAGCGATTCATATTAATACGGATTCGGTTGAAGAGGGTCCTGTATGGAATTTGCGATCTGCCGAAGAAATTGAAGAATCTTTATTAAAATATGGGATTGATAAAGATACGACGTTGATTTTATATGGACCTGATACAGGTGTAGACCGTGTAGCTTATGCTGCATTGTACACAGGAGTTGAATCCGTTAAAATTCTAGATGGCGGCTTAGCTATTTGGGAAGCAGCAGGTTACGAAATAGAAGAAGGTGAAGTGGTCCCTGCAGCTGTTAAAGAATTTGGAGTCGAAGTGCCTGCTCATTCTGAATATCTTATATCTTTAGATGATACTGTGGATGCTTTAGCTAATAATGACAACTTTCGCTTAGTCTCTCTACGTTCTGAAAATGAATGGTTAGGTATAGAATCAGGATACTCTTATATTCCTAAAGCGGGAGAACCTAAAGGAGCAGTTTGGGGACGTCCATTATTGAGGGGCTCTGGAGAAGCTAATAGTTCAGGAATGGAAGATTTTAAAAATGAAGACGGTACAAATAAAAGCTTCGATGAGATTTTGGCTTTTTGGCAAGAAGAAGGTTTTGATGTTGAAAATGATTTAACCTTTTATTGTGGAACTGGTTGGAGATCTAGCCTTCCATTCTTGTTGATGTATGAGCGGGGTTTAGATGTTACCATGTTTGATGGTGGATGGAATGAATGGCAAATGAATGATGATTTGGAAGTTCAAATTGGTGATCCTCAATCAGATTCGGTAAAATATAAAACAGTTGGAGATTTAGAAGAAGGAAAAGAAACCAATTAGAAAGCATCTTCAAAAATACAAGGAAGCGTGCTCGCCATTGACGACGAGCATGCTTTTTATTAAGGAGAATACTAATGAAAAAAATTCTAAAATTATTAAGTTTAGCTGTTATAACCAGTTTAATAGTCAATACTACATATGTTTTTGCCAATGAGGGAGGCCCATTAAACAACTTATCTTTTGAAGAAATAGTAGAGCAAGCAAAAGGAAGTGAAGTTAATTTTTATGGATGGGGCGGCGATGAAAAGCTTAACCAGTGGTTAGATGAAGTATATGGACCAAGACTTAAAGAAAAATATGATATTACGTTAAACCGTATTCCGATGGATATCGATCAAATTTTGAGTCAATTAGTGAGTGAGAAGCAAGCTCAAACTAGCGAAAGTGAAATGGATATGATTTGGATCAATGGCGAGAATTTTAAATCTGCTCGAGAAAATGAACTCTTATATGGTCCATTCACAGAAATTTTACCAAATTATCAAGAATTTCTAGATATAGAAGATATAGAAAACAATCAGGATTTTGGCTATCCAATTGAAGGTTTTGAAGCTCCTTACTCAAAATCTCAGCTTGTTTTAATTAAAGATTCAGAAGTAACTAAAGAAACTCCTACAGATGCTGAATCCTTGTTAGCATACGTAAAAGAAAATCCTGGAAGCTTTACTTATCCGGCATTGCCAGATTTTACCGGTTCCGCTTTTGTTCGGAATATTATCTATGAATTTGTTGATTATCAAGAATTTCAAAAGATGGAAACAGATAAAGAAGAGCTGAAAGTTCTCATTCAACCGGCTTTGGATTACTTAAATGAATTGGCTCCTTATTTATGGAGTGAGGGGAAAACTTATCCAAGCGATGGTCCTGCCTTAAACAATTTATTTATGGATGGAGAAGTTGCTTTTCATATCAACTATAACGCTTATGAAATTGCTCGATCAATTGAACAGGGAATGTATCCATCGACTGCCCAATCATTTGTTTTTGAAAAGGGCACAATAGGTAATACTAACTTTATAGCAATTGGTAAAAATGCATCACACAAAGCAGCCGCTATGGTAGCAATAAATGAAATGCTATCGCCAGAAATGCAATTATCAAAATACGAACACCTCGGTCTAATTCCGGTAATCGATAATGATAAATTAAATGATCAATTAAAAGCAGACTTTGAGGAAGTAGAAATTGGCGAGGGGATAATACCACAAGAACAACTTTTATCTAAGCGACTGCCAGAAATGCCCGCACAATTAGTGCCTTTGATCGAAGAAATTTGGCTAGATGAAGTGGCAGGAAAATAAAATGGAGCTTACGAAGAAGAAGCGTTTTTATGCAGTTCTCTTATTTATGCCTCAGTTCATTTTAAGTTTGTTTTTACTGTTAGGTGTAATGATTGGAATAGTGCAGTCTTTTGGATACATTCCTTCTTTAAATTTAAATGAGTTCAGTCTGACTTACTATCAAGATTTATTAAATGATAAACAATTTAAGCAATCAGTGTTTTTTTCATTGAAAATTGCTTTTTATTCAGCTTTTCTTTCAACGATTATGGGTCTAGCTTGGGCTTACTTTTGGCTTGTTCAAGAAAAATTAAGTAGATGGCAACAGACGCTAGTAAAAATTCCTATAATTGTTCCTCATTTAGTGGTCGCACTGTTTACTTTACAACTGTTTGGACGAACCGGAATATTTGCACGAATTTTATTTGCAATGGGAATTTCAAATGCCCAAGCTTGGTTTGATGCATTAATGTTTCAACCAAATGGTTGGGGCATTATTTTTTCTTTTATGTGGAAAGAAATTCCTTTTGTTTTATTTTATTGTTATCCTATAATAAGTTCAATCAATAATAAACTTGGCGAAGCTGCACAGACGCTTGGAGCCAGTCGCTTACAAAGTTTTATTAAGATTGTGCTACCCTTATCAAAAAACACAATCTTAGCTGCCTTTTTCATTATATTTATGTACGCTTTTGGTTCCTACGAGCTAGCAGCTTTATTAGGACCAACTTTACCTAAGGCATTACCAATTGCAGCTTATCAAGCATATATGCATCCTGATTTAAGCCAACGTCCTTTGGCAATGGCATATAATGGAATTTTAATACTCATTAGTTTGATGGCCGTTGTAGTAATTTATCTGATAGCATTTTATCCACAACTAAAGAAACAACTATTCAGTGAAGAAAAGGTGGGTCGAGATGTATCGTAAGACTATTCATTTCTTAATATTTATAGTTATTTTTTTGCCAATTAGTATTTTATTAATCTGGGCATTTACTGCTCGCTGGCCATGGCCTCATTTGATCCCGCACAATTTGTCCCTAAGAGGGTTTGAAAATCTGGTACGGCAACCTAATCAATTACTAACACTTATACTATCTTCAGTATTTATTTCGTCATGTGTAGCCATGCTGTCATCTTTGATTGCCTTAATGACTGCTAGAGCGACGGTAATGGCTAAAGGCTTCTTTAAGAATTTTATTCAGTTGACTATCGCCCTACCTTTTCTAATTCCTGTGATTGTTTTTGCTACAGGTATTCATCAAAAAATGTTTGAATGGGGCTGGGCTAATAAGCTTTGGGGCGTGATATTAGCCCATTTGATTTATTCCTTACCCTATGCTTCATACTTAGTGATTGATGCCTACCATGCGGTTGGCCTTCATTTAGAAGAGCAAGCATGGGTATTAGGAGCAAATAAGTTGAAAGCATTCTGGAAAATAACTTTTCCACTGCTGCTCCCTGTTCTTGCGACCAGTTTGGCTACGTCATTCATTGTTTCTTTTAGTCAGTATTTCCTGACTTTAATGATAGGTGGGGGGAAGATTCAAACCCTATCAGTAATTATTTTTCCTTATTTACAAAGAAACGATCGTACAATTGCTAGCATATACGCTTTGTTCTTTTTAATTATTAGCTTTTTAGTTATGGGACTACTCTCTTGGCTTTCCAATTTATATCAAAGTAAATATGAAAAATTCGACTATTATTAGGAGGTGAACCGTGTCTTTAATCATTAGAAATATATCAGTGAGTTTGGGTCATAACAAAGTCTTAAAAGATCTTAATCTTGAAGTTAAAAAAGGAGAGTATTTAGCTTTACTTGGGCCTTCTGGATCTGGAAAAACTACTTTTTTGAAAACACTAGCTGGACTAATTGAAAATGCTGAGGGAGATATTTTACTTAATCAAACTTCTATTATGAAAGAACCAAGTCATTCCCGTCCAGTTTCGGTGGTTTTTCAAGATTTAAGACTTTTTCCGCATTATAACGTTAAAGAAAATATTGCTTTTCCTATGAGGTTAAAGAAAATGAAAGCTAAAGAGATCGATGAGCGGGTAGCATCTTTATTGAATGATGTGCATTTACCTGGTTTACAAGCTTCTTCCATCCATAAACTATCAGGTGGTCAACAACAAAGGGTAGCACTCGCAAGAGCCTTAGCCAATGAACCTCAGGTTCTTTTGTTGGATGAGCCTTTTTCCGGACTCGATGAGCCTCTTAGAAGGGAGATGGGCCAGTTAGTACATAACTTACATGTTAAAAAAGGGCTGGTAACCATCTTAGTGACACATGATAAGCGAGAAGCGGTACAATTTGCTGATCGTATCGCTTTTCTGCATGAGGGTAATTTAGTGCAAGTGGATTATCCTAAAAATGTCTTTGATCATCCTAAAAATGAATATGTGGGTAGTTTCTTTGGAGTGTTGAACCGTTTAAAAGTTATTGAAGAAAGTAGAAAAGACTGGTTAGAGATGGATTTTAATGTTAAATTAAAAGACTATATTGGCAAAGAAATTTTTGTCAGACCAATTCGTGTGGAAGTTAAGACAGAACGTTTATTTTCCTCTTCCAGTCTCATTTTCCCTGCTAAACTAACCCATTTTTTTGAATACCCAGAGTATGTAGATTTAAAATTTCAATTAATCAATTCAAGTGAACAATGGAGTGTCAATGTCTTGCACCAGTCATTAAAAGATTATAAAGTAGGCGAAAAATATTGGCTTTATGTTAATCATGCAGATATTATTAGTTTTGAATGATAGATTTAAATAGAAAAAGCCCAATTATAAGTTGGGCTTTTTGCTTACAATCGTTTATGAAGCTTTTTCAATAATTGGAATTTTTTTATTTTCTTTTGTACCATCTAGAGAATTCTTGACATTAGTATAGCCCTTTTCGGTTAAGAAGTTAGCTATTTGAGCGGATTTATTACCAGAATAACAGAAAGTAATAATTTCAACTTCTTTGTCTTCAGGTAATTGTTCTAAAACAGTTTCTGGCTTATCAACTGAAGCATGAATGGCTCCTTCTACACTTGCTTTTTCAAAGTCTTTAAGATCACGTGCATCAATGAAAATGGTTTTGCCTGCTTCGGCTGCTTCAATGAAGGTATCTGGCAAGATAGATTCATAAGTTACTAAAGTATATTCAAAGTCTTTAACCCCTACAGCATCTTTAACATCTTCAAAGCCATTATCGATTAAAAGATTAGCAGCTTCTGCAGACTTATTACCTGTGTTGCAATAAACAATAATTGGCATCTTTTGGTAGTCTTCTAATCGTTCTAATTGTTCTTCTAATTGATCTAAAGGGATATTAATGGCATGTGAAAGATGTCCTTCTGCATAGTCTTCTTCAGGTCGGACATCAATTACCAAATATTTTTCCTTTTTCTTTTTATCTAGTTGGATTTTTTCAAGTTCTTCGCCTGTCATTATCTCAGCTTGGGCGTAAACGTTCGAAAGACCCAAAGCAAAAACTGCTACAAAAGTGACAATAAGTTTTAAAGATTTTAAAAGTGTTTTTTGCATTATACCCACTCCTTTATTTTGATGTCTTTATTTTATTAAAATGGTCATCTAATCACAAATAGACTTATTAAATAAATACGGGCTATTTATTAGTAATATCAATAAAACATTCATTCAAAAAAAGTAGCTGTATGCTATAATGAGCAAGGTTATAAGAGGAGGTCCAAAATGTTAAGTAAAATATATTGGGCGATTGAAATATTAATAGTCACAGGTGGTTTTTTTGTGAATGAATATGCTAGTAAGCGGATAGGACTCTATCGCCATGTGTATTATCGAGAATTTCAATTTAATCAGTTTTGGTTTGCTGAAAACTATCATTGGATTTGGTATGTTGTAGCTATTTTCATTATTTTAATTGCTATTATTGCTCTATTTAAAACTAAAAGCTGGATTCAATTTTGTTATCAATTTTCTTGGAAAACACATTGGGCGATACTGTTGATCGTTTCTCTGTCTGAACTAATTATTATGAGCTTTTTTACAGATAAAAGTCTTTTAATTATGTATCCGTATTTCCTAGTAGGATTACCACTTTTAGGAGTTGGAAATTTGATAGGTTGTTTATTAATTTTTTTATTCCATCCTCAGACTAAAGAATGCGAAATTAAGATAGGAGCCATATAATGTCGACTGCAATTATTTATTTTGTCAAATTACCTTTAATTGGATATAACAAAACTAGATTACAAGGGTTTTTACCTAAGGAAGATATTCACCATCTATCGATTCACCTTTTACAACAAACTTACAAAGAAATTTGTAAGGTGGATGCAGACATCTTTCTTTTTGTAGCACCTGCTGATCAAAAATTAGCCATTCAAAAATACTTAGCTATTGATAGTGATAAGATATTCGGCCAGCTTGAAACAGCTCATTTAGGAGAACGAATGTCGCGAGCCATGCAGCAAATTTTTAACCGTGGCTATGATAAAGTTCTTTTATTAGGCTGTGATCTAGTTGACATCAAGCAATCTTTGGTTGAGCAAATGATTGACATGCTAGACACTGAAGATGTTGTTTTAGCTCCTACCTTAGATGGAGGTTATGGCATTATAGCCAGCCGTTTGTTCTCTAAGTCTCTTTTTGATTTAGAGAATTATTCACACGATGAAGTATGCCAAAGGACGATCAATAAAGTTTCTGCAGCAAAACTTTCCTATGCGTTGACAGAAACCATTCGTGACCTAGACACGCGGGAAGATGTGGTGCGTTATCTATCAGGAGATCCAGATGCAGTTTATTTTAATCAGGGGGAATATAATGCCAACTTTCTAATTGATAAGGGCAGAAAGATTTTTAGGATTGCTTTAGGTTCGCAAATGAATTTAGACAATCAAATTGAATATGAATACTTAGCACTGAAGGGTTTGGCTTCTTCAGGGGTTGTGCCGAAGGTATATCAATGCCAGCCTCATACTAAGTTGTTAGGTAAGGGTTATTTAATTGAAGAATACCTCCCCGGTCATCCCTTAGACTATCAAAAGGACTTATCCAAAGCTGCTAATATTTTGGCTAGAATCCATAGTGTAGATAGCCAGACCATTCCTCATCTTATTAAGGCTAATAATCCCTTCCAACTGATGTATCAGGAATTTGTTGACATGTATAGTCATTATCAAAAATGGAAGGGCAGAGATCTTGAGGTTATTGATCTAATCGATGCATTGATGGCAGGTCTGAAAAAATATTCGTTCAATAATAAATTAAGCAATCCTTGCGTTATTAATACAGAACTTAATTCACACAATTTTTTGATTAATTCTAAAGGTGATTCCTATTTAATTGACTGGGAGAAGCCTTTGGTTGGTGAGAGGGAACAAGATATCGCTCATTTTCTAGCTCCCACAACCACATTATGGAAAACAGACCACTTACTTTCATATGAGCAAATCTCCGCTTTCATTAAAGAGTATGATAAGTCCTCCCAGGTGAAAATTAATAAAGATAAGCTTAAACAATATCTTCATTTTACTTGTTTAAGAGGAGTCACTTGGTGTTCGATGGCTTATGTTCAATATTTAGAAGCACAAAAAGTTAAGTCAAATGACCACTCTTTTGAAACCATCTCCCGCTTTATTAGCCCTGTTTTCTTACAAGAAATTAAAGCTTATATTGAAAAGTTGGAGGATATTACCTTATGAATTATTTGATCAGTGTGATTATTCCAGTTTATAACGAAAGAAAAATTTTACCTCAAACTTTAAAGCATCTACAGCATTTAAAGGACGAAGAAATTGAAATTCTGTTTGTAGATGGTGGTAGTGAAGATGGAACTCAAGAATTTATTAGCGAAAATCAATATAAAGTCCTGAATGGTCCAAAGGGTCGTGGTAGTCAATTAGCTGTAGGGGCTAAAAAGGCCAAAGGAGACTATCTTTTATTCTTACATGCAGATAGCTACTTTAAACGTTCTCCAAAAAAGGTCATCCTGAGTAGTCTGCTGAAAGGAAAGATTGGAGCTTTTCCATTAGACTTTCAAACAGATAATTTATGGCTAAGAGCGATTGCTTATGGATCAAATTGGCGACTTAAACATCGACAGATAGCTTTCGGTGATCAAGGGATTTTTATGACAAAAGATTACTATTGGGAACTAGGAGGTTTTCATGCTTTATCTTTAATGGAAGACTATGATTTATTTTTACGAAACAAGGCTAAGGGTGAAGAATTAGTTGTAGCAGATCAGTTCATTTATACCTCGGACCGTCGTTTTAAAGAAAAAGGTGTCTTTAGAACACTTCTTAAGATGCAATATTGCCAGTATCTATTTCGTAAGGGTTACTCAATGAAAGCAATCACTCAAGTCTATTATTCGTAGAAGGGGATTCGAATGAAAAAGAGAAGTATTAAAGAAAATATCATTGCAGCCATAGCCAAAAGAATGGTGGTTACCATCGATGAAGCCCCCTCTAATGTTGAATTAACTAAGCCTCTTTCAGAGTGTAGGGTAGCATTTATCACAACAGCAGGAACCCATTTGAAAAGCGATGCCCCTTTTAATATTAAGGGAGATCATACTTTCCGAATGATTCCTGGGGATAGTCGGGTGGAAAATATTATGATTACTCATGATCATTATGATCATGGACCGGCAGATGAAGATTTAAACTGTGTCTTTCCCATACAGATGCTTCAAGAGATGGCAACAAAGGGCAAAATCGGCTCTGTTGCACCGCGCCATTATGGCCTAATGGGTTATATACCAAAAGTAAATTTACTAATTGATGAAACAGCACCTGCGATTGCCCGTCAGTTAGTTGAAGATCAAGTAGATTTGGTACTCCTTTCTCCTGGCTGATATATTTGCCATCAGTCCGTTGGGCTAATCCAAAGAGAAGTAGAAAAGCAAGGGATCCGTACCGCTTCAATTATGCACTTACCTAAAGTGGCAGCCAAATCGAGACCACCTAGAATGTTTACCATTGATTTTCCTTTAGGTTTAACTTTTGGAGAGGCGAATGATTCTATTAAGCATTGGCAAGTTATGGATCAATTCTTAGATTTTGCTGTATCAGGTGGGGCAGAGGAGATAAGACCTTTTAAAAAAGCTTAATTATTCAATCACATAATGCGAATAGCGGCTTACTTTCAAATAATTAATTTATTTATACTAGCGTGATTACTTTTAGTTGAATGACTCCAATGGCATGATAATCTTTGTGAGAAAGGAGCTTAAAAATATGGACTATCTATTATTATTTATCGAGGGATTAATGACTTTTGTCTCTCCTTGCTTACTGCCAATGCTTCCACTTTATATTGCATTCTTTGCAGGCAGTGAAGGGGAGAGCTCTACTAAACAAACCCTCATTAAAGCAATTTTATTTATGTTAGGATTTTCTACGATATTTATCTTATTAAGTCTTTTTGTGTCCACTGTAGGATCCTTTTTTATGATGCACCGACAAGTCGTTAACTTTATCGCAGGAAGCATTATGATTATTATGGGTGTCGATTATCTTAATGGTCAAAAGCTAATGACTAAGTTAAGGCCTCATTCGCGAGGTTCCTATGTGGCCAATCCTTATTTATTTGGTCTAGTCTTTGCCATTTCTTGGTCGCCATGTGTTGGAACATTTTTGGCTTCTGCATTAACTTATATAGCCAGTGTCGCTACTAGCTGGACTTCATTTTTGCTTATAATTAGCTATTGTTTAGGTTTAGGTATTCCTTTCATTCTGTCTGCATTATTGGTAGATGAAAGTAAAAAAGTCCTTACATTTATCAAGGAACATTATCACTTAGTCAATCTATCTTCAGGCTGGTTTTTAATCCTTTTCGGTTTATTAACAATATCAGGCATCTTAGAAACGCTTTTACTACAACTAGTCTAGGAGGAATACAATGAAAAAGTTATTAACGTATGGTTTGCTTTTAATCGTTATTATAGGTCTGGGGGGCTTTATTTATAACAAAGTTCAAGATCAAAGTTTATCTATCGATAAAAAAGAAACAATTCAGGAAACTGTCAATGAGATCGATTTAACATTTAACAAAACAAGCGAAGAGGTTATTGAAGGAAAAGAAGTATCTCTTCAAACTTCAAGGGAAGAAAGTAGTCAGCTTAATAGCACAAATGAAGAAAAACAAGATCGATATGGTCATCTTAATGTAGATAGTGTAAGGATTAAAGATCAAGTAGATAAATCAATGACTTTATCTGAAAATTTTGGTCGACCTATGGTTGTTAATGTTTGGGCAACTTGGTGTCCACCATGCAAAAAAGAAATGCCTTATTTTCAAACGGCTTGGGAAGATTACCAAGAAGATATTGATTTTTATATGATCAATGCCACTAATTCGCAACCTGGCGAAACTAAAGAAGCAGTGAATGAATATTTAGAAGACCTTAATTTGACTCTTCCTGTATTCTATGATGTTAACTTTTCAACCATGATGTCCCTACAAGCTACCTTTTTGCCCGCTACTATTTTTATAAATGAAGAAGGAGAGGTAGTATACCATCATATTGGCCTAATCAATGAAAAGCAATTACTAGAGCAAATCGAGGAATTGTTATAAAAATGTAAAATTTTGATGGTGGTGGAGTTTAATATTTAGGAGGTTCTTATGAAAAAAAATAAATTGGCAGTGATTGTTGTACTTGTATTATCACTTTTATCTTATCTCTTTATTCCCTCGGTGCAGTCATTTATTAACGAGTCTATTTCAGCCATGAAAGCAGTTAATTTAGAAGAGACAATTGCTTATATTCGTTCTTACGGAAAAGTTGCTGCTGGTGTTTCCTTCTTCTTGATGATTTTGCAATCGATTCTTTCACCCATTCCTGCTTTCTTAATCACTCTATCTAATGCTGCCATTTTTGGATGGTTTTGGGGAGCGGTATTGTCTTGGACATCTTCAATGGCTGGAGCGACCTTATGCTTTTACATTGCTAAAATTTTGGGACGCGACGCAGTTGCCAAGATTACCAGTAAAACAGCCTTGAAATCTTTAGATGTGTTTTTTGAAAAATATGGAAAGTACACCATTGTAGTTTGCCGTTTATTACCATTTGTTAGTTTTGACCTAGTCTCTTATGCAGCTGGTTTAACTTCTATGAAATTCTGGCCATTCTTTTTAGCAACCGGAATCGGTCAATTACCGGCTACTCTTGTTTATTCTTATATTGGACAAAACTTCGGTGGTGGCGGTAAACAATTATTTATTGGATTAATGTCACTATTTGCTGTAACAATTGTCATTTATATTGTTAAATCGATTTATAATGAACGCCATGCAAAAAAAGCAGCTAAGTAAATGGTTTAAGGTTTGCTTAGTGATTGCTTTAGTAGCTTTAACTATCTGGCTGACCTTAAATTTTTCAACCGAGCGTGTACGAGAAATAATCTTACAATCAGGGTCTTCTGCAAAATGGATTTATGTATTACTTTGGGTTTTCTTACCGATGGGGTTTTTCCCTGTTCCTTTCCTAGCTTTTGCTGGAGGTATGGGATTTGGATTATGGTTAGGCTCCATCTTGACTTTTATAGGTGCGGCTTTGAATCTAACTTTCATGTTTTTAATTTCGCGCTATTTATTTAGGCAACCGGCACAAAAATTTTTATTTAAAAGATATCCTAGTTCCAAAGGGATATTGACCACCGATAACCAACATTTAAAGTTAGTTCTTGCATTGGCTCGAATTATGCCTGTAATTCCCTATAATGTTGAAAACTATGCTTTTGGCTTAACGGATATCTCATTCTGGGACTATCTTTGGATTTCTCTCATATGCATTTTGCCGGGGACATTTATTTTTGTAAATGTTGGCGATAAGGCTTTAGAACCTAGTGATGCCTCTTTTTCACTATCAATAATATTAGTGGCTTTACTAGTATTCGGCACAGCCTTTTTAGGGAAATTTATTAAGAAGAAAAATCCAGAAGTAGCCCAAAAGCTTGAAGTAGATGAGGAGGAATAAGGGATAATGAAAGTTTTAATTGATTTTGATAATACTTTTTTCACACCCCATCGCGACATTGATGATGGTTTGGCGCTGATGTATTTATTAGGGAGTCCAGAAGTCGCTATAGTGGGTATCACTTCGACATTTGGGAATTCGACCATTGAGCAAGTAGACCAATCGACCCGTCAATTAATAAGCAAACTTGGCCTTCATTCAATTCCTTATGCAAAAGGTGCAAGTGAAACAGCTGATTATCTAACACCAGCAAGCCAGCTATTGGTAGATTTGGCTAATAAATATAAAGATGAGTTAATCATTATTGCAGTCGGTTCAATGACCAACTTGCAAGGGGCCTATCTAAGAGACAGTAATTTCTTCAAAAAAGTTAAACAACTTGTCTTAATGGGTGGGATTACTCAGCCGTTGATCTTTGACAAGCAAGAAATGCGAGAAATGAACTTTTCCATTGATCCGCAGGCTGCTTTTACCGTTTTAACTAAGGGAAGAAATGTTTCTATTTTAACAGCTAATCACTGTTTAGATCTTTTATTTACTCGATCAGAATATGAAGAAGCTTTTTCTAACCAACAATCGGCCATTGCTCATTTAATTCAAAACTATGCAGAACCTTGGTTTGTCGATAATGAAGATGAGTATGGTATTAAAGGCTTTTATAATTGGGATTCATTAGCAGCGGTCTATTTAGTAAATCCTGAATTATTTGAGGATCAATGGACTTCTTTTAATGTTTCTGTTAATAGTCTCTCAATGGGTTCTTTAATAGCGGAAGATTTTGATTTCAGTCCTTACTCAAGCTCTAGACCTTTAAAAAAAGCTTTAATTAATACACCTGTTGTTAAAAAGGCAGATCAAATACGAAAGAATTTATTTCAGCGCTGGCTAAATGTTAAATTGGAAGATTAAATAGCAAAGGAGGTTTTTAGATGTTCAAATGGCATAATTTACTAATAGCAATTTGCTCAGGGTTTATTTTTGCTCTTCTAGCAAGCGCTTTAATGTCATATTGGGTATGGTTAGAAATGCGAGTGCATACTTGGGTTTTATGTTGGATAGTTTTTGTTCTATTTATCATGGTAAGTTTTTTGTTCAAGATAAAACCAATAACTTACTTCCTAGGACTTATTAGTGTCGTTACTTTAATGCTTGTTAAATCACCTAATATTTTTTATTATAATGTTCGCGATATGTTTTTTTTAGATATGAAGATAGGTCAAATTAAAATGATTACTTTAATTTTGATGATAGTCATGACTCTTTTAATGATTTACTTTTGGTTGAAAGATCGAAAGCTAAAAAGTCAGCAAGTTTAATTTTGAAAGGATGAATAATATGAACAAAATGATTAAAAAATTAATGATACTTGTCTTTGCCTTCGTTACCGTTTTATCTTTATCTGTCCCAACACTTGCAAAGGAAGATGCTCCTGCAAATTTACCGACAGAGGAAAACCCGATGGTGGTCGATAAGGAAGCAGGCACCATTTCGATATATGCTTACGTAAATGGAAAATACTTAGAAACATCTACCCGTCATGCCGTGGTCTTCGATGATGGTAATTTTGGTGGAAAATCGGTATTCGGAACAACTGCTAATCAAAATAAATTCTATGAAGCTTTAATAGAAATCGGGGCAGAACCAGGCGATAATATGACGGCTGAAAATGCGGAAGAAACGCATGTTGCAGGGGATTTAATGGATATTAAAGTAACTTGGGAAGGTGCTGAAAAAGAATACAACCTAAGTGAAACAATTATTGATTCTAATGGCAATGACTTTGAATTCCGCTTTGGTGGAAATAAAGGGCGTGCCCATGATAAACATACAGGTTGTATCACTTGTTTAGATTCATGCCCAGTCGGACTTATTTCAAATGCTACTTATACCTACGGGGCCGTTGAAAAAAGAGGGGAAGTAGCGTTTTCAGGAAATGGTGAGATTTTACCAGAAGAAGGGACTCCGGTAATCATTACTTATTCAATCCACAAAGAGGATAGTAAAGATAAGAAAGTTGAATCAAACGAAAAAGCTGAAGCAGAATAATAATTCATTGGAGGTCTGTATCTAAAAGATACAGCCCCTTTTGCTTAAAGAATGTTTCTTAATAGACTCATAAAAGCACTTGCGTTTTCCTTTAAATATTGTTAATATTATAAGAGTCTTCTTTAAAGATTTTAATTGGGAGCGGATGGGTTCTGGTGTGCCCTCTGGTCTTCAAAACCAGTATGAGGCGTTAAGAGCGTCTTGGGTGAGTTCGATTCTCACACGTTCCCGCCAGGAAACTAAACTAGCCTAGTTAATCACAGTTTAACTGTGATTAACTAGGCTATTATTTTTGCTTTTAATTGATTTGTATTATTTCGATAATTGCTCTTGTCTAACCCAACATCTTGTGTTAATCTAACTTTAAGACACAATATATAGACAAAATGTAAATAATTCTGGGGAAGCAGGTTAGAATCCTACACAGTCCCTATGCTACTGTATTTGAGCTCGCTCATAAGTCAGATCGCCAGGTTATTTATTACACTTATCACTTCTCAGGGTTTAGTGATCTTTGGAAATATTCTTTAGTAGTGAGTATAGGTACACCTATGCTTTGCTTTCTTTTGATTTTACCATCGGCTTTCCTGGGAAGGGAAAGCCGTTTTTTGTCGAGGAGGAGCATTTTATGGAAAAAATCACATTATATAGTAAAACGGGTTGCGGACAGTGCGTTTTCTTAAAAAGATATTTAGATAGCAAAGGTCTTAACTATTTAGAAAAAAATGTCGAAGACGAAAGTTACTTAGAAGAAGTAAGAGAACTCAATTGTCAGAGTTTGCCAGTTGTTCTCATCGGGCAATCAGCTCCTGTTGTTGGTTTCCAACCGGATGTAATTGAGAGGCTACTCAGTCAATGTTAGCGATTGTCTTTATTAGCTTAACAGGTCAAACCCGTCGTTTTGTTGAAAAACTATCAGCTGATTACCAATTAGAATTGGACGATCTTACATGTGACATGATAGTCAATCAGCCCTATTTATTGATTGTTCCCACTTATCAAGAAGTGGTAAGAGACTTAGTGGATGATTTTTTTGAAAATGAAGTTAATCGACAAAATTGTCGCGGAGTAGTAGGTGGTGGTAATTTGAATTTCGCCCAATTATTTTGTTTTACTGCTAAAGACATTAGTCGTGACTATCAAATTCCTTTAATTCATAAGTTTGAATTCCAAGGAAACGAGTCAGATGTTTCATATATTAAGGAGGTAATGCTGAATGACTGAGAGACAATCATTAAAGAAAAAAAGCTATTTCCAATGGAATAATCAATTGAATATACCGGAAGATGGAGCTATTCCTCTTTATAAAGATCAAAAGGCATTGGAAGCTTATTACCAAGAAGAAATTGAAGCCAATAGTCCAAAGTTTGCGTCTTTAGAGGATCGCTTAAATTATTTATTGGAGAATGATTACTTAGAAGAAGACCTCATCAATAAATATTTAGAAGCTGATGTAAATGATAAAGATCCTTATGCTTTTATCAAGAAACTATATGACTTCTTACAAGCTAAGAATTTTAACTTTAAATCTTTTATGGCTGCTTACAAATTTTTCAATCAATATGCTTTAAAATCAAATGATGGTCGTCAATATCTGGAAGGGTTCATAGATCGAGTGGCTATGAATGCCTTGTATTTAGCAGATGGAGACCGACAATTGGCTATGGCTATTGCTGAAGAATTAATTTCGCAACGCTATCAACCCGCTACACCTACTTTCTTAAATGCAGGTAAAAAGCGTCGAGGTGAAATGGTGTCATGCTTCTTGTTAGATGTTGATGATTCCATGCTGTCGATTGGTCGAGCCATTAACTCAGCTTTGCAACTTTCAAGAAAAGGAGGCGGAGTTGGCGTTAATTTGTCTAATATTCGAGCAGCGGGCGACCCTATTAAAGCGATTGAAAATGCTTCTTCAGGTGTCGTTCCTGTCATGAAATTGTTAGAAGACTCGTTTTCTTATTCCAATCAGTTAGGGCAGAGGAATGGGGCAGGTGTAGTTTACCTAAATGTTTTCCATCCAGATATCTTAGCTTTCTTATCGTGTAAAAAAGAAAATGCCGATGAAAAAATCCGTGTCAAAACTCTCTCTCTAGGAATTGTAGTGCCTGATAAATTTTATGAGTTGGTAAAAAACAATCAACCAATGTATCTTTTTAGCCCTTATGACATCGAAAAAGAGTACGGTCTCCCTTTTTCATACTTTGATATAAGTGAGAATTATCAAGCTTTAGTAGATAATCCAAGAATCCGTAAAAAGAAAATTCAAGCGCGTGAGTTAGAAACAGAAATTTCTAAATTACAGCAAGAATCCGGCTATCCCTACATCATTAATATCGATACAGTTAATCGAGCGAATCCAGTCCATGGAAAAATCATTATGTCCAACCTCTGTTCAGAGATTTTTCAAGTTCAAGAACCTTCACTCTTAAACGATGATTTATCTTATCAAAGATTAGGTAGCGATATTTCCTGTAACTTAGCTTCCACTAACATGGAAAAAATGTTGACCAGTCCTGATTTTGGTAAGTCAGTAGAAGTGGCTGTGCGAGCTTTAACCACCGTTTCTGATAAAACTAAAATTGCCGAAGTGCCAACGGTTCAAAATGGTAATGATCTTTATCATACTATTGGCTTAGGAGCGATGGGCTTTCACACTCTCTTAGCAAAAAATAAAATCACTTATGGGTCTAAAGCATCTATCGAAATTATTGAAGCGTATTTTATGGCTCTCAACTACTATAGCTTGCTTGCATCTAATAAATTAGCAAAAGAAAAAGGGCAGACATTCCACAAGTTTGAGCAATCAAAATATGCAGACGGGTCTTATTTTGCTCCTTATATTGAGGAAGCTTTTAAATTTGAAGAAATGGCAGCGGCTGAACTTTTCAAAGCTGTAAAATTACCCACTCCTAAAGATTGGCAAGATCTAGCAGCTAAGGTTAAAGTAGATGGTCTTTATCATCGTAATCGTTTAGCTGTTGCACCGAATGGGTCAATCTCTTACCTTAATGAAACTTCTGCTTCCTTACACCCGATTACTCATCGAATGGAATTAAGGCAAGAACAGAAAAATGGGGCCATTTATTATCCAGCTCCAGGACTTTCAAATGAAACGCTGCCCTATTATCAAACAGCTTACGAGATGGATCAAAGAAAAATTATAGATGTTTATGCCGCCGCTCAAAAGCATATTGACCAGGGAATGTCTTTGACTTTATTTATGCTATCAGAGATTCCAGCAGGTCTTTATGAGTGGAAAAAAGCAGGGCTTAATCAAATGACTACACGTGATTTGAATATTTTACGTCACTATGCCTTCTCTAAAGGGATTAAGTCACTTTACTATGTCCGAACACATAGTCTGGATGGTGAGATTGTTGGAGCTAATCAATGTGAGTCATGTATGATTTAGGAGGAAATTATGACCAATTATTTACATTATCAAGCTATTGATTGGAATCGTATTGAAGACATAGTAGATAAAATGACTTGGGAAAAATTAACTTCTCAGTTCTGGCTAGATACGCGTATTCCAGTTTCAAACGATTTGAAAGATTGGCGTTCACTGACTGAGGTTGAAAAAGATGTGGTCAATAAAGCTTTTGTGGGATTGACTCTTTTAGATACTTTGCAATCAGAAGAAGGCGCAAATGTCATGCGAAATGATATTCGCTCCCCTCACGAAGAGGCAGTGCTGAATAATATTTTATTTATGGAATCAGTCCATGCCAAATCTTATTCGACTATTTTTATTTCTTTAAACGATTCAGCTACCATTGATGAAATCTTCGAGTGGGGGAATAATCATCCCTCCTTGCAGTACAAGGCTAAAGTAATTGAAGATGTTTATCTTTTACCTTCTGGAAAAGAGAGTAAAGAACAAATAATTAACGGCCTCAAGAAAAAAATAGCCAGTGTTTTTCTAGAATCCTTTCTCTTTTATAGTGGTTTTTATACCCCTTTGTACTATTTAGGAAATAATAAACTAGCCAATGTGGCTGAAATTATCAAGCTAATTATTCGTGATGAGTCGGTTCATGGAACCTATCTAGGCTACAAATTTCAATTAGGTTATCAAGAATTAAGTGATCAAGAACAAGCTCAACTTAAAGAATGGGCCTATAATTTAGTGTTTGATCTCTATATGAATGAAACCCAATATACTCAGGAGGTATATACAGAGATTGGTTGGGTAGAAGAAGTAGATTGCTTTGTTAAATATAATGCCAATAAGGCATTACAAAATCTAGGCTTTGAAGCAGTATTTGATGGAGCGAGTGCGCAAGATATTAATCCAATAGTCTATAACGGTCTGTCGACAGAAACAACTAATCATGATTTTTTCTCTCAAGTAGGTTCCGGTTATTTAATGGGCCGAGTAGAAGCAATGGAGGACGAAGATTACCAGTATTTATAAAGGAGTGACGATAAGACAATGGTTCAAACTGCAACATTAAAACAAGAACAATCGAGTAAAGTTAGAATTAAAATAAATAAAAGAGACGGCAGTATTGAAAAGTTTATTAGGGGGAAACTAAAAGCCTCACTAAAAAAAGCGTTAGATACCAAAGACCATGTTTTAATTGAAGGTATATGTAATGAAATAGAAAGACAAGTTGTTCACTTGATGAACAGTTCTGACATCAAGCAATCGGTTATTGAGCAATTAAACAAGCGAGGATTGGAAACAGCCGCAAATAAATATGTCGCTTTTGCTGAAACTAAATTAGCAGACTATCAATCGCAGATGCGGTTACAGGACCGTATGGATCAACTGATTAAACGCGATCCGACTTTAGTCAATGAAAATGCCAATAAGGATAGTCGTGTTTTTAACACCTTGAGAGACCTTACCTGTGGGGTTACGGCCAAAGCCATTGGCTTGAATATGCTGCCCGAGCAAGTAGCTAATGGACATTTGAAGGGGAACATACATTTTCATGATCTAGATTATTCGCCCTATAGTCCAATGACTAATTGCTGCTTGATTGATATTGAGACTATGCTGAAGCACGGTTTTCATATAGGGAATGCAGAAGTGGAAAGTCCGCGATCTATCAATACAGCTACAGCACAAATTGCTCAAATTATTGCCAATGTTTCTTCTTGTCAATACGGGGGATGCTCGATTGATCGAATTGATGAGGTGCTGGCTCCTTATGCGGATTTAAATTTTAAGAAGAATCTTAGCTTAGCTAAAGAATTGACGGATGATCCTCAACAGGCTGAGAATTTTGCTAAGAATAAAACGCAAAAAGATATATATGATGCCATGCAGAGTTTGGAGTATGAAATCAATACACTTTATTCATCAAATGGTCAAACACCATTTACTACACTTGGATTTGGTTTAGGAACATCTTGGTATGCACGCGAAATTCAAAAAGCTATATTGAAAATTCGTTTGAATGGTTTAGGTAAAGAACACCGTACAGCTATTTTTCCTAAATTAGTTTTCAGCTTACGCAAGGGAACTAATCTTTTAATGAAAGATCCCAATTATGACATTAAACAATTAGCCCTCAAGTGCGCTTGTAATCGGATGTATCCAGATGTTCTAATGTATGATAAGATCAAGGAACTAACTGGAAGCTTTAAAGTGCCAATGGGATGCCGATCATTTCTTCAAGGTTGGCAAGATGAAAAAGGAAAAGAAGTAAATAGTGGACGAATGAATTTAGGGGTAGTCACCTTAAATCTTCCCCGTATCGCTATGGAGTCGGATCATTCCTTCGATAATTTTTGGGAATTGTTGCATGATCGCCTGGAAGTTGTCGGTCGAGCTCTTGTGTATCGAGCAGAGCGAGTCAAACAAGCTAAGACGGAGAATGCTCCAATTCTATACCGTGAAGGAGCTTTTGGTCATTATCTGAAAGCTGATGAGAATGTTGACCAATTATTTAAAAATAAGCGCGCCACCATATCTTTAGGTTATATTGGTCTGTATGAGATTACGGCTTATTTCTTTGGTTCTAATTGGGAGCAGAATGACGCGGCTAAAACTTTTTCATTGAAAGTAATCCAAGAACTTAAAAAGAAGGCCGATCAATTAGCTCAGCAATACGATTATCATTTCTCTGTTTATTCGACTCCGAGTGAGTCCTTGACGGATCGCTTCTGCCGTTTAGATCGAGCTAAATTTGGTGCTATTAAGGATTTGACAGACAAGGATTATTACACTAATTCTTTTCATTATGATGTGCGTAAAAGTCCAAATCCTTTTGAAAAAATTGATTTCGAAAAGGACTATGCTCCATATACTTCAGGAGGTTTTATTCATTATTGTGAATATCCCAATTTACGTCAAAATCCTAAGGCCTTAGAAGCAGTTTGGGATTATGCCTATGACAAAATTGGGTATTTAGGGACCAACACCCCTATCGATCATTGCTATGAATGTGGCTTCCAAGGAGAATTTAATCCTACAGAAAAAGGTTTTGCTTGTCCGCAATGTGACAATCGTAATCCTGAAACTTGTGATGTAGTGAAGAGAACCTGTGGTTACCTCGGTAATCCGAATATAAGACCGATGGTCAAAGGACGTCATAAGGAGATTCAATCCCGTCAAAAACATTTAACCGAAAGAATGTGTGACCAGTGATTGAAAATTTCAAAAATCCTAAACCAAAAGAATGGCTAGCCCAAGATTATTGTTTAGGAAAGATAGCAGACTATAAACCTTTTAATTTTGTGGATGGGGAAGGAGTACGTAATAGTCTTTATGTCAGCGGCTGCCTCTTTAATTGTAAGGGTTGTTTTAATCGTCGGGTCCAAAACTTCAATTATGGTGTGCCTTATACTAAAGAACTTGAAAATCAGATTATTGAAGATTTAGCCCATGATTATGTTCAAGGTTTAACCTTATTGGGTGGCGAACCCTTTCTTTCTACACCAATTCTAATTCCCTTAGTCAAAAAAGTGCGATCTATTTATGGAGACCGTAAAGACATTTGGTCTTGGTCGGGTTATTATTGGGAAGAGCTATTAAAAGATTCCTCTGATAAACTAGAACTCTTGTCATTAGTGGATGTGCTTGTCGACGGTCGCTTTGATAATGACAAAAAAGACCTCAGTTTGCAATTTAGAGGAAGTAGTAATCAAAGGATTATTGATGTTCAACAATCTTTACGGCAAGGGCAAGTGTCCTTATGGCACCAAGGTTCTTATCATTAAAAATTGTTATTATAATTTATTAAACAATTAAGAGGCTGGACCAAAAGCCTTAAAAACAGTGGCGAATCATCAAATATGAGATTCGCCACTGTTTTTGTGGTTTAAAGAATAAAAATAGTGACCAGCAAGCATTAAAGGGGTGGGAAGTTCGTAAATAATGAACTGATTGGGTGAGTTTTATAGCCATTAAGAAGAGACCCAGGTTATTTATTGTCTTTTTTCTCCTCCAAGCTGTTCGCATACTAGAATTACACCCTTCTTGCGATCGAATACTCTCTCAACAACAATCTTAGGTTGAGCATAAGCGCAAGGAATACTTATCAGCACCGGCGCATACAGCTTTGTGCCGTCAAGAAATAAAACTTTAACTTGGAAGAGATGATTGTCTTTTAAAGCGAAAGAACAAACTGATTAAAGACGCTTCACGATCCTTAGGAAGACCAAAGTCTAAATTAAGTAGAAGATTGTACTCAGTCAGCTTCTCATTTTCATACATAACAGAAGCTTTTTAAGAGTTAAAGATCGTCAGAACAAGTAATTGATCTCAATGATAAAGGGTGGCTTACCAGTAGGTATTTTTGGAATGGGTGAACCATTAATTTATGCAATAAGATGACCTTTAGGATGACCATTTATTCTAACGTGTATCGGTGGTGAAGGTGCAGTAATTGGCGCACTGGCTAATACTGGTGAGACAGCCATCGGGTCAAGTAGTGGGACTTTAATACCATTAAGTGCAGATGTTCATTCTTTACCAGCCGTTTTAGCCGCAATAAAAAGCATCAAAAACTTTACTACAAGCTAAATCGACGACTGTTTCACCTAATTGAGGTTTAGCTTTCTCATGAGGATTGGCGAAACCTAACCTTATATTTGATTCCTCCGGTGCAAAAGCTATATTTTCAACAGATTATCCAATAGTCCGTCTTAATTTATTATTATCTAGCTGTGTTTTTATTTTTCTATAACAATCTCATGATAAAAGTCAGCGGCTGACTTTTTGATACGATTAGCAAGCATTTTTAGTAGGTGCTTATTTGATATCGGACTAGCTCCTTTTAAATAAAGTCTTTTTTATTATAAATCTAAATAAATAAAAAATCACATCTTTTGTTTATAAGTGAAAAGATGAGGCCAACCCCTTTGCAAAATGGAAAATTTGTGATATTGTGAACCTATACACATAACTAACTATATGGAGGTTTAATTATGAACGCAATTTTAGGTAAATTTGTTGAAGATGGATTATTTAACGAGAAAGTAGCAAACGCAATTGAAGAGGCTTTTGCAGAAAAATCTTCAGTAATTATTGCTGGACACCGCTCAACTGGATCTCGCCCTTTGATGGCTAACATCATGCAATTAGCTAAGAAAACGCATGATTCTGTTCAAGTTCGTAAAGCTGAAGACTTAGAAAAAGAAGGCGACTACTATTTAATCTTTGGAGCGCCAGCTGATCAAGTTGAAGATTTAGTTGCAGCAGCATTGAAAAAAGGTAAAGCAATCGTTACATTAAAAGAACCTGAAACACCAATCTCTATCATGAAGGTTATGAAATCAGTTCTCAAAGAAACTGAAGGCTTTGATCATAAAGCTTTACAAGTTTCACTTCGTAAAGATGGTGTAGGAGCAGACGCAACACCTTTCACTGACCGTGTAGACTTATACTATGTTAATGAAAAAGGTCGTGTTAAATCTGAAAAAGTTGAGTTCTAATCAAAATTTTAACTTAGCAGCACAAGTCAGACTTGTGCTGCTTTTATTATGAAAACTAATAAATCCAAGTTTTTGATTACTGAAAACAATAATTAAAAAGGCTATAATAGGACTATCATAAAAGGAAGTGGGGAGATATAAATGATAGATAAAGAAAAAATGAATGAATTAGAAATATGTGGTGGATGAAACGCTAAAATTGGACCAGGCAGTTTGTCTGAAATTTTAGAAGGATTACCCAAGCAATTTGATGGTAATTTACTAGTAGGTTATGATTCTAGTGATGATGCAGCAGTTTACCAAGTTTCACCGGATGTTGCAGTTATTCAAACAACTGATTTCTTCCCTTCAATGGTCAAAGATCCATATGTTTTTGGTCAAATATCAGCAACCAATGCTTTATCGGATGTTTATTCAATGGGAGGAAAAGTGATTACGGCACTCAACATAGTAGCTTATCCTGATGACAGTCAACCGCTCGAAAATTTAGCTGAAATTCTACGTGGGGGAGCTGAAAAAGTCTTAGAAGCTGGAGGAGTTCTAGCGGGAGGACATACGATTCGTCAATCCACACCGCTATATGGTTTAGCAGTAGCAGGAGTTGTGCATCCTGATAAAATAATTACCAACAATGGTGCAAAAGCTGGCGATGCTATCATTGCGACTAAAAAATTGGGAGTAGGCATTGTAACCACTGCACATAACAAAGGATTAATTGATGAAAAGGCTTTTGATGAAGCAATAGAATTAATGACAACTTTGAATAAGTATGCAGCTGAAGTCATGTTGGATTATCAAGCTACCGCATGTACAGATATAACTGGCTTTGGCATTTTAGGTCATTTGATGGAGATGTGTGATGAGCAGTTGACGGCAGAAATATTTGCCGATAAAATACCAATTATTGAAGGTGCCTACCAAGCAGCTAAAGAACATTTAACCACTGGTGGTGCCAAACGTAACCGCGCTCATTATGCTAAGAATATTGATTTTCAAATTGAGGATTCAACCATGGAGGAAGTGCTATTTGATCCACAGACCTCAGGAGGCTTATTAATAACAGTTCCTGAAGATCAGCTAGAAGCAATTTTAGTGGCTTATAAAGAAAAATCCATTCAAGCCGCTCATATTGGTTATATGGTTGAAAAAAAAGACAAGGCAATTGTGGTAAAATAAGTGAAGTTTAGGAGGAAATAATTTGACTGATTACATTGTAGTTATTGCAAGTGACAAACTAGGAGAAGGTAATAATGATCTAGGTCGTACACTAATTAAATCGTTTATTAGTGTATTAGCTCAAGAAGAAGAACTACCAAAAGAAATTTTATTATACAATGGTGGAGTAACCTTAGCAGCAGAAGGTGCTGACACCGTCGAAGATTTACAAACGCTCCTTGACAAAGGGGTTGCAGTTAAAGCTTGTGGGACTTGTGTTTCGTTCTACGAATTAAAAGACAAGCTTGCGGTCGGTGAAGAAACCAATATGCGCTATATTCTTGAACAATTAAGATCTTATGACCGAGTTGTAAGACCCTAGTTAGTTGATAAGAAAGGAATTACTTAATGAAAAATGTCGTTTTAGGAACGGCAGGCCATATTGATCATGGAAAGACCACGCTCATCAAAGCCTTAACAGGTATCGAAACAGATACTTCTAAGGAAGAGAAGCAGCGTGGCCTTTCTATCAATTTAGGCTTTGCTTATATTGATTTAAATAATGGGGAACGAGTTGGTATAGTAGATGTTCCCGGACACGAAAAGTTCATCAAAAACATGTTAGCAGGTGCGGCCGGTATTGATCTAGTAATGCTAGTGATTGATGTGAACGAAGGCATAATGCCGCAAACTAAAGAACATGTTTCTGTTCTTAACTTGTTAGGTATTAAAGATTTCATCATTGTCTTAACAAAGGTAGCGGATGCAGATGAAGAGCTTAAACTACTAGTTTACGAAGATATTCGTGAACAATTTGAAGGAACGCCATTGGAAGACGCACCTATCGTTGAAACGGACGCTATTTCAGGCATTGGTATTGAACAAGTAAAGGCCTTACTGGCTGAAAAGGTTGAGAAGATTCAACGGGATAACGAATCCTTACCGGCACGCTTAAATGTTGATCGCGCTTTTTCTGTTAAAGGATTTGGGACTGTCGTAACAGGCACTCTAATTGATGGTTCTATTCGAGTAGGTGACGATTTAACGATTTATCCATCTGGCATACCAACTCGGATCCGTACAATTCAAATTCACGAACAAGATCAAGAAGAGGCGCATGCTGGCAATCGGACCGCTATCAACTTAACCAAGGTCGACCTTGATCAAATTGGTCGTGGCGATGTCCTAAGTGCAGCGCCTTTAGAGTCTTCATATATGTTGGACACCAAGGTGCAATGTCTTAAAGATGCCAGCCAACCGATGGAACTTTGGGATAGAGTACATGTGCATATTGGAACGCGTGAAGTTATTGGTAGACTTGTCCCCTTAGGCGTTGAAAAAGTTCAACCGGGACAGACAGCTTTTATGCAAATACGTTTAGAAGAACAAATTGCTGTAAAGAAAGGCGATCGTTTTATTTTAAGAAATTATTCACCTGTAATTACAATCGGAGGGGGTGAGGTTCTCGATCCTACCCCTAAGAAACATAAACGTTACAATCAAGATGTCATTGAGTCATTAGAAGTACTAGAATCAGGCACTATGTCAGATGTGTTATTGGATTTCTTATCCCATCGTTCTGCCGGCTTTACATCCATTAAAGAAATGGCTGACTATCTGAATGAAGAAATGCGTACGATTGAAGGATATGTGAAAGAGATGGTCGAAGCCGGCGACTTAATGAAATTTGGCCAGTTCTATATGGCCCGAGTTTCATTTGATGCCATTCAAAAAGAAATGGAAGAAACATTATCAGAATTTCACCAGGTGAATAATATGATTGCTGGTATGTCCTTAGAAGAATTCCGTTCACGCTTTAATAAAATTGCACCTAAGGAGCTGAATGCAATCATTCAAACCATAGTTGGTCAGGGCCACTTTGTAATTGAGGGCGATTTAATTCGCTTAGTTGACCACACGATTGCTATTACGCCAGCTCAAGCGAAAGCAAGAAAAGCTATTGAAGCAAAATTAGCTGAAACCCCTTTCGCACCGCCACTTTTTGAAGAAGTGGTTGGTAAAGATAAAAACATGCGAGAAGTTTATAGGTTGATGCGTAAACAAAATGAATTTTACCGTTTGGATAAGCAAACTGAGATTCACGTTTCTTACTATAATGAGGCGCTCAAAAGGTTGAGAGATTTCCTTAAAGAACATGATACAATTGCCTTGGCAGATTTTAGAAACCTTTTAGGAACCAGTCGTAAATACACTCTCTTACTGTTAGAGGATTTCGATAAGCGTGGGATAACCATAAGAAATGAGGATGTACGTGTAATGAACCCTAAATATCTGCAAAAGATTGAGGAGGCTTTCATTTAATGAAACATTTATTATCATCACTACCAAAAGTTGATAGAGTTCTACAAGATGAACGTATTAGAAAATGGACCGAAAAATTAGATCCAGCTTATGTTAAAGAAAGTATTCAAAAACAAATTGACTTTATCAGGCAAGGTGTCTTAAGTGGGGAGATTACTGAGGCTAGTTCATTAGAGTTTGAAAGTGTGATAAAACATATTGAAGAAGCTTTAGCTAAAAGACTGAATCCCTCTCTTAAACCAGTAATTAATGCCACCGGAACAGTTTTACATACCAATTTAGGACGGGCGCCTTTATCTCAAACAGTTATTGATGCTCTTGTTGATTTAGGGCCCAATTACTCTAACTTAGAGTATGATTTAGAAGAGGGCAGACGTGGCTCTAGATACACTCACTTAAAAGATGTATTGAAACAAATAACAGGTGCAGAGGATGCGTTAGTAGTTAATAATAATGCTGCAGCAGTACTTTTAATGCTTTCAGCCCTAACAGAAGCTAAAGAAGTGGTTATATCTCGTGGTGAGTTGGTTGAAATTGGCGGCTCATTTAGGATACCTGATGTGATAACCCGTGGAGGAGCCCTGCTCCATGAAGTAGGATCTACTAACAAAACACACCTTAGTGATTATAAAGCTGCTATCAATGAAGAGACCGGAGCTTTATTAAGAGTCCATACATCCAATTATCATTTAGTTGGCTTTACTGAAAAAGTGGATGATCAAGAACTAGTAGACTTGGCTCATGAACACAGTCTTCTTGCATTAAACGATTTAGGTTCAGGCCTATTTATGGATATGCAAACATTTGGTCTGCCTTATGAACCAACGGTTCAAGAAGCCATTCAAGCGGGATACGATGTAGTAACTTTCTCTGGCGATAAATTACTAGGTGGGCCGCAAGCAGGGGTTATAGTTGGTAAAAAAGAATTGTTAGATAAGATGCGTGCCCACCCATTAACTCGTGCCTTACGAACTGACAAGCTAACGCTTGCAGCCTTGGAAGTGACCATGCGACAATATTTAAATCCAGAACTGGCCTTTAGCAAAATACCAGTCTTACAAATGATTAGCCAAGATCGTGAACAATTACTTAAAAAGGCTCAAAAATTCCAACAAGCCATTGGGGAATTAGCCGGTTCTTGGCAAGTAGATTTGATAGAAGGACAATCGCAAGTAGGGGGAGGATCATACCCTGGATCAACACTATCAACCATCTTGGTTCAAGTCGACCACCGAAAGTTGTCGGCAAGTCAAATTGAATCTTACCTAAGGAGTCAAGATAAGCCAGTTATAGCACGTGTTCAGCAAAATCATGTACAATTTGATGTTCGCACACTTTCTTTAGCAGACATGGAGCAAATCATTAGTTATTTAAAACAATTGTAAATAAAAGAATAAGGTTTAAGATTGAAGACCAAGAGGCGACAACATAAATTACGCCAACACCCAGTAAAAATCCGTCCCCGTTGTGGTAACAGTGTTAGGGACGGATTTTTGTCATGTATAATAAAAAGAAAACGGGTGATTTCCATGACGTCAGTCAATGCAGACAGTAAACATTTGAAGGGTTTTTGCCTGCAGTCTTAAAGTTTATGCTTTATCTTTTTCTTTAAATAAGAAGTTTATGCAATGATATTGTTTATCTATTAAACGTTCCCATGAGTATTGCATTATTAAATCATATATATGAGGATCGATGGCTTGTTGCGACTGTAATCGATTTATTTGTAAAATAATAGATTGACTTAAGTTTGCAATAAATTCTGGGATATCTTCTTGATGTGCTTTATCTTGGTCAACAATGCGTGGAAGCGGAACATATTCAATCCATTGAGATTGGTTAATCTCATCAGCTAAGAAATTCTTTAAAGGGGCTAATTCAGAAACTACTGTACGCAAACCACAAGCCATGGCTTCTAAACAAATAGTTGCTAAACCTTCATAATATGATGGCAGAATAAAAATATCAGATTTTTTCATCCAACTGGCTAATTCTAATTGAGGAAGTGCTGAAAGAAAGTGAATATCTTCTATTCCATAAGAAGAGACAATTGTTTTTAATTCTTTAATTTCACTAGGATCGCCGTTACCAATTAGTAACAGTTGGCTTTGAGGAAAAGATTTTTTGACTTTTTCAAAAGCTAGAACTAATTCAAAGACACCCTTAGAACGAGTGATTTTACCAGCATAGATTAAATTTATTGAAGACTGCTTGGACTTTCGTGAACCTTCTAGATTAAAAATGGCAGAATTAAAACCATTGCCGGTAACTATAATTTTTTCAGCATCAATTTGAAACTCCTCGATTAAATTGTCACGATCATCTTGAGTTAAAGAGAAAATCAAAGCCAGCCGGTTCATATTACCCAAATAGCGTGTTTTTAAATGAGGGTGGCGTCTAGCTTGCCGAATATCCGTCCCATGACTGATACCAATCACTGGAATTTCAGGAAAAGTATCTAGCACCAAAGAAGTTAAGTACCAAAGATGATGGGTTAAGATAATATCCGGTTGAAATTCTTCTTTTGCTTGCATTAATCTTTTAATAAAAGCTTGTTGCCATTGTTCAGTCTGCTGATCTGTTAATTGAGAATAAATAGAATTTTGATAAGGCATCACATCTGACATACCGACAATTGAGAAGGGGAGTTCATTGGATTGGAAATGAACAGGGTAACAATTATCTGTTTGCAATAATTCTTTAAAAGGGGGTTGAGTGGCGTAGATAATGCCATTATCTATGCCTTTATCTTTTAAGCCCGTGATTAAATTTTGAAAATAAATGCCAGAACCTGTTTGAGCAGGTAGCTGGGCTAAAACATGTAAGACCTTCATGAAAAACCTCCTAAATCTGTCATTATTATAGCTTAAAATTGATACACATGCTTATTAAAAAATTATTTATTATAAATTTAAATAAATGCTTAAAGCTTGCTGTTAAAGTGTTTTTGGAGGGTGGATTTAGTGAATAATGAATAAAACGTAATCGTTTATAAATTGGTTTGACAAATATGAAAGCTAGGGTTATACTACAGTCATAGTAGTGATATATTGTTGTTGCGAACATTTTATTTCGAATATCTTAGGAGGTAACATTATGTCAATGGATAATAAAAAATTATTGATCATTGGAGACCGTGACGGTATTCCAGGACAAGCAATCGAAGCTAGTTTAGAAGGTAAACCAGTTGAGATTTTAATGTCATCAACAGAGTGCTTCGTTTGAACGGCTGCAGGAGCCATGGATTTGGAAAACCAACGTCGTATTAAAGAAGCTGCTGAAAAACACGGTGCAGAAAATCTTGTTGTAATCTTAGGTGGGGCTGAAGCAGAATCTGCTGGTCTAGCAGCTGAAACAGTTACCAACGGAGACCCAACTTATGCGGGTGCTTTAACAAACACACCTCTAGGTTTAGCTGTATACCATGCAACTGAACCTGAGTTCAAAGAATACGCTGATCCAGACATTTACGATGAACAAATCGGTATGATGGAAATGGTATTAGATGTTGATTCAATCGCTGAAGAAATGAAATCAATTCGCGATCAATTTTCTAAATATTCAGTATAATTTTTAAAAATTATATCTAAAAGGAGGGCCAGTAAAAGCAGTTTGCTTATGCTGGCTTTTTTATTCAGAGAGTTCTAAAGACTTGCTTTTTTAACAGATATGTGAAATAATATACAATATAAACTAACCATAAAAAAGGAGAATGCAAATGACTCTTCCAGTATTGAAAGGTGCAGCTTATACTCTAGCACATACACCTAATATGTTAATTCATAATGGTACGACTCAAACCACTGAGCGCATCACCACTCCAGATTCTGAATATCTTAAGAATCTAGATAAACATTTACGTAGTTACGAAGAGGTTCTAACAGACCCTAATAACCAAACGTATATTAATAATATGCATTATTCTGAATTGAAAAAAATTGAAGAACCACGTTTCAAAACTAAAGCTGAAGGTGGACGTTACTCAAAACGTGGCGAAATTATGCCAGAGATTGAATTTTACGGACTACTTTCAATCGTAGACGTATTTGACTTAGTATATCTTGAAGAAGGATTTGCTGCTAAGGTAAAAGAAGTTATGGCAGAAAATGAAATCTTTAAAGATGATGTGGACAAGATTAAAAACACCGAATCGGCTGAATGGTTACAAAAACATATCGATGAGTATGAAGCTGAGGGACTATATTATGAAGGTGAATTAGTCGGCGTGGTTTCACGTGCCCACGATATTGACCCTAACTTAAATGCTCATATCATGCTAGAAAACTTAGTTAACAAAGCTTCAGGTGTTTTATCTTTACGCCACTTATTACGAGATACTGAAGATATCAATGCTGAAGACATTGAATATGTGATTGAGGCATCAGAAGAAGCAATCGGCGACATGAACCAGCGTGGTGGGGGTAACATGGCTAAAGCTATTGCAGAGCTTTGTGGTCTAAAAAATGCTTCAGGATCTGACTTACGTGCTTTCTGTGGGGCACCAACACATGCATTGATCAGTGCAGCTTCATTAGTAAGAGCTGGAACATATAAAGCAGTAGCGGTTGTTGCCGGAGGTTCTACTGCTAAATTAGGTATGAATGGTAAATCTCATTATGAAAAAGATATGCCATTATTAGAGGATTCAGTAGCTGGTGTGGCCTACTTAATTTCTCAAAACGATGGAAAGAGCCCAGTGATCCGTACAGATGTTACTGGACGTCATACTGTTTCATCTGGTTCTTCACCTCAAGCGGTTATGACTGCTTTGGTAGGAGATCCTTTAGATAAAGCAGGCTTAACTATTCCAGATGTTGATATTTTCTCAGTTGAAATGCAAAACCCAGATATTACTAAATCTGCTGGTGCTGGAGATGTGCCAACTGCTAACCTTAAGATGATTGGTGCGGTAGGAGTATTACGTAAAGAATTAGAACGTGCTGATTTAGCTAACTTTGTTGCAGAAAAAGGAATTCCTGGTTGGGCACCAACTCAAGGTCATATTCCTTCAGGAGCTCCTTACCTAGGATTCGCTTATGACGATATGACAAGTGATTCAGGTATTAATCGGGCAATGATCGTTGGTAAGGGTTCATTATTCTTAGGACGTATGACTAACTTATTTGACGGGGTATCAATAATTATTGAACGTAACTCAGGAGAAGTTGAAACAGCTGTTGACGGCGACTTGAAAGAAGTTGTTAAAGCAGAAGTTGCTAAGGCATTACGCCAATTTGCTGAAAACTTTTCATCAGAAGAAGAATAGAGGTGAGCAATACGCATGTCTAACCAAGTGAATCAAGCAATTAAAGATGTTATAAACGAATTAGCTCATACGTTAGAGAGCGGTCAAGTTGGACCATCTATTAAGATTGGTCTAACCATCAATGGCTCTGAACTAGGGTTTGATGTTATGCGTGAAGCAGCTGCTCTGGCAAAATCAGAAGGTCTATTTGAAGTCGTTCTGATTGGTGAAAAATTAGACTGGACTGAAGAATACGAACATTATGAAGCTAATGATGAATCAGCGGTTGAAGAAACGCTTGAAAAATTATTAAATGATGGAACTATTCATGGGGCAGTAACACTTCACCATACATTCCCGATTGGTGTATCAACTGTAGGCCGTGTAATTTCACCTGCTTTAGGGCGTGAAATGTTCATTGCTACAACTACTGGTACTACAGCTACTGTCCGTACAGAAGCAATGGTCTTAAACGCTATTAATGGTATCGCAGTGGCTAAAGCCAAAGGAATTCAAAACCCAACAGTTGGAATTGTGAACGTTGACGGAGCTAATACTGTTGAACGTGCTTTAAGACAATTACAAGAAAAAGGCTATGATATTACATTTGGCGAGTCTGCTCGTTCAGATGGTGGCGTAGTTTTACGTGGTAATGACTTGTTATTGGGTTCTGCAGACGTAATGGTTTGTGATTCTTTAACAGGTAATATCTTAATGAAACTATTCGGATCATACACTTCAGGTGGTACTTACGAAACAACTGGATTCGGATATGGTCCAGGTGTTGGAGATGGATACGACCATATTATTAATATCGTATCACGTGCTTCAGGAGCACCTGTTATTGCCAATGCATTAAAATATGCTTTCCAAATGGCTAAAGGTAAATTAACGACTGTAGCTAAGCAAGAATATGAATCTGCTAAAAAAGCAGGTCTTAAGGATGTTCGTGAAGGACTTCAACCTAAGGCTACTGTAGCTGAGGAAGAAATTAAAGCACCAGCTAAAGAAGTAGTTACAGCTCAAATTAACGGAATTGATGTATTAGACCTTGAAGATGCTGTTAAAGCATTATGGAAAGAAGGTATTTACGCTGAATCAGGGATGGGATGTTCAGGTCCTATCGTAATGATTAGTGGCGCAAATGCTAAGAAAGCCAATGAAATTGTTAAAGAAAAAGGTTATATGTAAACACTTTACATAAGTAATTAAAACGGGACTGAGCAAAAAGTCCTAAAAACAGTGGCGAATCATTAAACATGAGATTCGCCACTGTTTTTGTCGTTTAATGAATAAGAATAGTGAATAACAAGCCCAAAATGTCGGGAAGTTTGTAAATAATGGGGTGATTGTGTGAGATTCATAGTCATTGTAAGGAGACTCCGGTCATTTTTTATCCCTTTTCTCCCTTGAGCTTTATTCTTCGCACAATAAAATTGCGACCAAATACTATCTCAGCACCAAACTAGGATTGAGCGTAAATGTTAGGAATGCTAATCAGCATCGGCTTCTAGCTTCGTGCCATCAGTAAATAAACTTTATCTTGGAAGAGATGGTGGTCATTTAAGACGAAAGTACCGACTGATTAATGGCGCTTCCTGATCCATAGGAATATCAAAGTTTAAATGAAGTAGAATAATATATTTAGCTACGGTTTAATTTTTATCCATAAAAGCCCCTTTTTATCGGCATCCTAGCTGTTAATTACTATTATGTATAGTATGCAAGAATTATTATTTTAATCAAAACAGCAAAAATCAGCGAGCCTAAGCACTCTGGCTCGCTGATTTTTATGTTGTATTGAGGACTTTTAGCCCAGTCTCCCAGACTGAAGCCAGGGTCTCGATTAAGTTATCCTCAAATGAGGTTTAAGCTTTATTCGAGTAATTCTTTAAGTTTTTCTTCTAAATAGTCCTTAAGCTTTTTACCTTCTATGAGTACCGTTTCGAAATCTGTGAAATCAATACCAAGTTTGAAGAAATTAATTGTCAGTGTATCACCATCAATTTGATCCACGATGTCGTATGCAGGAACAAAATTAATTTTTATTTCTTCATACTTTGTGTCTCCTGAAAAAGTTTCTTTCATTTCATCGACATTTAAAGTTTTAACAGTAGGGAGGGTGAGTTCGACATTTCCAGGATCATCAGCAAAGAATTTGTTTGATTGATAGAATTCTAATTCTTTTTTAGTTGCTTCATTGACTGGTTCATAGTTAATAACGGCCGATAAAACTTTTCTTACTGAGTTTGAATCGAATCCCTCAGTATAGATAACTTCCATTTCTGGACGATTGGCTATATCTAAAAAGTAAGAATCGGTTAATTTTTCACGACGAGCAGCTGTTTGCCAAAAGAAGTCCATTAATTCGATGGTTTCAAAATTAATTTTAATCGTTTTTAACATGTTCATTCTCCTTAATTAACAATTTACACCCATAATTATAACAGATATAAGAACTGAATAAATAGCTGATACTAGAAAATAGATATACTTTGTAAAAAATCTGAAGCTATAAGATTTCTACTTGTTTCAAATTTATATTATTTTTTTCAGCAACCGTTAGTAACACTTCCTTTAAATGAGGTTCAGATCTCCAAGACATTCCACAACCTGCTGAAAGTTCTCGAGGAATCATAACCAGACGACCTTTAATATTAGCGGCTTTAAATTGTGCTTCAGCAGCTATGGCATCAGTTGTAGAATCAAATGTTAAATACAAATATTTATTTTTAGTCATATTAAACCTTCTTTCTAAAACAATAAGATAGCTTAATGTTTCTAACTGATATTAATTATAATGGATAATTATTTATAATTCTAACAATTTAAGTTAAATAATACTAATAAACCCATAAACATGTGATCTTGTTCACAAAATTATAATGATGTTATAATAAGATTATATGAATCGGTAACTTAGGAAATTCAAAATGGAGGAAATATGAAAAAGCTTATATTTTTAGGACATTCTATTCTCTCATTTTATAAGAAAGAAAGTATGGGAGACTGGAAGATTATTAACGTATCTAAACAAGGTATTATTGCTAAAGAGGGCCTGCAGATGGCTAAAAAAATTGCTAATGAATTAGTTGAAAGTGATGCAGTTCTTATTATGTTTGGAATTAATGAACTTTATTATCAAATGAAAAAAGAGTCTATTATTACCTATTTGACACAATTATTAGTTTTTATTAGTGAATTGAACCCTAAAATAAGAATAGTCCTTTCTGAAATTATTCAAACCGATGAAACCGAAAGGCTAAAACCAGAAAAAATCACTTGGGTAAATCAAGAACTTAGAAAACTATCAAAAAGATTTCAAATAAAATTATTAACATGGGAACGAGTTTATGACTCAAACGGTAAGATTTCGGATAGATATACTATTGATGGTATCCACTTAACGAAAGAAGGCTATGCAATTTTTGAAGATAACTTACTCCAATTGTTAAATTAGAGTCTAAATCACTCACATTTTACCAGTTATCTATTCCAATATATTGTTCACTAATCTAATAAATTTTTTTAAACTTGTTAGAGTTTTAGGTGATTTTTATATTGATTTTATAAACAGAACACATTTGGAAAATATACTTTATTGGGGAATTTTGTTGTAAATTTTTTTTGTTTTTGTTATAATGTTCACAAGAACTAAGGAGAGTGCGGCCAAGTTTTGGCTTTGTTCTTAACATTTAGAAAAGTCCGATGTAATCGTTCTTAGTTAAATGGCAAGCACTGGCGTCTAGAGGTGAAACCATGAAAATCATATCGAATAATCCAAAAGTGAATGAAACTATCGACCAATGTCCAATCATTTTTATTGATGGGGACTATGGTGATGTTCTTTATGAGACTAAAAAGCTCGTTATTAATGAACATTATGTGTTGTTGACTCATCCACTGAGTGGTTCAATCAAACCGAACGAAACTTTCTACAAATCAATAATTATCACTACTACTAAACAATCACAAATCGATCTAGAAAGTCTCGAGATAATTGAACAAGCCATCGCAGTTTATGAAAAATTCATCAAGGACCGAGCAACTCCAAATTGGCTAGATTCAGTCTTGGAGGATTTTGCCACGATCGATTTAGATTTAATGGAGAGTACCCTTCAGCGTATTCATTTTTCACCAGAATTACGCTTTAACTAACTCCTGAATTTAGAAAATAACAATAGAGGTGATTGAATGAAACTTGAATTAGGTAAAATTCAAATTAACGATGTAAAACTTGCAGATTCATCTAAAGTAGAAGGCAATGTTTTATACATCAATGAAGAAGAAATTAAAAATATCGTTTTAGAAGACGATCATATTGCTAATGTTTCAATCGAAATTGCAAAACCTGGTGAGTCAGTACGTATTACACCTATTAAAGATGTTATTGAGCCACGTGGTAAAGTAGATTCAACATCAGAAGTTTTCCCAGGTGTAGTCAGCAAAGTTGATCGCGTTGGGGAAGGCCGTACTCATGTATTAAAAGGTTGTGCGGTCGCTACAGTTGGTAAAATTGTAGGATTTCAAGAAGGTATTGTTGATATGCAAGGGCCTGGTGCTGAATTAACACCATTCTCCCAATTAATCAACATCTGTTTAGTGGTTGAGCCAGCTGAAGGTGTAAAAACATACGCTTATGAGCAAGCAGTTCGTGAAGCTGGATTGAAGGTTGCTAAGCATTTAGGAACATTAGCTGCAGCAACAGAAGCAGACGAAGTGGTAACTTATGAAACAAAACCACTATTGGAACAAATTTCAGAATATCCTGATCTTCCAAAAGTTGGTTATGTATACATGTTACAAACTCAAGGGTTATTGCATGATACTTATGTTTATGGAACTGATGCTAAGCATATTGTTCCTTCAATTTTATATCCTACAGAAGTAATGGATGGAGCAGTTATTTCTGGTAACTGTGTGTCTGCATGTGATAAGAATACTACTTACCACCACTTAAACAATCCGATCATTGAGGATCTTTATGAGCGTCATGGTAAAGATATCAACTTTATGGGAGTTATCATCACAAACGAAGCTGTATATTTAAATGATAAGAAACGTTCATCTGATTGGACATCTAAATTATGTTCATTCCTAGGTTTAGATGGTGTAATTGTTTCTCAAGAAGGATTCGGTAACCCTGATACTGACTTGATCATGAATACTAAGAAGATTGAAGCTGAAGGCGTTAAAACAGTAATTGTTACTGATGAGTACGCTGGACGCGATGGAGCTTCTCAAGGATTAGCAGACGCTGATAAATCTGCAAACGCAGTTGTAACAGGTGGAAATGCCAATGAAGTAGTTGTTTTACCTCCAATGGATAAAGTTATCGGAACATTAGATTATGTTGATACAATTGCCGGCGGATTTGACGGAAGCTTACGTGAAAATGGCGAAATTGAAGTTGAAATTCAAGCAATTACTGGTGCTACAAACGAATTAGGCTTCAACAAACGCACAGCTCGTGGCGTATAATTATTAAATAAGGAGGTAAAACCATGACAAAAAAACGTGTAGTTCATTACATTAATCAATTCTACGCTGGTATCGGTGGAGAAGAAAAAGCTGATACAAAACCATTCAAACAAGATGGTGTTGTAGGACCAGGTGTTGGAATCAATGGTGCAATTGCTGAAAATGGAGAAATCGTTGGAACTGTGGTATGTGGTGACTCATACTTTAATGAAAATACAGATGCTATTAATGAAGTAATCGAAATGATTAAGTCATTTGAACCAGATTTAGTAATCACTGGACCTGCATTTAACGCTGGACGATACGGTGTAGCTGCTGGAGCTGTTGCAACTGCAGTTATGCAAGAATTGAATGTACCAGCTGTTGCCGGTATGTATGAAGAGAACCCTGGTGTTGACATGTATAAGAAAGTTCCTTACATTGTTAAGACTGGTAACTCTGCTGCAACAATGCGTAAAGCAATTCCTGCAATTGCAAATGTTGTTAACAAAATCTTGACAGACCAAGAATTAGACCCAATTACTGACGAATACTTTGAGCGTCACCGTAAAAACTTCTTTACAGAAGATCGCGGTTCTAAACGTGCAGTGGATATGTTAGTTAAGAAATTAGCTGGTGAAGAATTCACTACTGAATTCCCAATGCCTGATTTTGATAATGTAGAACCAGGAAAAGCAATTAAAGACTTAACCAAAGCTAAAATTGCGATTGTTACTTCAGGTGGTATTGTTCCATTTGGTAACCCTGACCATATTGAATCCTCTTCAGCTTCTAAATATGGTCGTTATGACATCTCTGGTGTTGAAGACCTTAAAGAAGGCGAATATGAAACAGCTCACGGTGGTTATGACCCAGTTTATGCTAACCAAGATTCAGATCGTGTTATTCCAGTGGATGTTTTACGTGAAAAAGAACGTAATGGAGAAATTGGCGAATTACATAACTATTTCTATACTACTGTAGGTAATGGTACTTCAGTTGCATCATCAAAAGCATTTGCTTCTGAAATTGCTAAGGACTTAGTAGACCATAATGTAGATGCAGTTATTCTAACCTCCACTTGAGGTACTTGTACTCGTTGCGGAGCAACAATGGTAAAAGAAATCGAAAAAACAGGTTTACCTGTAGTACATATGGCAACTGTAACACCTATCTCATTAACAGTAGGTGCTAACCGTATCGTTCCTGCAATTGCTATTCCTCACCCACTAGGTAATCCTTCATTATCAATGGAAGAAGAATACAAATTACGCACTCACTTAGTAGACAAAGCTTTGAAAGCTTTAACTACCGAAGTTACAGAACAAACTGTTTTTGAAGACTAATTAATCTTCATTATAAAGGGGCTAGGATAAAAGGTCTTCTCAGTCGCCTCAAAACTTACAGCGAGCCTAGATTGGAAAGTAACTTTCTAATCTAGGCTCGCTGCTTTGTGTATTTACGTAGATTATAGAACCGAAAAAGTCCGATTAACGATTGTATCGTTGACCGGACTTTCTTTAAGGCTTTTGTCCCAACCCGTTTTTGAAACAATAGGAGTTATGAGGATTTTAATAGATGCTTGTCCTGTGAAGGCTGAAGCCATTCAAATAGCTCAGCTTATAAGATTAAGGTCTTTGTTATAACGACAATAGATTATTTTTCAAATAGAATATTTGTTTTTGATTTGGTAGAGACCATCTATATTGAAGCAGTTGCAGATACGATTAATTTTTTTCCCAATGCTAAAAAGCTAATATTATAATTACTCAAGATTATGGCATAATTTCTTTATTATTTTCAAAATATCGCGTGAATTATCATTCTGACAGATTATATATTGAATATAATAGAGACCATCTTTTCTTCAAAAGACATTTAGGACAAAATGTGGAAAGCTGGTAAAAGAATCAAGGGGCCTAGCAAGTATAATCCAATGGATTGTAAAGAATTTATTTATAATCTTGCCAATTTAATTACGAATAGTGAGCATTAAATTCTAAAGAAGAGTAAGAGACTGCTATAATGAGACAAAGGAGTGATTTTATGCCAAAAGTATATAAAGAAGATTTTGCTTATCCAGTAGAAGCAAATCGTTATCGTCTTGCGTTTAGTTTTCCATGTCCTTATGCTCAAAGGGCTGATATTGCTAGAAGATTACTAGGTTTGGATAAAGTAGTTAGTCTAGCTATCGCTAGTCCAATAAAAACTAGTAAAGTATGGGATTTTTCTAATGAAACTGGAGGCAAAGATGCGATTTTAGAAGTTGAATATGTTTCGGAACTTTATAAAAATACTGATCCAGAATATGAGGGTCCTTTTTCTGTACCTGCATTAATTGATATTAAAACTAAGACAGTGGTTAACTCTGAGTCACTAGATATTTTAAGAGACTTTACAACCCGTTTTAAACCTTTTCATGCTGACAATGCTCCAGATCTTTATCCAGAAAATTTGAGATCAGAGATTGATAGTTGGATCCAAAAAATAATTGATGAAGTATTGGGAGGAGCAAATCGTGCGGGATATACTCGCTCTCAAGAAGAATTTGATCAAAATGCAGAGGCTTACTTTAAAGTATTAGCCGAGTTAGATCAACATTTCGCTGAGAATCAGTTTTTATTAGGTGATCAATTGACTGAAGCCGATTTAATATTATATACCCCTTTAATCCGTCATGATTTACTTTATATGCCAATCTATGGCTTATTCCATCATTCATTGCGCGATTACCCTAATTTATGGCGCTATATGAAACAACTTTATCAAATGCCAGCCTTCAAAGCCACTACTAGCTTTAGAGACTATCAAATTGGACAATATTCTGGAAGAACAGGACGTATTTTTTTCCGCAGAGAAGTAGTTCCAATGCTACCAGATCTTTCACATTGGGAGAAATAAAATATAAAAAAATTAACTATTCCTCTTGCTTTTATTCCGAATTCGAGATAAAATACATATGTTCAGTAAATTAACTACTAGAACAAATACATATAAAAAGGATGATTAAATATGACTAAACTAGGTGTAATTGTAGGATCAACTCGGAAAAATTCTTTTTCTAAACAATGGGCAGATAATATTGTGACTTTATACCCTGAGGGAACAGAAGTAGAGTTTTTAGATATTGCAAACTTACCTCTTTATAACCAAGATTTGGATGAAAATTCACCACAAGCCTACACTGATTTCCGTGAAGCAGTGAAACGCCAAGATCTGATTTTATTCGTAACTCCAGAGCATAACCGTACAATCTCAGCAGCATTAAAAAATGCATTAGACGTTGCTTCTCGTCCATGGGGACAATCTGTATGGAATGGCAAACCAGCTTTAATTGCGTCCCATTCAATTTCTGCTATGGGTGGTTCAATAGCCAATAAAGATTTGGTTAAGATTCTTTCATTTTTAAATATGCCAACAGTGGGACAACCTGAGGTTATGTTACCAAGTTCAGCTAATTTATTGAACGATGGTAAAGCTCCTCAAGATACCTTAGACTTCTTACAAACTGCTGTAGATGCACACTTAAATTTATTAAAATAAGTTCGTTTTTCGAATTATAAAGTATGAAGGATAGTAGTGATTGACTAATATGACTAATTACAGTATACTTAATTGAGTAGAGAGTAATAAAATATTTAAAAGCTTAATTCATTATCATAATTAATCCTTTTCTTTATCTTATGTAACATCTGCAAAAAAATCGCGCTCAGCGCAAGGAGGATTTCATTTATGAATAATGGAACAGTAAAATGGTTTAACTCAGAAAAAGGTTTTGGCTTTATTGAACAAGAAAATGGTGAAGATGTATTCGTGCATTTCTCAGCTATTAATAACGAAGGCTTCAAGACTTTAGAAGAGGGCCAAAAAGTAACTTTTGATGTTGAATCAGGAGAACGTGGCTTACAAGCTAGTAATGTGTCAGTTGTAGCATAATCTTAAATATAAACATTCAAACGACAAACTTTTGGTTTGTCGTTTCTTTTTTTTGCTAGATTTTAGAAGAGATCGTTAAAAAAATTAGCCCAACACCTCCTTTTAGTGTTCACACTAAAATGTAAATTTACATTTATGATTGTAAACGCTTCGAAATTGAGGTATATTATATATGATAAATAAAAAGGAGTGAAAAATATGTATCCATATTTACAAAGACTGGGACGTTCATTAATGTTACCAGTTGCGGTACTACCTGTTGCTGCCTTAATGCTAGGGATCGGCTATGCAATTGACTCTCAAGGTGGGAACCAGTTCAGTGCTTTATTGATGACTGCTGGAGATACCATTCTCAGTAATTTAGGCATTCTATTTGCTTTGGGTGTTGCTTTAGGTATGTCTAACGATCGAGATGGGTCAAGTGCCTTATCAGGTTTAGTCGCATTTTTAATGGTTACTACATTACTGAAACCGGATAAATTAACAGATATTGTCAATATTCCTTTAGAAGAATTATCCTATTCTTTTGAAAAAATAGATAATGCTTTTATCGGAATTATATCCGGTCTTACCGCTTCATCACTTTATAATAAATTCTCAAAAACTAGATTACCTGATGCATTTGCTTTCTTCTCTGGGCGTCGAATGGTTCCCATTTTGACTTCAATTGCTATGATTTTTGTTTCAGGATTATTATATTTTATCTGGCCACCTGTTTATGAAGGGCTAGTAGGCTTTGGAGAATGGATTTCAGGGATGGGCTGGTTCGGAGCAGCCTTATATGGTTTCTTCAACCGTCTACTAATTCCTACCGGTTTACACCATGCTTTAAATGCTGTTTTCTGGTTCGATTTAATAGGTATTAATGATATCGGTAATTTCTGGGCATCTGTAGGTGAAAAGGGTGTTACAGGAATGTATCAAGCTGGCTTCTTCCCGGTTATGATGTTTGGTTTACCAGCTGCTGGTTTAGCGATCTATCGTAAGGCTGATCCTCGCTACCGTAAAGAAGTAGGGTCCTTATACTTAGCAGGCGCAGTCACAGCTTTTGTTACAGGTGTTACTGAACCCATTGAATTTTCGTTTATGTTTATAGCCCCAGTTCTTTATTTTGCTCATGCTATTTTATCAATGCTATCTTTAGGATTTGCTGCCTTTATGCAATGGACAGCTGGTTTTGGCTTTTCTGCCGGAGCAATCGACTTTATTTTATCTTCACAAATTCCAATAGCGAACAAGCCCTTTATGTTAATATTACAAGGCTTAGTTTTCGCCGGTCTATATTATTTGGTCTTCTCTTTCTTAATTGAAAAATTGGATATTGCTTCACCAGGAAGAAAAGGTCCTTTGTCTTTAGACTTTGATGCTGGAAGAGGGCGAAAAGGTTCATTACCTGAAAAGGATTCTAAAGAATTAAAGGATTCAAAAGCCGAAAAAGAATACCAACAAGCTCGCCGCATTCTTGAAGCTTTAGGTGGTAAAGACAATATTGAAAACTTTACCAATTGCGCGACACGACTTCGCTTGAATGTTAAAGACACCTCAGTAATTGACCAAGAAAAAATAAAATCTTCTGGCGCTGCGGGTGTTAAGATCATGGGAGAAAATGCAGCCCACGTAATTATTGGAACGAATGTTCAATTTGTGGCAGATGCTTTACATGATGTTATGGACGAAGAATAATAAGTTAGATATAAATCGAGTAGGAGGCTAGCCATTAGTTGACTAGCCTCCTACTTGATTGGTGGTAACTTCCTTCAGGGGATAAGTTGAGTTATAATAATATCTAGTAAAATGTTATGAAAGATTGAGGGAGATATGGATTTAGCACTCATCATTTTTAAGCAATTAATTATACTGATTTCCATAGCGGTGATTGGGTTTAGTTTAGTTAAAAAAGAACTTCTGACGCAAACGACCATTAGTCAATTGAATACGGTAATTGTTAAATATTTGACCCCTTTGATAATTATCGAAGCTTTTTTTAAGCCGATTCAGCAAGACCTTATGACTCAGTTTTTCTTAGCAATGATTATTTATATTATTTTTCTGTTAATGAGGATCTATGTAGGGCATTGGTATTTTGGGAAAAATGAGGATGGGGTATCCAAGTTTGCAACAGTCTTTGGTAATGTTGGTTTTATTGGTATTCCTCTGACCTTAGCAGTTTTCGAACCTTCCTATGTCATGATTACCACAGGCTTATTTCTAGTTACAAATTTCTTTTCTTGGACACTTGGTTTAAAAATGATTAGAGCCAAAGAAAAAGAACCAAAAATAACATTCTCTGCTCGTCCAATTCTGTTTGCTTTTCTGATAGGAGTAGTCATTCAAGTTTTTAAGATCTCTGTTCCATCGGTTGTATCCGAAGGGATTCATCAATTAAATCAGGTTTATTCCCCGATTGCTATGATTATTCTAGGTGCTTATTTTGAAGACATTGCTACTTTATCTGACTATCTTGATTGGAAATTGTGGAAAATAGCTAGCATAAAGCTTATTATTTGGCCTTTAATTAATTTGATTATGCTATTGTTCATCCCTGGTTTAACCTTTGAAAGTTTTTTTATTTTAGTAATGATACTAGCTGGACCTTCTGCTATGATGACAGCTCTTTTAAGTCAAATTGTAGGTGGTGATTATTTAAGTGGAGCAAAAATTGTTTTACTGACAACAATGTGTTCACTTGTTACCATTCCTTTAATACTCAATTTAGCTACATGGCTTTTTGAAAACTATTATCTATTTTCTTAGGAGGAATCACGTGGATAAAAAATTATTAGCAACCAATTTAGCAAGTGTACTCGAAGACATTTCTACCTATCCGACTCATATGGTGGCGATTACTAAATTTGTGGATGCTGAAACGACGAGAGAGTTATATAATTTAGGCGTTCGAGATATGGGCGAAAATCGCTCGGATAAATTCTTAGCAAAACTAGAAGCTTTGAATGATATTGCATCAGAAATTACTTGGCACTTTGTTGGTCACCTCCAATCTCGTCAAGTGAAATTGATTATTAATCAGATCGATTATTTACATTCACTGGATCGATTATCATTAGCCAAAGAAATTCAAAAAAGAGCAGATCGGACAGTAAAATGCTTTCTACAAGTCAATGTTTCAGGTGAAGAGACGAAAGGCGGATTTGATCCGGATCGTGTCATAGAGGCGGTAGAAGCCATTAAAGACTATAACAAAATTGAAATAGTCGGTTTAATGACGATGGCGCCGATTGATGCCAGCGAAACGGAACTTCATCATTATTTTGCCGAATTAAAAGAATTACAAGTATTAATACTTGGCAAGAATTATCCATGGGCTCCTTGTGGAGAGCTAAGTATGGGGATGTCACGGGACTATCGCATCGCCTTAGAAGAAGGAGCGACTTACATTCGAGTGGGCAGTGCCTTGTATGATCAAAAATAAATATTTTTAAAGAGGAGTTTAAACGATCGTTTAAACTCCTCTTTATTATGATTATTATATTTCGGTTAGAAGGTAGTTAGTTTGTCAAAAGGAAAGAGGATTATTTTAATTTCTGAAAGTAGATTTTTTTCAGGTATTAAACCGATTTTTCTTGAATCTACCGAACTTTTACGATTATCGCCTAAGCAATATAAGTAACCTTCTGGGATCGAATCGACTTTAAGATCCTGTGTTACTTGGTCTGTTAAATAGGGCTCATCAATTTTTTCACCATTGATATAAAGTATATTATCAATATATTCAATGGTATCTCCCGGAAGGCCAATAACTCTCTTAATATATTTTTTCTTTTTTTCCGGAACGTTAAATACTACTATATCAAAACGGTCAATCTTAGTAATTTGACTTCCTATAACGATATCGTTTTGTTCAAAGGTATTCATCATAGAAGCTCCTTCAACTTTATAAACACTGAAGATAAAAAGTCTTAGCATCATTAGGACGATAAAGAGTGAAATAAACCACTTATTATCTCTTACTAAAGACTGGATTGTATTCATTTCAATTCTCATTATATGTCTCCTTACATTCCATAAATCACGAAAACATTTTTTAATAATTATGCAAATAGAACTAAGTTATGAATAAAAAATTTTATAAGAAAAAGATTTAAATAAAGGCAATAGCTTTTCTCCTATTCTTTCTTCATAGCATATTTTGAAACTAATTGTAAAAAATATCCATTCTCTAAAGTTATTTCTGATTTAGTAGGTGTTACATTGAGTAGAATGATATTATCGAGTGTCTTTACCTAATTGAATTATCAAAAGATCAGCGCTAAGAAAGATTTATTTAAATAGTCTTATTCAATTAATTAGATAGGAGAGCTACCGTTTAATAATAGATAAAACACCCTCTCTTTTCATTTATTCATCACCATAAGAGACCGGCAAATGCCAAATGGCATCATTATAGTCTCCAATGGTCCGATCACTTGAGAAGAAGCCAGAATTTGCAATATTAACAACTGATTTTTGATACCAAGTGTCAATATCCTCATAGTCTCTTAGCATCTGTTCCTTAGTTGCAATATAGTCTTCTAAATCAATCAAAGTCATAAAATAATCCTTATGAATTAACTCCTGATGCAGACGGTTTAAACGCTCTTCGTTACCAAAATACAACATACCATGGGAAACAATGAAGTCTACTAGAGGTTTGATCGTTTCTCTTTGATAATATTCATTGGATGAATAACCATTACTTTTATAGAGTTGAATAATTTCCTGACTTTCTTTTCCAAAAATATAGATATTATCTTGGCCAACTTTTTCAAAAATTTCAACATTAGCACCATCTAAGGTACCAATCGTTAGGGCACCGTTTGCCATAAATTTCATATTTCCTGTACCCGAAGCTTCTTTTGAAGCCAAGGAAATTTGTTCAGAAATATCGGCTGCCGGAATAAGATAGGAAGCATTGGTAACATTATAATTTTCAACCATTATTACTTGTAAGTGTGGAGCCACCACCTTATCTAAACTAATCAATTGTGACAAAGTTAAGATAAGATGAATAATATCTTGTGCAATTGTATAGGCGGGTGCAGCTTTTCCTCCAAAAATAACGGTAATAGGTGTTTCAGGAATATTCCCCTTTTTAATATCTAAATATTTATGAATTACCCATAAAGCATTCATCTGTTGTCGTTTATATTCGTGGAATCGTTTGATTTGAATATCAATAATTGAGTGTTCATTAATTGTAATCTTCATTCGGTCTTGCAATCTTTTCTTCAACCGCATCTTGTTATTGTGTTTGATGGCTCTTAGTTTACTTAATGTGCGCTCATCGTCTTTAAAATCTATAAATTGTGAAAGATCAGCATTTCTATGCCAAAGCGTTCCGATTTTAAGGTCTAGATATTCTGAAAGTTCCTTGTTAGCGTCCATTACCCAACGGCGGAAGGTGATGCCATTGGTCATATTGTGGAACTTGTCAGGATAGATCTCATAAAAAGGTTTTAAAGCCGTTGTTTTTAAGATTTCAGTATGTAATTCTGCGACACCGTTGACAGAAAAACCAAAGTGAATGGCTAAATGAGCCATGTGGACATAATTTGAATTATCAATAATCCAAACTTCAGCCTGATCGGGATAGTGTTTTCTAATCACTTGGTCGAGCCGTTGAATAATATTGGCGATTTCTGGCATGATTAATTGAATATCATTGAAAGGCCAAGTTTCTAAGGCTTCGGCTAAAATAGTATGATTTGTAAAAGCAGTAATCTTAGTCACAATTTGATAGGCTTCTTCAAAGTCAATGCCTTCCTTCATTAAAAGGCGCACTAATTCAGGAATTATAAAGCTTGGATGGGTATCATTGATTTGAATAACGGCATAATCAGCTAAATCATGTAAATTGCTACCTTTTTCTTTAGCTTCATGTAGAACAAGTTGCGCTCCATTTGAAACCATAAAATATTGTTGATAAATCCGTAGCAATCTTCCTTCATGGTCTGAATCATCAGGATAGAGGAAGAGTGTAAGGTTTTCTTTAATATTTGTCTTATCAAAATCAATTGAGTCTTCAGAAACAATAGACTCATTGACAGTGTCTAAATCAAATAGACGCAAGCGATTACGATGAGTTTGTTTATAACCTAAAGCATCTAAGTCATACAGAGTTGATTTTAGAGTGAAAGAAGCATAGGGGACTTCGAAAGTCAGGTGAGATTTTTTAATCCAGTCTTGACCAGTTAACCATGCATCTGGCACGGTGTGTTGTTGATTATCAAAAAACTCTTGTTTGAATAAACCAAAATGATAATTCAAGCCAATTCCATCACCATTAATCCCCATCTTGGTAATAGAATCGACGAAACAAGCAGCGAGTCTACCGAGGCCGCCGTTTCCTAAGGAAGGTTCTCTTTCAGCATGTTCTATGTCCATTAAGTTCTTTCCGTTAGCGATTAATTCGTTATTAATTTGATTGTAAATACCTAAATTAATTAAATTGTTACTCAATACTTTTCCAATTAAGAATTCTGCAGAAAAGTAATAGAGTTTTCGCTTTTGGTCTTGATCTCGGTAGGGTAATCGGCGAGATTCATCTTTTACCACTTCCATTAATACGGTATATAGTTCTTTATTATCACAATCATAAACTTTTTTTTGAAAGAGGTCTTGAGTATAACGCTCTAGTAAAGTCATAAGTTTCTCCTTTATAGCGATTTATTGAAAAGAATCGTTTTATAACAAAATTCAAATATCCTTTTGTCTTCTTCATTATAAGTGAAAGGGCAATGACCTGCAATTTAATCTACTACTGAATGGGACGAAAAAAGTCCCTATCCATCGATTAAAGCTGATGAATAGGGTGGAGTGTGAATATTTATAATTAATTAATTTTTTTATACTTCTCTTCTAAGCGTGCCATCCACCAACCTAAAGCACTTCCTAATAAGAGCATGAGGCCGCAAATTGCATAGTCAGTAAGTTGAAAACTTGTGTATTCGGTTGGAATGATCATAAAGGTAGATGCCAGAACAACACCGAAAATAAAGTGGAAGAACTTTGCATAGTAGCGGTCAAAAATTCTCTCAATTAGTTTAGACAAGAGCAGTATTGTTAATAGACCACCAACTCCAATTGGAATAATTACAGTCAGGTCTAAACTTTTGAACCCATCAGACATTAGCTTGTACATGCCCATGTAAAGAATAAAATTTGAAGGGCTCAATCCCGGAATCAGAACTCCTAATGCAATCAAAGCACCTGCGATCATCCAAGTAAAGAAGTTTGCTGAAACCTGTCCGCCAAACCATGATTGTCCAAATATAAGCAAACATAAGGCCGCAATAAAAGAAAGAACCATTACAATCAAATCTGACTGATTGCGTCCTTCTTGACTAGCTTCTTTCCACAGTGAAGGAATCATACCCACTATGCATCCTACAAAAAACCACATGACATAAGTTTCATAATTTTCGAGAACATGGCTAACCCCGAAGGATAGGATGACTATGCCAAACAGGGCACCTAAACCGACAGGTATGAAGAAAATGATGTTTTCAACGAAGTCTTTGGTGATATTAGCTAGAAAACGGATAATTCGTTCATATAAACCAAAAATTGCCGCTAAAGCACCACCAGAGACTCCGGGTAAAATAAAGCCTGATCCAATGAACATGCCTTTGACAAAGCGCCAAATCCAATCAATTGTTTTTTTCATAAATTGCCCTCCATAGTTCAATACTTTTTCAGTTTAGCCCTTCTTGGTAAAATTTTCAATGAAAGTTAGCATGATGCTTGAGTAGGTCTTTTGAGGAATCTATTGTATAATAATATTAGTATGATATAGGAGGAAAAGTTATGAACATAGTTTATTTTTCTGATAAATGTCCGAATACGGAGGCTTTTATTAGCCGCTTAGATCAAATGGAAGTGAGCTACAAAGCAGTCAATATAACTGATTCAATGAAGAATTTAAAAGAGTTTCTTAAATTAAGAGATAGTCGTAATGAATTCGATGAAGTTAAAAAAAATGGCAATGTGGGTATTCCTGTTTTATATTCTGAGGATCGGTTAATCTATGATTTGGATACAATTAATGAAAAAAAGTAAACAAGTCTTCAAGAGAATAGTTATAAGTATTACCTTCATTATTTTCAGCCTCTTTTTAAGACTGCCGACTAGCCACGCCCAAACGGAGTCTGATTTTTATGACATGTCTATTGAGATAGTAAATGACTTAACAACTGAAGTTAGTGATCAAGAAGATCAACAGTTACGAACCTTAAAAGATTCCTTAACAGAGTTTGATGTGGAGTATAAAGTAGAACAATTGGCTAAGAAATATGATCTAGAACCTAAAAGAACGACCCTCGATTTAGAAGAAAATTACCGTATGGAGTCCTTCCTTTTAAGAGAAGATGCCCCATATGGTATGGAATTAATTGCTATCTATCAAGTCGATCAGTTAGTCTATTTAGCCAGTCAATATTATGGGGCCCTCGAATTTATTGAAGAACAAAATCAATCCATTGAAATAGCTCGTGCTGTTGCCAAAGATTTTCAAATAATGGCCAGTCTGCAAGGGAATATTATGGAAGATGACGGCCTGTTAGTAGAAGTATCGTCTAAAGACAAGCAAGATGACTATCGTTTAGCTTATTTTAGAGAGCAAGCGGTTTTATCAGACTATCTGATCAATGAATTTTTAAAAAGCCAAAAGATTGAGGGCATCAATTCTCAACTAACCCTTGAATTAGCAGAAAAGAAAGAAATTCCTGATCCAACAGATGAAAAGTCAGAGGATTTAGAAGACGATAAGCGTCCTCTAGAAGAGAAAATAAAGGGCATGATACCCGCTTCCTTAGCTGAGTCTGAAATAGTTGCATTTGATGACTATCAAGATAATATTATAAGTCTTGAAGATCAAATTAAGCTTTATCAATCCAGAATCCAGACAGAGATTACGGCTGATAATTTTTCTCGAGAATCTATTATCGAACAATTAGGACAAGCAAGTAAGAGCAAAAAGCAAGATAACTTAGAGTCGGACGAATATTACTTTCTTTCTAAAAATAATTTAGTCTATCTTAACTTTATTTATAGTGAAGAACAATTGTTGCAAGCTAATTTCCATTATTTCGATGAAAATTGTTTTAAAGAAGGTAAAGATTTCCAGTCTCTGCTAACAGATTATGAAAACAATGGTTCTATCACAGTAGCAGAAATTGAAGAAGACCTCGGTTCAGCTGATAGTGCGGCATATTATATGATGACTGGCTTTTCTTATTATTCATGGGTGAGCTTTTCGGATAATATCCGCCAATTAATTGCAAGTATACAACAAGATCAAATTATTAATCTTCAAATTGATGAATAAAATCACTAATTATCACACACAGGAAGAAGGATCAAAGTGGATCAAACAACAATTAATTCTTTGATGGAACAAGCTCGTGAAGCAGTAAAAAGAGCCTATTGCCCATACTCAAATTTTCCCGTTGGAGCAGCATTGTTAACTAAGGACGGTAAAGTTTATACAGGTGTTAATATTGAAAATGTGTCCTTTGGTGCTACTAATTGTGCAGAGCGCTCAGCAATCTTTACGGCTGTATCCGAAGGATACCGTCCAGGTTTTATTGAGGCAATTGCAGTAGCAGGGGATACGGAAGACTTTTTAATGCCTTGCTCAATTTGCCGTCAAGTATTGGTAGAAATGGCAGAGCCTGACACTCCTGTCTATTTAACACGTAAGGACCAATCCATCTATCAAACAACAGTCAGTGAACTTGTACCAATGGCTTTCCAAAGCCTAGATATGTAAAAAATACAGGAGGAATTATAATGACACAAAAATTGTTACATACTTGCTATCGAATTAAAGATAGAAAAGCGAGCTTGACTTTCTATACGGAAGTTTTTGATTTTAAAGTGATGCGTGATCGTCGCTTTCCAGAACATCAGTTCGATTTGCTTTATTTACAAGTTCCTGGATCAGATTTTGAATTAGAGTTAACCTATAACTATGACTCGGAAGGCTATACTATCGGAGATGGATTCTCTCACATGGCTATTGGAGTGGATAATCTTCAAGCGCAACATCAAAAATGTAAGGAAGCTGGTTACGAAACAACAGAGCTCAAAGGACTTCCAGGTCAAAAAGCTTCTTACTTCTTTGTATCTGACCCTGATGGCTATCGACTGGAAGTGATGGATAATAAAAACTTAGCAGTATAAGCTTGTCTATGCCCGTTGCTTATGGTAAGATTTATACTTGCGATGAGTCGAATACAATCTGGTAGATTGGAAGCAAGCTGTCTAGAGCTAAGAGCTCAAGCCAGGAAGGCGACAGAGCAAGTTGGAGCTGTGAACTGCAACTTGCAGTATCTTAGGATATTTTGCGATTCGTGAGTACTAGTTACTCACCGACACTCTTATGGAGTGTCCCTTATAAAAGAGCCTTTAACTTTCTGAAATTCAGTCAGTTAGAGGCTTTTTTGTATGAATTTAAAAAACAAGAGTTTTAGAGCTTAAATTTTTAATATTTATAACTAAATAATTTCAATATTAATGAACATATCATTTTGACTTTAAAATGGGCTTTGTCATGGGATTATTCTTTTAAAATAGAGGGCGTTCCGTTACAATATTGGTAATTGAACAAGTTACCTAATTCACTTAATAGTCCGTCTCAAACTTATCAATTATAAGAATGGAAGGTTGCCAATGACATTTTCCTTGGATCGAAGTAGCTTAAACAAAGAAATAGAAAAGTTTTCAACACAATTGCATGACCAAGCCTATCATTTTTTAGGTGCCAAGCAGGTTCAGTCAAATTCAAAAGGTTATCAGTTTAGTGTATGGGCACCCAATGCTTGGCAGGTATATTTACAAGGCGATTTTTCTAATTGGAAAAATCTATGGATGGAAAAACTTGATGGCGGTGTATGGAGTCTATATGTTGAAAACGCTCAAGCAGGACATTGTTATAAATATGGAATGGATCATGGAAATAATCACATTGAATATAAAATTGATCCTTACGCTATGCGATTTGAAAAACCCCCTCAAGATGCATCGATTATCGAAGATCTCACACCATTCCCATGGAATGATCAAAAGTGGCTAAAAGCACGCAAGGCTAAAGATAAATTTGACAGTCCTTTACAAATTTATGAAGTTCATCAGAGTTCATGGCGACAGCATCCCGATGGAAGATCTTATTCTTTTAAAGAGTTAGCTCACAGTTTAGTTCCTTATGTTAAAGAAATGGGTTATAACTACATTGAGTTTATGCCTCTAACTGCCTTTCCTTATGCTCCTTCTTGGGGCTATCAGGTAACCGGCTATTACGCAGTCGCTGGTCAATATGGAAGTAATGAAGATTTTAAATATTTCGTTAATTATGCTCATCAAGAAGGCATTGGTGTCATTCTTGATTGGGTACCTGGTCATTTCAATCAAAATGCGAATGCTTTGGCATATTTTGATGGTCAGGCTTGTTATGAGTATGCAGATCCTCAACGAGCTAAAAATATTAGCTGGGGTAGTTTAAATTTTGACCTTGGAAAATTACAGGTACAATCTTTTCTAATCTCAAATTTAAATTATTGGCTGTCTGAATTTCATTTGGATGGTATTCGAGCAGATGCTATTTCAAATATTCTTTATCTCGATTTTGATCAAGGTCCCTGGACGCCTAATAAATATGGAGGAAATGACAACCTTGAAGGCTATCATTTCTTACGCATAATGAATCAATGGGTTCAAGATTACTATCCTGAGGTTTATATGATTGCTGAAGAAGCCACTTCATCTAGCGGAATAACTTTGGATATTGCTCATGGAGGATTGGGTTTTGATTATAAATGGAATATGGGTTGGATGAATGATGTCTTACGGTTTTTCCAACTTCCTTACAATCAAAGGCCAGCTCAATTACGTCTCATTACTTTTGTTTTTATGTATCAATTTAAAGAACGTTACTTACTTCCTTTCTCTCATGATGAGGTTGTTCATGGGAAAAAATCCTTGCTAGCTAAAATGCCAGGTAGTCGCTATGATCAATTTGCTGATTTGAGACTTTTACATGCCTATATGTTAGCTCAACCTGGTAAAAAACTTCATTTTATGGGTAATGAATTGGGACAATTTGTAGAGTGGCGCTATTATGAAGAATTAGATTGGCAAGGACTAAAGCAAGAATATAATAGTGAATATCAAGCGTTTATGCGAACCATCAATAAGATTGGCTTAAATAGGCCAGAATTTTATCAATTGGATCATCATCCAGAAGGAATAACAGTTTTGGATGCGGATGATTTAGAGAGAGGATTGCTAAGTTTTATTCGTTGGTCTAAAAATAAACAATCATACTCTGTGATAATGATTAATTTTTCAAAAAATCATTATTATGATGTGGAATTAGGTGTCCCTGAAAGTGGAGATTTTCTTGTCTATCTTAATAGTCAAGCAGATCAATTTGCAGGTTATCAACAAAATTGGCAAAAGTTTTACCAAGCAAAAAATAAAAGCTGTTGTAAGCAAGATTATTGTTGTTTGATTGAAGTTCCAGCTTTATCCGTTCAATTTATTGAACATATAAATTTGCATCAAGATAGAAAGGAGAAGGATGCTAAGCAGTTAGTATCCAAACGCTAAAATGAAAGATGAAATGATTGCGATGATACTAGCCGGAGGTCAAGGAAGTAGGTTAGGCGTTTTGACCAAGCAGATTGCTAAGCCCGCAGTGCCATTTGGAGGAAGGTATCGTATTATTGACTTTGCTTTAAGTAACTGTGCAAATTCTAACATTCATAAAGTGGGGGTCATTACTCAGTACCAACCTCTAGAATTAAATGGTCATATCGCTAATGGGGAGGCTTGGGGCTTTAATGCTAGCGGTGGTGGCACAACTATTTTACAACCTTATTCATCCACTGATGGAGAAAAGTGGTTTAAAGGGACATCAAATGCTATTTATCAGAACATAACCTATATCGATTCTGTTAATCCAGAATATGTTTTAATTTTATCTGGAGATCATATTTATAAAATGGATTATTCAAAGATGTTAGATTTTCATAAAGAAAAAGGCGCTTCTTTAACAGTTGCTGTGAAACCTGTGCCTATCAAAGAAGCAACACGCTTTGGAATTATGAACACAGATAAAAATGATCGTATCGTTGAATTCGAGGAAAAACCTGATCAGCCACAATCAAATTTGGCTTCAATGGGGATCTACATTTTCAATTGGCAGAAATTACGTAACTATTTAATTGAAGATCAAGATCAAGATAATCAATTAGAAGATTTTGGTAAACACGTTATTCCACTTTATTTAGCCAATGATGAAGCATCTTATGCTTATGCCTTTGACGGTTACTGGAAAGATGTGGGAACTATTTCATCCTTATGGGAAGCAAATATGGAGATTTTGAATCAAGATCACCCACTCTATCACTCCAATCCTGATTGGCGTGTCTACTCGAATAATCCGGTTCTACCTCCGCAAGTAGTGACGGACCATGCGGCGATCTATGATTCCTTTGTTACTGATGGATGTTATGTATCAGGAGAAATTCACCGGTCTATTCTTTCCGAAAACGTAAAGGTGGGGCTGGATTCTCAGATTACCGATTCAGTGATCATGGCTAATGCTAGGATTGGAGCATCTTGTCGAATTGAGTATGCAATTGTTGGCGAGAATGCTCGAATAGCAGATGGAGCAATGGTGATTGGAACAGAAAGAGACATTGCAGTTGTCGGTTTTGGCGATCAGATAGAAAGGAAGAATTAAATGGTTCAGCATAAGACTTGTGCAATTTTAAATTTAACAGAAGACAATCAACCTCTATATCCTTTAACTTATAATCGTCCTATCGCAGCTTTGCCATTTGCGAGTCGTTATCGCATTATTGATTTTATTTTATCTTCTCTTTCTTACGCTCAAGTTCAATCGGTGGCTATGTTTATTGGTGAGTCCGGACGCTCTCTGTATGATCATATCCGCTCAGGAGCCTCATGGAATCTTGATTCACGGATTAGAGGAGGTATTTTCACCTTCTCTCAACAAGACTGGAAGGCGCGTTATCATCGAGAGAACGACCATGAAGACTACTATTATAATCATCGAATCTTCTTAGAAAGATCGAAAGCTAAGTATGTCTTTGTATCTGGATCGAAGATTATCGCTAATTTAAATATTAATGACTTACGTCAATCGCACATTAGAAGTAAGAAAGATGTAACTTTAGTTTATAAAAATGTGATTGCATCGACTATAGGGATGGACCATCCCAACGAACGCATCGTTGCGTTTGATGAAGAAAAAAATATCGTCGATCTATTACCTAACTCAGAAAAACCCGCTCTTGCATCCGTTAGTTCCAGCTTAGATATGTATTTTCTATCTGTAGACATTCTTTTAGCTTTAATTGACCGAGCTGATAGAGAAGAGCAGTATCTTGAAATAGATGATCTTATTCAGTTTTATTTATTGGATTATAGCATTCATCCTTATGAATATACTGGTTATACCGCAAATATTAATACGGTAGAAGCCTACTATCAAGCCAATATGGACATGTTAAACCATTTATCCTTTGCAGCTTTATTCCATACGGATCAGGCTGTTCGTACCAAATCCAAAAATGGAATTCCAACCTATTACCATGAGCGTTCCTATGTGCGAAATGCAATTTTAGCAACTGGAACGACCGTTTACGGTGAAGTAATCGACTCTTTAATTAATCGGCGAGTTCAAATTGGGGAGAATGCTAGTGTGAGAAATTCAATTATTCAACAAGGGGTTGAAATTGGAGAGGGAGCCACAGTAGAGTACGCCATTTTAGATAAAAATGTCGTGGTTAAGCCCGGCACAGTGATTCGTGGACGCCCTGATAAATTAATTGTAAAAGCTAAAAATGAAATTGTGGATGCAAGGGTAGATTAGGAGGATTTAAATGAAAATACTTTATGCCTCAGCTGAAGCGGCTCCTTTCTTTAAAACAGGAGGTCTAGGAGATGTCGCTTCTGCATTGCCAAAAGAGTTAGCGAAGGAACCCGAGCTTGATGTTCGTGTGGCGCTTCCTTTCTATAGTCAAATGGCTAATGAATATGCGCAACAGCTAGAAGAAATTGCACATTTTCGTTTCCAACTGGGGCAACGAAATGTCTACTGTGGAATTAAGCAATTGAAGGACCATGGAGTAACCTATTACTTCATTGATAATTTGGCTTATTTTGATCGCGCTTCTTTATATGGAGAATGGGATGATGGCGAACGCTTTGCCTATTTTTCAACTGCTATCATTGAAATGCTGGAAGTAATTAATTGGATACCAGAAATTATTCATTGCAATGATTGGCAAACGGCTATGATACCCGCTCTTTTAATCGATCGTTATCACTGGAAGGAATCCTTAAAAAATATTCGAAAAGTACTCACTATTCACAATTTACGTTTTCAAGGGATTTATGATGCATCCATGCTTTCGAATGTCTTTGGCACTGGCTTTAATACCTTTACCGACGATGGTTTGAAGTACCACAACAATATGAATTACCTTAAGGGTGGTATTAACTTTGCCGATCGAGTAACAACGGTCAGTCCGACCTACGCTCAAGAAATATTAACTCCAGAATTTGGTGAAGGTTTAGATGCAGTATTAAGGCGAAATGAATGGAAACTTAAAGGAATTATTAATGGAATCGATCTAGAAATCAATAATCCCAAGACAGACAGCTATTTGCCTTATCATTATGATCAATCAGATCTTTCAAACAAAGCTAAAGTAAAAAGCTACCTTCAAAGGCAACTTACTCTTAAACAAGATAATCAGATCCCTTTAATTGGAATCGTCAGCCGGCTGACAGACCAAAAAGGTTTGCAATTAGTTGAGCAAATTATGGATGATTTACTGCAACAAAATGTTCAAATGGTTATTTTAGGTACTGGAGACCAACACTTTGAAGATTCATTTCGCTATTTCGAGCAGAAATACCCTGATCAACTGAGAGCTTGCATTCAATTTGATCTTGGACTGGCTCAGCAAATATATGCTGCCAGCGATATTTTCTTGATGCCATCTGCTTTTGAACCTTGTGGTCTCTCGCAAATGATTGCCATGCGCTATGGCACACTGCCTCTGGTGCATGAGACAGGAGGCTTAAAAGATACTGTCGAAGCTTATAATAAATATACTGGCCAGGGAACCGGTTTTTCATTTAAAGGTTTTAACCGCGACAATTTACTTTTTACCATTAATATGGCCTTAGATATTTTTATTAATCAAAAGGAAGTTTGGCAGAAGTTAGTGAAGCAAGCCATGGGTAAAGATTTCTCTTGGACTGCACCTGCTAAAGCATATAAAGCTGTTTATGATGAACTTTTAAATACATCTGTCAATTTATAGAATTTAATTAATTTTCAATTATTAGCCTTCTAAAAATGTTTCATTGAGACATCAGTTAGATGGCTATTTGAATACTTAGGCAAAAGTCATACAATCTTTCATAAATTTTCTTAATCATTTAGTATAATTTAATAAAAAGATTAACCTCGGACTTTAGTTGGAAGGCGGTCGATATAATTCTGTCTAGGATAGAATTAACAAAGTAGGTGAATGATTAAATGGAGAAATTTAAAATGCAATCGAGTAAACATAAAATATTTCAAGGGATCAAAAATATTTGGCGCTATTACCGAGGATGGAAGTGGTTAGTGTTTATTGCTTTATCACTTACCTTATTCTTAACCTCTTATTTGGTTTTTATTGCGAAAACGACTGATGTTAAACAACTGCAAGATTCCCTGCAAACAAAAACAGAAATCTATGACAAACAAGATCAATATGTAGGTACACTCTTATCGCAAAAAGGAAGCTATGTGACCTTAGATGAGATATCTCCCTTAATGCAAGAAACAGTTGTTAAAACTGAAGACAAGCGCTTTTATGATCACAATGGATTCGATACAATTGGAATTGGTCGAGCGTTTTTGCGTTTAGTTATTAATCGCAATACTTCTGGTGGGGGAGGCTCCACTTTAACACAGCAATTAGCTAAAAATGCTTTTCTCAGCTTGGATCAAACTTTTCAACGTAAATTAAAAGAATTGTTTCTAGCACTTGAAATTGAGAAAACTTATTCAAAAGATCAAATTCTTGAAATGTATTTAAACAATGCCTACTTTGGTAATGGAGTCTGGGGCATTCAAGATGCGGCTCAAAAATACTTTGGCATTAATGCTTACCAATTAGATCAGAATCAATCAATGGTTCTAACCGGTATCTTAAAAGGTCCTTCCTTATATAATCCAATTGATGATTATCAAGCAGCTATTGACCGACGAAATGTCATTGCTGATCTTTTGGCTGATGAAGGGGTTATCTCATTTTCTAACGCAGAGGATTACAAAGCAATGTCTATACCTCTTTTAGACAATTATGTTCCAGCCAGTTCTGGACATGAATATCCATTTTACTTTGATGCGGTGATCAATGAAGCTATTCGTAAGGTAAACATCCCTGAAGAAGACCTTATGTCCAAGGGCTATCGAATTTATACTAATTTAGATATCAATGCTCAACAAGGTCTTAATAACGCTTATCAAGAGAATGCTTATTTATTTAATGATGGGGCATATGATGCGCCGATTGTTCAAAGCGCAAGTGCGATAGTTGATACTCGTACTGGGGGAATTATGGCAATTTATGGAGGAAGAGGAGAATATGTCTATCGCGGCTTTAACCGTGCTAGCGATATGTATCGTGCTCCTGGATCGACCATTAAGCCCTTAGCAGTTTATTTACCAGCTCTTGAGAATGGATTTAATATGCATTCGATGGTTCCTGATGTTGTTAAGGCTTATGGTAAGGATCAATTTGCTCCAGAAAACTTTAATCGTCAAACGGATCCTAGAGGAGAAGTCCCCTTATACTATGCTTTATCACAAAGTAAAAATACATCCGCTGTTTATTTACTAGATAAATTAGGAATTCAAACCGCAGTCGATAAACTGCATCAATTTGGTATTGAAGTTCCCCAACAAGACCAGCAGTTGACCTTGGCCTTAGGGGCTTTTTCGACAGGAGTAAGCCCTGTGCAATTAGCCTCAGCTTATGCGACTTTTGCTAATAAGGGAATAAGAAATGAATCTTACTTTATTCGACGAATTGAAGATATTTCTGGGAAAGTTGTATATGATAACGAAAAACCTAAACGTCACTTAATCATGACCAAAACGATTGCCGCAGATATGACCAGCATGATGTTAGATACATATGGTGGCAATGGTACTGGATATGGCGCAGGCCCTAATACAGGTTTGATTGCTGGTAAAACAGGAACAACTGAAGTATCAGACGGTTCAACCCAAACGCGAGACCGTTGGATGGTTGGTTATACCCCAGATTTTGCGATAGCGACATGGATTGGTCTGGATGACGTAGAAAGTGCTAATTTGGATGAAATTATGCCAACTGGCATGGGGAGATTATTTAATAGTCAAACTTCTTACATGATGGCATACTCGCCACAAACACCATTTGAAGTCAGCTACGCTTCGCAAATGGAAGCAGATACCAATGGTAAAATGGGTGGTGATTGGTTGGAAAATGTTGATTTCAACTTTGACGGAGAACTTTTTTCAACACTTAAAGAGAACGGAAGTAATCTTTGGGAAAAGGTTAAATCTTTTAGTAGTGAAAAAACACAAGAGGTTATCAATTGGATCGAAAACTTAGACCTACCTATTTAAAAAACGCCCAATAAAAATGGGTGCTTTCACCTCAGTTTGATTGAAAAAAAGACTAAAAATTGATACTATTATCATATAGAAATGAGGTTATTATGAACATTAATATTTATGATACAGCTAACACTTTAGAACGCGAATTACGACAGTTGCCAGCTTATTTGAATGTAAAATCGGCACTCGAAGAAATAAAGAAAGATCCTGAAAGCAATCAGTTGTTTGAAGAGTTTCGTCAGGTCTCACAGTCACTTCAGACAATGACTGAACAGCCGAGTGAAGAGAAAATCACAGAAGTTCAAAACTTGTATGCAAAAGTAATGGAAAACCCTTTAATTAAGAAGTTAATGGAAAACGAACAACAACTCGGATTTCTAATGGAAGAAATCAATCAAATTATTACCAAGCCACTACAAGACTTATATCAAGCGCCAACTGAATAAATTTGAATTTGGCAACTGGAAGCCATCGAACAATTATCTTTCGAGGTTCTTTCAGTTGCTTTTATCAACCAATTATTTTGGAGAGAGGAGACCGAGATGCGTTTCATGCACTTTGCTGACCTACATTTAGATAGCCCCTTTGCTGGAATGCAAAAACAATACCCTAGCTTACAAGAAGTTCTAATCCAAGCTCCATATAAGGCATTCCATCGAGGCGTTTCATACGCTATTAAAGAAGATGTAGACGCTGTTGTTATTGCAGGAGATATTTATGATACTCAAAAACAAACAATTTATGCTCAACATGCTTTTTTAAAAGAATTAGAACGACTGAAAGCAGCAGAAATCCCAGTGGTTATTTGTCATGGGAATCATGACTTTCTTAATAACCAACGCTTACTGATGCAATATCCTGAAAATGTTTACGTCTTTAAAGATGAGTCGATTGACCATATCGATATAAAGACAAATGATAATCAAACTTGTCGCTTCTATGGTTTTTCTTATAATAAACGTTGGATTCATGAGTCCAAGGCCCAAGAATTCCCTGTAAAAAACAATGAAACGGACTTTACCGTAGGCTTATATCACGGGGAATTGTTAAGTACGACGCAAAAGGGAAATTATGCTCCTTTTACATTGGAGCAACTAATCTCAAAAAATTATGATTACTGGGCTCTTGGACATATCCATCAGGCAAATACTTTATCCACATTCCCGCTTATTCAATATGCTGGTAGTCCTCAAGGTAGAAATCGCCTGGAGATTGGCGACAAGGGAGCCTATTTAGTCACCTTAGAAGTCGATCAAAAGGTAAAATCTGAATTTATTCATTTAGCTGAAATTGAATGGAGAGATGAAATCATAGAGTGTCAGGAAAACTGGCAAGTTAATGATTTGTTATGGGCGATAGAATCCTTAGTCAATAACTTTAAAGATGAGGTTGATAAGGGCCTACCTTCGAAGATTATTTCTTTAACTTTAAAAAATGCACAACGGTTGCCAATCGATATACAAGAACAAATTGAAAAAGGTGAGGTTGAATCGATACTCACTGAACCCCAGTCGATCGAAAAATTCGCGATTATTGTTAGGGTAAAGCTTGAGCGTCAAATGGTATTAGATGCCTTCGAATATGATAAAACATTAAAAACTAGCTTCCAAGCGGCTTGTCAAGATATGCAAGAAGGTAAAGCATATCATGAAAGTCTAGCAGAATTATTTGACCACCCAATTATTAAGCAAAGGATGTCAGATTTATCATTGGATGAAGAATTGAAGAAGGAATCTATTCGATCGGCACAAGAGTTAATGATTCAAGCAATCGGATTTGAATTTAAGGAGGCGATTGATAGTGAAGATTAGCACCCTTGATATCTATGGATACGGTAAATGGGTTAATCAACGCTTTGATTTAGATGATCAATTACAGTTGATTTTTGGTCAGAACGAAGCTGGGAAATCAACACTCCAATCTTTTATTCGAAGTATTCTTTTCGGATTTCCTTCTAAACATCGACGGGTCAATCAAATTAATCGCTATGAACCCAAACTTAGTGAAGTATATGGGGGCAGAATTCTTTTAAAAGAAACTAGCCATGGAGATATTTGGGTGGAAAGAACTAATAGAGGTCTAACTTTAACAGATACAAAAGGGCATGAGCTTGAACAACTAGTGTTAGATCAAATCTTAAGTGGATTAGATGAAAACCTCTTTGACTCCTTTTATGCCTTTTCACTGCAAAATTTGCAGGAACTGTCAAATGTTGATGCAGAAAAATTGGGTGATTATTTCCTATCAATCGGAACGGTTGGATCAGATAAATTTCTTTCTGTGGCTAAATATTTCGAAAAAGATCTGGGGCAACTTTATAAATTAAAGGGGAAAAATCCTAAACTTAATCAAGCGTTATTGGAATTTGAAGAACTTAGTCAATCCATTGAGAAAATGAAGCAAAATATGGCGAAGTATGATGACCTGTTCGACCAACAGCAAGCTGAAATAGATCAAATTGAAGCCCTTAATCAGTCTATTCATGATTTAGAAGAAAAGCAAAGACAATTGGATCAGTTGATGACAAGGTTTGATATTTATCAAAAAGACCTCGTCGCTCAAAGAGAGTTAGAGCAATTAGTTTTTACTAAAATGGATAAGGATATGCCAGAAAAATTAGAAGAGGCTGTTCGGACCAAAAATGATAGTCAAAAGACTATACAACAAATGCAAGAGCGTATTCACAATTTAAACAATGAAATGAGTACCCTAACCCGTCTAAATTGGGGAAAAAACCACGAAGACCAAAGGAGACAATGGTCAAGTGATACCGCCCATATTAAAAAGGTGGATTTACGTTTAGAACACGTTTTAGAAAGAATTCAAGAACAAACCAATACTATGGCTCGACTGGCTCGTGAAGGACAGTTTTATCCTGAAAAAGTAAAGAAGTCCTCAGAGTTTGACCGTGAAATCGAGCAAGGTTACGAAATTCAAGCGGCCATAGATGATTTTGAAGGACAAAAAGATTCTATTCAAGCAGAGAGAAAAGTTTTCCTAGATCAGCGAAAAGAATTGCAAACCTACTCTGTCACAGTTAGACAGCAGCACGCAAAACTAGAAAGTATGCGTATGAATGAAAGAGCTCAATTACAACAAGCTACAAATATTAGGCATTATCTTATAGGGGCTCTTTCAATCATTTTAGGACTAGCAATGGGTATTTATCATTTACTTAATCAGACAGGGGCGAATTTCCGTTGGATTGCTTTGATTTTAATCGGATTAGGTATACTTTCAACCGCTTATGTCTTCTTTGAGCATCTAAAATATAAAAAGAAATTTCATTCCTCTCCAGCAATTGAGAAAATGGCTGAATTACAAAGAAAAGAGCGCCATTATCAAGATAGAAGTCAAGAACTAGGTCAAGACATCAATCAACGAGAAGCCAATCTTCGATCGGTTGAAGAAGAGTTAGTCAGAAAAAGACAAGAGCAGCAACGATGGTTAGTTGCCTTAGGCTTTTATCCAACTGCAGATGCAGAAATTGTTCTTAAATCGAATCCGGTTAAAGAGTACTTTCAAGCTGAAACAATTCGTCAACAATATGAAGAAGAGCGAAATGACCTCAATGTCGAGATTGCCAAATGGCGCAAACAAATCGCTCCACTACTTGAGCGTTTTCCTTTGGGAGATCAAAGTATCAAGGTTCTTATACACCACGTTGAAGAAACTGAAGTTTCAATCGCCCGTCAAGTGGAACGTGGTAAAGCGATGGAGGAACGTATAAGAAATGCTCAAGATATTATTGCTCAAGAGAAAAAACATCTACAAGAGCAGCAAGAAATCATTGAATCAATTTATCAATCAACAAACTCCTTTGACCAAGTTGACTTTAGACAAAAAGTTCAAGCCAATAATCAAATTCAGCAACTCAAAGAAAAACGTCACTTGTATAGTGAGCAGATTAGGGGTTATGAAAATGAGATGTCAGCTATCGAAAGTAAACAGTCATTAATCAATCAATATAATAAGGTTCAAAATGAATTAACGCTTAATAAAAGTCGTGTACAACCTCATCAATATCAGCGTGCAAATATTGAAGTGGCTTTAAATCAGCTTGAGCAAGATGGAAGTTATCAAGTCTTACAACAAAAACTGGAAGATAAGAAAGCAGAAATCATTAAATATGTTCAAGAGTGGAGTAAGAAAAAAATTGCTGTCGATTTAATCTATCAAACATTAAGACAAGGAATGGATAATCCGATTCCTGAAATGAATAAAATGGCTAATGAAATTTTTTCTAAATTAACCTATGGGCGTTATGATCAAATTAAATTGAATAAAACCGGAATCAAAGTTAAACAGTTTTCAGATGTGCTGTTTTCACCCCATGAACTTTCGCAAGGAACCTTGGAGCAATTATATGTCGCTCTACGTTTAGCTTTTATAGTGAATGCCTCTTCAATGGTATCAATGCCTATCATAATCGACGATGCTTTTGTGAACTTCGACGAAATACGTAAAGCAAGCATGTATAAAGTTTTAGAGACCATCAGTCAAAATCATCAAGTTTTATTCTTTACTTTTGATCAAATGGCTGCGGATACATTAGCGATTGATTCGATGATTAACTTAGACGAGCTAATAGAAACGAATTCAACCCAGGAGGAGAGCTAAATGAGTTTATTATATGAGATTAATGAAGGAGACGAATTTGGAATTTATGTTCTTATTAAAGCAGCAGATGTGAGAACCGCTAGAAATGGCAAACCATTTATTGCCTTCCGTTTTCAAGACCGTTCTGGATCCATGGATGGTATGTATTGGTCTGCTACTGAAGAAGAAATTAACAAATTCCAAGTCGGTAAGGTTGTTTTTCTGAGAGCTAATCGGGATACTTATCAAGGAAGTCCTCAAGTAAAAATTAAAGCACTTCGTTTAGCTGAAGAAGGAGAACCCAACGATCCAACACTTTATGTTGAACGAATTTCTATGAAAATTGATGATATAAAAGAACAGATTAATGACGCTTTATTTCTCATTCAAGAACCGAATATTAATCGAATTGTTCGAAAAATTTTGAGTGAACATGAAGAAGCTTTTTACAGCTATCCAGCTGCTAAAAGAAACCATCATGCAATGGCAGGCGGTTTAAGTTATCATACTGTTTCTATGTTGAAAATTGCTAGAGCACTTTTGGCTATCTATCCGCAAATAAATTCTAGCCTACTTATTGGTGGACTGATACTTCACGATATCGGCAAAACAATTGAACTATCTGGAGCTATCTCAACCGAATATACTTTTAAAGGTAAAATGTTAGGTCATATCGTCATTATGTCAGAAATGATTGAACAAGTATGTCAACAAATTGGTATTGATCCTAATAAAGAAGCCGTTGTTTTATTAAAGCACGTTGTACTAGCACATCATGGTAAATTGGAATATGGTAGTCCTGTTCAACCGCGTATTCTTGAAGCAGAAATTCTTCACCATATTGATAATTTAGATGCTACTGTTAATATGATTTTGTCTGTTTTAGATAAGACACAAGAAGGTCAAGAAAGTGCTCAAATTTTCCCATTGGATCGTCGTAGTTTTTATAAACCAAATTTCAGAAAGTAGGCAAATAAATGACAGATAATAGCAATCCAAAGAAATGTAATTGCAAAAATCATGGGTCTAATCATGAGAGTCAATGCCAAGTTAATCATTCTAAATCGAACTCTGAGCACTTATGTGGATGCCATCATCATGCAGAACATAACTACCATCATGGATGTGGTTGTCACCATGAACAAGTAGAAAACCCTCAAACTGATCTTGGTTTTTCTCTATTCTTTGAAGGAGAAATTAATGCAACTCCAGAAGCAGTATGGAACCATTTGACTGATAATGAATACTTATCTAAGTGGAAGTCAGATATGAGGATGATTGACTGCAAACCAGGTGGGTCATTTAAAGTAACAAGAAATGGACAAGCGCATCATTTGATGTTAACAGATGTTGAAGAAGGACATTTATTGGCCTATTTATGGAAAAATGACGATATGGTTCTAACAATCGAACCTGGAGAAAAAGATACTACGCTCTTTACTTTTGAATATTGGTTTGCTGATAGAGAAGAAGCCAATGCTGAGGATGTAGCTCCATGGATTATAAATCTTTATGAACTTGAACACTTTATTGTTCATAATGAATTAATGGATACTAAAGACTTGCCGAAAGCATTGATGGCAGAAGTTAATAACTTAATTAAAGAGCAAAAATCACGTGAAACGCTTTAATATTTTAATACAGTAAAACAAAAAAGGTTGAGGATTTTCCTCAACCTTTTTATATTTAAAATAGTTTCTATTCGGCTGGCGCTTCTTCAGCAGGAGACTCTTCAGCAGGAGCCTCTTCAGCAGCAGGTACTTCCTCAGCAGAAGCATCCTCTGGTTGGTCAGCTAAATTGATTAAATCATCCACTGCATTTTTTAATTCAGGATCTTCAATCTTTAAGTCAGAGTTTTTAATAAGCTCTCCGACAATTCCATAGGTAAAGTTAGAGTCAGCATACTTACTTTGTTTATATGCTTCAACTACTTCTTCTTTACTCTCTTCTAATGGTTTCTTTTCACCATTGTTGATTGTTTTAATAACGTGGTAGCCAAATTCAGATTGAACAGGTTCGCTCGTCATTTCTCCATTAGCTAAAGACTTAACTGCTTCTTCAAATTCTGGAACCATTTGTCCTGGCGAGAAAGGGGCTAATAATCCACCATTTTCTGCAGAACCATCTTTAGATAATTCTTGAGCAACGGTATCGAATTCTTCGCCATTATTGATGCGTTCAATAGCATTTAAAGCTTCTTCTTCCGTATCAACTAGAATATGCTGTGCTTCCATCATTGGTTGGTAATCATTATCATAGAAATTTTGAATGGCTTCATCTGACATATCGATGCGACCTTCAACAATTTCTTGTAAAAGATTACGGATATATAATTGGTATTCATATTGTTCAGCGCTACCTAATTGTTGGTAAGATAAGAATTGTTGGAATACCTCTTCTCCACCCAATTCTTGAATTTGTGACTGAACTTCTTCAGCAGCTCTTGTTTTAGCTCCTTCAGCGTCTTCTACATTTTCAATTAAAACAGCTTCAATAATTTTTGAGCGTAGAGCAGTAGAGCCAAATTGTTCTTTCATATCTTGATAAAAATCTTCAGCAGTGATAGTTGTCTCTCCAATAGTGGCAATTACACCCTCTTGAGCTGAAACGCTTGTTAAATTCGGCAATGCAACAAGTGCGACACTTGCTGCTGTTAAAATCCAAGTACGGATTGATTTTTTCATATTAATTTTCACTCCTATAGTTCTACTATAATTTGCTATAACATAAGCATAAATATATCTTAACACTTAATGATTAGAAAAGATAATATAAGCTAGAAATTCTAAAAAACATCATAATTTTTATAAATTAAAACCTGAATTTAATTCTTATATGAGTTTAAATTAGCTGAAGACATTCCCTCAATATCTTCATTTAATTGCTTAACATTTTCTTTAATTCTTCTTATTCTAGGTTCTGTTTCATCCATGACTTTTTGTTTAGTTTGATTGGTTAAATGAGAAATAAAGTCCATAGTTTGCTTAGCTTCTGCAGTCAATGACTGAATAGCTGAATGAAAACGGGCATAGTCTTGATCAACTTGTTGGAAATCAACTTTAAAATCTTTATAAGTCTTTTTTAGTTGATGTCTTGTTTTCTCACCAGATTGTTTAGCATTCATTAACCCCGCTAGTACTCCAAGAGCTAAGCCAGTTAGAAAACCTTGTGGGAAATTTTTCATACTAATCGCCACTTTCTATTGTTTGTTTAATTGATGCTGCCAATTGCTGAAATTCATCCTGAGTGTAACCATCTGAATGGTCTTCAAAATGTAATTTAAATCCTTCTTCTTTATGATAACGTGGAATCAGGTGAATGTGTGAATGGAAAACAGATTGATAGGCGACTTCTCCATTGTTATTGAGAATATTCATGCCCTTAACACCTGGTATGCTTTTTTTAATGGCGTCGGCAATTTTCGGAATTCGACTAAAAACGGTACTTGCTAACTCTGGATCATACTCAAAAATATCTTTAACATGTTTCTTTGGTATGACTAAAGTATGTCCTTTGGTAACTTGAGTGATATCTAAAAAGGCAAAGACCTCATCATCTTCATAGACCTTAGCACTAGGAACCTCTCCGTTGATAATCTTACAAAAAATACAATTTGTCATTTTTTTCTCTCCTTTAACTTACGTCTTGTCTCTATAGCATATCATAAGGATTTTAGAAAACGCTATTAATAACATCTTAAAATGAGTCTTCATAAAAAATTCATAAGATTAGCGTGTTACAGGCTTAATTTCATTAAATATTCCATTTTAACTCAAGCCTCCTTTAAACTAGCTATGATATAATAGTTATGTTGAAGAAGGATATATTATAGATATAATAACAATTACATGGGAGGTAGAATGAATTTGAATAAAAGTAAATTTCAAAAAATGTACCTGCTCTTAACTCTTTTAGGCATTTTCCTGGTTTTTAATTTAAATCCTTTAGCAATAGTTCACGGCCAAGAGGAAACGACAGAAGAGCAAGTAGGGATAGAGCAAACTGACGAGCCGTCTAGTCAAGAAATTTTTGAAACAAGTAATGAAGCTGTTTTTGACCCTCTACCTGATGTCGGTCTATTTAAGCAACTCATTCCTTATGTGCATTATTTAAATTATCAATACGTGGGAGATGGAAGTGAATACTTTACTAAAGATATCATCATGGAATTCATGCCTGATGCAAATGGAGTTTTTCAAGTCGCAGAGTTTACAGATACAAAAGCCGTAGCCTACGTTTATCAAATTAAGCCCGATGGTCTATATGAACTCGCTTACTTTGATAATTATACGGTAGTGGAAGACCTGAGGTATTCCGCTGATGCTTCAGATGACAATGTTTCACTCATTCTACCTGTAGATATAAGTGAAGGAACAATTTTTAAATCAGGCTATCAAGAAGAAATTAAGAAAAAAGTAATTGGTAGGGTGGACTCGCTAACAATTGGTCAAGAAATTTATACTGATGTTTTGCTTGTTGAAGAGATGGCAAAGAATAACGGAGATACAATCCGTATCTATTATGCCAATGACGCAGGTTTGATTTTAATTGAGCGTCTTCATCCAGATGGCACAACCACACCAATAATTTACCTTAGGTCTAGACAAGGTTCAATCATGGACCAATAGTGGATAATTTTTACAATCTTATTTTTAGAATAGGACTAACATCATTAATTGTTAGTCCTTTTTTATTGGCTTATTTCTTGCTTTTAGCAATTTGAGTTTGGTATAATAAGTAATCGTTAGGCCGCCGTAGTGTAATGGATATCACGGAAGATTCCGGTTCTTTCGATGGGGGTTCGATTCCCTCCGGCGGTATTTGTAATAAAGCTAAAGATTTTTAGCAAAAAATCTCATATTTTTTTAAAAAATACTTTTTAGAGAGTTCAGCCAGATTGGCTGTTTTTTATTTTAAATTAGACTAGCTAGAATAAGGGGATTGACTAGACAATCGCACAAGGGTTGACTAAGATTTAACTAGTTAGAAGACAAGCAATTAGAAAGGAAAACTTAGAAAATTAAAAAGCCCATTTTTAAGACTAAGTTTATTTCTTATTACCATTCTTGTATTAGCTGCTTGTGATAGTACCAATAAAACAAATATTGCAAGTGATGCTTATAAGATGTCAACTTATACTCTTATTAAGGCTGCTCAAGAAGGTAATCAAGATAAACAAAATATTGATTTAGATAATCCCTCAAATATTTATGAAAAGGAAAAAAAGCGCTAAAAAGTAACAACAAAAGATAAAACGACTAGTAGAAAAACCACTACCAAAGATAAATAAATTAAGTTTGTAGTTTTTTTTTAAAAGAATAAGGGCAAAAAAGAAAATTATATAGAAAAATCACTAAGACTAGTCATAAAACACTGGTATTGTGAGCTGGTTTTTGATATGATAATTTATGTGTAAAAATTTACAGCAAATCTAGCATTCTATATGCAATAAGTTATAAAGGAGCTCTTATATATGGCAATTAGTGCAGAATTAAGAACAAAGACAGGTACCGGTGCTTCTAAACAAGCACGTCGTGAAGGTAAAATCCCAGTAGTTTTATATGGACAAAAATTAGAAGCAACTTCTTTATTAGTTGATCGTCGCGAATTCGAATCACTTCTAAAAAAAGAAGGATCTAACGCGGTTTTTGATTTAAACTACGACGGTAAAACGCAAAAAGTAATCTTGAAAGACTTTTCTAAAGCAGCTTTAAAAGATATTTTCTATTCAGTTGACCTAGAAGCTATCTCTGCTGATCAGAAGATTATTGTTGAAGTTCCATTAAGCATTATTAACGAAGAAACAGTTAAAATTGGCATTGTGGAACAAACACTTAATACAGTGGAAATCGAAACTAAACCAGACACTATTCCGAACTCATTTGAAATTGATGTTACTGGAATGGAAATTGGTGACACTAAGACAATTGCTGACTTAGCAGTTCCAGCAGGCGTTGAAATCTTAGAAGATTCAACTGAAACAATCGTTTCAGTTTCTGCTCCAACAGAAGAACCAGAAGAAGAGGAAGAAACTGAAGTGATAGAACCTGAAGTAATTGGTGCTAAAGACGAAGAAGAAGAGTAAAAATTTGTATTATGAAGCACTGTAAACGCTTGTCGTTTATGGTGCTTTTTTTAGATAGGAGTTGAACAAACTGATCTCAAAAGAAGAGGCTATTAAAGTCAAATCCATTTTAAAAAAATCGCTGAAAGACTTAGGAGTGGATAAGATCGGTTTTACGACAGCGGAACCTTTTGACCATTTAGAGGAAAGTTTAAGAGAGCAAAAGGCGAAAGGACATACCACTGGTTTTGAACATCCTATCATTGAGGAGAGAATCTATCCTGAAAAAATCTTTGAAGGGGCCCAATCAATTATTTCGATTGCTTTGGCTTATCCTAGTAACTTTAGAAAGGAACCAGCTTCTAATAAAGAAGAACGTCGTGGTAGTTTTGCTCGTGCTTCTTGGGGGGAAGACTACCATCATATTTTATCAGAACGTATGCAAAGGGTTATTGATCTTATCCAAGCAGAAATTCCTGATGCTCGTTTTAAACCGATGGTTGATACGGGGGAATTGATTGATGTGGTTGTGGCTGAAAGAGCTGGATTGGGCTTTATAGGTCGTAATGGTTTGCTGGTCACTAAAGAATTTGGCAGTTACGTTTATTTAGGTGAAATTATCACGAACATTCCTTTTATGCCAGATCAAAGGGTTACATATGGTTGTGGCGATTGTTATCGTTGTGTGACAGCCTGTCCTACTCAAGCTCTTTTTGGTGACGGTAAGATGAATGCGCAGAAATGTTTATCCTATCAGACTCAAACCAAAGGACATTTAGCTGAAGACTATCGCCGAAAAATGACTCATGTCATTTATGGCTGTGATATTTGTCAGATTTCATGTCCTTATAACAAGGGCATTGATTTTCATCATCATCCTGAAATGGAGCCTATCCAAGACGAAGTAAAACCAATATTAAAGAATATGTTATCACTTAGCAATAGAGCCTTTAAACGACAATTTGGACATTTAGCGGGGTCTTGGCGAGGCAAGAAGCCCTTGCAAAGAAATGCAATTATCGCTTTGGCTAATTATCGGGACCGAACAGCCTTGCCGCATCTGCTTGAATTAATTGAAAAAGATCCACGACCAGTGATTCGAGCAACTGCTGCCTATGCTGTTAGTGTAATCCAAAGAGATAAAAATCAAGCGATGATTAGTATGATTTATGACCAACTGCAGAAGGAATCTGAACCAGAAACCATCAAAGAAATGAAAAAAGCTATTGAACGTCTCAAAAATAAAAAAGAGTTAAAGTCTAAAAGGAGTTAAACGATGAAAAACCATATCGTACTTTATGAGCCCCTAATGCCAGCTAATACTGGCAATATTTCGAGAACTTGCGCAGGAACTAATACTAGTTTACATTTGATTGAACCGCTTGGTTTTTCTACTGAGGATAAAATGCTTAAACGAGCAGGGCTAGATTATTGGGAGCATGTCGACATTACTTACCATGACAGTTTACCAGCCTTTATGAAGTTTTTAGGTAATCGTAAATTGTACTTGATTTCTAAATTTGCACCAAGAGTTTATAGCGAAGCTAATTTAGCTGATTCAACGATTGATGAGCAGTTTTTTATCTTTGGTAAGGAAACGACTGGGCTACCTGAAGATTTTATGCAAGCTCATAAAGATCAATCTTTAAGAATCCCGATGAATGATCAGCATATTCGTTCTTTAAATTTATCTAATACGGCTAATATTATTATTTATGAAGCTCTAAGACAACAGAACTATGAAGGATTGGAAGCCATACATCATTATCGTGATACTGAAAAGGCTCAAAGACTTAAATGGTAATAGCTTGACAAATAAAATCTATTTAATATAATAAATTTAATAGTTAGTACGAATAGTATCTGAAATAAGGGTCAAGCAGAAAGTTAGCGGTTGATGAGAGCTAATCACTTATTCAGTGAATCCACGTATTCATTCTGCTTTATGAAAGCTAAGCATAAATAAAGCCGGTCATCGCCGTTATGATACAAGTGTAAGAATTTAAATCAATTCTTAAAAACGGGTGGTACCGCGGAACAAGAGACCTTTTCGTCCCAAATAGACGGAGGTCTCTTTTTTATTACATAAAGGAGGAATTAAGATGTTAGATAGGCGCTATTTGAGAAACCATATGGATGAAGTAGTTGAGCAATTAAGTCATCGCGGAGTAAAAACAGAAATTTTAAATGAATTTAAAGAGTTGGATAAAAAAAGAAGAGCTCTATTAACTCAAGTAGAAGAGAAAAAAGGGGTCCGTAATAAAGTTTCGCAAGAAATTGCCACTATTAAGCGCAATAAAGGAAATGTGGATGAACAGATTCAAGCCATGCAAGTTATAGGGCAAGAAATAGCTGAAATAGATGAGACTTTAAATCAGCTAGACATTGCCTTGGCTCAAATTGAACATGGATTACCTAATTTACCTCATGAATCAGTACCAATAGGTGAAGATGAAGAAGATAATGTTGAAAATCGCCGTTGGGGTCAGATTACAGACTTTGATTTCGAACCTTTAAATCATTGGGATATTGCAGAGAATTTAGGCATTCTTGATTTTGAACGAGCAGGCAAAGTATCAGGTTCACGCTTTGTATTCTATAAGGGGTTAGGCGCAAGGTTGGAGCGCGCTATTTATAACTTTATGTTAGATACTCATACGGCTAGAAATGGTTATACCGAAGTTATACCGCCTTATATAGTTAATGAAAAGTCAATGTTTGGAACAGGACAATATCCTAAATTTAAAGAAGATACTTTTGAGTTGAGTGATGATCGTCAATTTGTCTTAATCCCAACAGCGGAAGTTCCTCTAACCAACTACTATCGAGATGAAGTAATTGCAATGGAAGAGTTACCGGTCAAATTTACCGCCATGTCTCCATCATTTAGATCAGAAGCCGGATCAGCCGGTCGTGATACTAGAGGTCTGATTCGTATGCACCAATTTCATAAGGTTGAAATGGTTAAATTTGCCCATCCAGAAAGTTCTTATGAAGAATTAGAATTTATGGTCAAAGATGCTGAAGGTATCTTACAAGCTTTAAAACTACCTTATCGGGTAATCACCCTTTGTACTGGAGATATGGGCTTTTCAGCCGCTAAAACATATGATATTGAAGTTTGGGTTCCAGCTCAAGATACCTATCGAGAAATATCTTCTTGCTCTAACACAGAAGCTTTCCAAGCGCGACGCGCCATGATTCGTTACCGCAACGCTGAAGGCAAGTTGAATTATGTTCACACCTTGAATGGATCTGGCTTAGCTGTTGGTCGAACAGTTGTAGCCATCCTAGAAAACTACCAGCAAGCGGACGGCAGTGTTAAAATTCCAGAAGTATTGGTACCTTATATGGGTGGAGTGACTGAAATTACCAAAGAGAATGCAATGGGATAACATACAAAGCTTTTCTTAAAATTTTTTAAGGAAAGCTTTTTGTATAAGTATTTAGAGTGTGAAATTTGAATTTTAAAAAAAGATATGCTTTAATCAAAGTAACTTATTAAGAGGAGTGTTACATTTGAACAATTTCTAAGAAAGCAGCATGAGTAGAAGTGACTTCTATTTAGTGTGAACTTTTTTAGAAAGTATCAAATGTTACATAGGGGATACTTCTATTCTATTCTAAGCTGCTAATAATGGATTTTTGGCACAAGAGTAGAAAGGAGTTTTTTTATGTTACAGGTAAATAGTCTAAGCTTATACCATCGTAAGGATTTCGTTAAAATTATTGATGACTTGTCTTTTATTATTCATCCCGGCGAAAAAGTAGCGATTATTGGCGAAGAAGGTAATGGGAAAACGACTATCTTAAAGTGGTTAATGAATGATGAATCACTTAGTAACTATCTAATTATTAAAGGCGAAAAAATTAATTCTTTCAGTCAAATGGCATACCTCCCTCAACAAATGAAGGAGGAAGATCTTAGTTTAAGTATTGAAAAGTTCTTTTTCGCAAAGGTAGATCCCTTTTTAATGGATTATAATAAAATAATCAAATTTGGAATGAAAATAGGTTTTGATTGGGAGCGACTACATTCTGAACAAATAGTGAGATCCCTCTCAGGTGGTGAAAAAATAAAATTATCACTGTTAAGGATAGCAGCTCAGCAAGCGGATTTAGTTCTACTAGATGAACCATCTAATGATTTAGATATTGATTCAATAAGGTATTTAGAAAAATTTATTAGCGAAAGTAAACAAGCAATATTATTTGTTTCACATGATGAATCGCTACTACAATCAACAGCCACTTCGATTATTCATTTAGAGCGATTGTTGCATAGAAAAGACCCATGTCATACAGTTTCGAAATTAGCTTATAAGGACTATCTTCTATATCGTGATAAGAGGATCGCGAGTCAGCAAAAAGACTTTGAGCAAAATGAAAGAATATATGCTAAAAAGTTTGCTCGTCAACAAAGGCTTGAGTCAGCTTTGCATCATCGTTTAAATCATACTAAGGATTCAGCAAGCGGACGACTACTAGCGAAAAAGATGAAGACCGTTAAGTCATTGGGCAAAAGACTTGAACGCGAACATCAACAAGGAAGTCAGCAAGTGATAATTGAAGACCCAATTAAGATATTTTTTAACCACTCCATTCCAATTGCTGATTCGCGCAAGATTATGGAGGTAAGCAATTTTAATTTAAAGGTTGAAGGTCGTTTACTAGCACCAAACATTAATCTAACGGTTCAAGGACAGGATAAAATAGGAATTGTGGGAGCTAATGGGGTAGGAAAATCAACGCTTTTAAAGCATATGTGGCTTTTATTCAATCAAGATGGTGATAGAGAAGGAATTATACCTGCCTATATGCCTCAAAATCATAGTGAATTCGTTGATACGAATTTGACACCGATTCAGTTACTTGCTAAGGAAGGAAGTAGCGAAGAATTAACACAAATAATGACTTTTTTGGCCAGTATGAATTTTCTTCCTGAGGAAATGTCTCACCCTATCAACGAATTATCAGGAGGACAAAAAGCAAAATTATTATTTTTAAAAATGGATTTGATGAGAGCGAATCTTCTTTTCTTAGATGAGCCGACGCGAAATTTTTCTCCGAATTCACAACCAAAAATACGGAAAGTTTTAAGCGAATTTCCAGGAACTATTATTAGCGTCTCCCATGATCGTTTATATTTAAAAGAGGTATGTCATCAACTGTATCTACTTAAACCAGAGGGTCTTAAACTTATTGATTAAATTCAAACGTTTATGAATTTAGTTAATGAGTAGTTTTAAAGCCGAAGTCCAAGCGTGAGACCGAAAGTCTAGCTTTTGGGCTTCCATTGGCTTTGAGTATGATGGACCAACTTAAAAAATTATTATTTATGCGAATCAAAAGAAGATAAAAACAATCATAAAATTGAAATAAAAATAAGTCCTTATACGTAAACAAGTTAGAAGTATATATTTTGTATCTTAAAGCCTGATCTGGCTGAGCCCGATTTGCTTATCGCCAATCACTTCAAGCTGCTTAGAAAACAATAAAATAAGAAAGACAAGCACATATAACATGTACGCATCTTTCTGGTCCAACTTCTTGGGGTCACTATAGGGTCAACTCTTATTTCTTTTAGTTTACTTAAATAAATAATACAAAATGACAACGGCACCCAAAATAATACGGTAGTAACCGAAAGGTTTAAAGTCATTCGTTTTGATGAATTTAAGAAGTGAACGGATGACGATTAAGGAAACAAGAAAGGCAACAAACATACCTACCAAGAGGTAAACAAGTTCAGCACTAGTAAAAGCAAAGCCAAAGTCTTTTAACTTAACTAAAGAAGCTCCGAACATAACAGGTATTGACATAAAGAAAGAAAACTCTGTCGCAACTGTTCTTTCCATTCCTAATAAAAGTCCACCGAGGATGGTTGACCCCGACCGTGAAGTACCTGGAATTAAAGACAAGGCCTGAAATAGACCGGTTTTAAAAGCCGTAGGGAAAGAAATCTTTTTAAGAGTATTAACTTGTTTAGCATGACGAGCTGGCTTTTTATTTTCAATCCACAAGAAAGCAAAACCATAAATGATTAAGGCAGCAGCGACCACATAAGGAGTATTAAAATACTCTTCCATGTAATCATTGATCAATAGGCCCAGAAATCCTGCTGGCAGGGTAGCAAAAGCAACTTTAAACCAAATTACCCAGATATTTTTTCTTTCTTGGCTAGACTTTTTAAAATCCAAAGGGTTAAGTTTATTAAAATAAAGGACGACTACAGCTAAAATTGAACCAAATTGTACAACAGTTCGAAACATTTCAACAAAATTTGGATTGAGATTTAATTGAATAAATTCCTCAACTAAAATTAAGTGTCCAGTTGAAGAAATGGGTAACCACTCTGTAATTCCTTGAACAATACTTAAGAAAATAATTTTTAATAATTCCATCCATTCTAGGTTTTGCACTATATATCACCTCGTGATCTTTTTCTCGCTTATTATAGCTAACAATTAAACAAATGTCACTATGTGGTCAATTCTTAAAATAGGAGTCTGTGAAGAAATATGATAAAATTAAGTCAAGAGGAGGAATAAAATGTTTGGGTTATTTAAGAAAAAAGCTAAAAAAATCAGCTTACATGCTGTCTGTGATGGTCAAATAATTCCTTTAGAAGAAGTCAACGATCAAGTTTTTTCTCAGAAAATGATGGGAGATGGCTACGCTATTCAACCGAGTCAATCAACCATCTACTCACCAGTTCAGGGTAAATTAATGAATGTTTTTCCGACTAAACATGCGATGGGAATACAAATAGAAAATTTAGAATTACTACTTCATATGGGATTAGATACGGTGGAATTAGAAGGTAAGCCTTTTAATACTTTGGTTAATGAAGGGGATAACTTAACACCAACCACTGCTGTTTCAGAAGTTGATTATCAAGAAATTGAAGCAGCAGGTAAGGATAATGTGATGTTAGTTATCTTTGTTAATGGTTCAGAGGTCATCGATGAGTTTAAGATTACTGCTAGCGGTTCAGTTACTAAAGGACAAGAAATTGGGTATGTGACATTAAGGTAAAAGGTTATCAAAAAAATGATTAGCAAATTCTATTGAATCTGCTAATCATTTTGATTTTTAACTAATCACTAACTTTTTGAATATATTTTTTAATGAAATTTACTTATTATTTAATGCTAATATACAAACGCATTCAGGAGCATAAGCTTTTGTATCGGTTAAAGAAATTATTCCACTTGCAGAATTTCTCTTAAATAAAGTGAGGTAATCAGAATCTTGATGAGCCACAATCAAATATTTTTCATCATGCGATAAGCAGAAATCTCTTGGAACCTTTCCATATGATGAAATACTTTGTAGAAGGCTTAACTTACCGCTAGTTTTATCCACTCCAAAGAGGGTAATTTGATCTTGATAGCGTGTCGAAACATATAAAAAGTTACCATCTTTTGAAATTCTAATTGCAGCTCCGGTGGCTTCTGGGTGACTATCGGTTGGAATATTATGATAACTTTCAATAATCTCTAAATGGCCATTTTGTTTTAGATGACATAAAATCGTGGTATTATTCAGCTCACCAATAATGTAGATAAATTTCTGATTAGGATGGATTGCTAAATGCCGTGGACCGGTTCCAGCTGGAATATTTAAAGATTGCTCAAGATGGGAGATTGAGCCATTCTCAGCTAAGGAATATACATAAATTTTATCACTACCCAAATCACAAACATAAAGAAACTTATCTTGATTGAAAGTAGAGGTAAAGTGGATACGAGACTGAGTTTGATTAGGATGGACAGATGAACCATCGTGGGTAACAGTCTGTATATGTTTTATTTCATCATCATTTAAGTGATAGATTTCTATAGTGCCTTCATGATAGTTTGATAGGTAGAGGACTTTTTTAGAATCTAAATAGAAAAGATGACATCCTGCTGCTTTGGTGTGATAAAAATAATTTTTTTTAATCCAGGTATCATTATGCTTTTTTTTGTATACTGCCACTCCTGAAAAAGGTTCTTCTTTTTCAATTGTAAATAAATAGCGATTATCTTTTGAGAGGGCAAGATAGGTGGGGTTTTGAATTGTATCGATTAACTCTCTTTCTGTGAAAGTTTCTTTTTGAGAATCAAAAGTGATCGATGTTAATCCTTCATTAACTCGACGGGTATAACCACCTAAAAAATATTTTTCTTTCATAAGATGGACTCCTTTCTTCTTCAAAAGTATTATAGCATAAGGGTAGATTTATATCGTAGTTAAGCCAATCATTTTAATTCTATTTGTGGTATGATTGAGATGAATTCATATAGGATAGGAGGGTATTGATGCGAAAATTAAATCAGTTTTTATTTAAGTCAGAATTCTTGAATGATCGCAATGTTATTCGGCTATTAAAATTTATTTTAATTGTCTTGGCAATCTATGCTTTTACACAAATTTCTTATTTATTTCAACCACTCTTTGATTTCTTGAACTTCTTTGCCTTTCCTTTCATTGGAACGGGCATTATGTACTATCTGTTCTCGCCCTTAGTGGTTAAACTCTCTAGACGCGGTGTAAACCGTCATTTATCAATATGGTTAATTTTTATTGGCCTCTCATTATTAGTAACTTGGGGTGTAGCTACACTCGTGCCGATAGTACAAAGTCAGACGCGCTCATTTATTAATGATTTACCTAAATATGTAGCAGGAATTCAAGATGTTTTTAACAAGCTTCCTTTACTACCTGATTTTAATGAAGTCTTTCCTAATCTGGCTAATCAAGAGGGGAGTGTTGATTTAAACGGACTTATCCAGCAAATTCAACCGCTAATTACATCGACTTTTGGTGGATTAGGTAGCGTGATAGGTACGGTTTCAACGGTTGTAACCGGCTTAGTTACTATTCCTGTCTTACTTTATTATCTTTTATTAGAAGGTTATAAGCTATTCCCTAAAATACTTTATTATATTCCTGATCGCTATAGAGAAACGACTAAGACTATGATTTATCAATCTCACTATCAGATTGGTCAATATATTCGTGGCCAAATTATTGTTGCAATTATTGTGGGCATGATTTTCGCTGCTGGTTTTTCCATTATAGGCCTAGACTATGCGATTACTTTAGGAGTACTTGCTACTTTTCTTAATGTCATTCCCTATATTGGGTCAGTCATTGCCGCTATTCCTGCCATAATTATTGGTTTAATTGCCTCTCCTTTTATGTTAATAAAGGTCTTATTGGTTATAGGGATTGAGGCTTTAGTTGAAGGAAGACTTATTCAACCGCAAATTCTTAGCTCGAATTTAAAAATCCATCCAGTTACAATTTTAATTGTTCTGTTAGGAGCGGGGCGCATATTTGGTGTAACGGGTGTGATTCTAGGTGTTCCTGCTTTTGCAGTACTTAAAGTGATCGTAACAGAACTATATCGTATTTACCGCAAACACTCTAATTTATATGGTGATGATTTAAAGAACCAATCGCTTTCTAAAGAAACTTTAATTGATATGTGTTTGGTTGAAGATGGGCAGGATGGTTTTGCTGCAGAAGATCAAGTTGATAAATTACTAAATTCCAATCAATTATTAAAATAAAATTAGTTCTTGGTTTTCTATGGAAAAATCATGAATTTATCTTTATAATAATTAAGTGTCAAGGTGAGATAGTACGCCAGTCAAGCAAGAGTATCCTTTGGATGCTCTTAATTTTATGTGAAGGATTTGTTAAGATGGGTGTAATTATTAATGGTATCGTAATCGTTATATGTAGTTTAATCGGTATGGGTTTAAAGGCAGGAATCCCTGTAAAAATCCATGAGCGATTGATGCATGGTATTGCTTTATGCGTGCTCGCAATTGGAATTGATGGCACCTTAGCTGGAGAAAATACGATTGTTATGATTTTGTCAGTTGTTGTAGGAGCAATGATTGGGGAATCAATTGATATTGATCAAAAGGTAACTTATGGGATTTCATTAATTGAAAAAAAAATATCAAAACCAGGATCTGATAGTCAGTTAGGGCAAGGTTTTATTTCAGCAGCAATGATCTTTTGTATTGGTTCAATGTCTATTTTAGGATCTTTAGAAAGTGGATTAACCGGTGATAATACCACGCTCTATACCAAGTCTATCTTAGATGGCATTACCGCCATTCTATTGAGTTCATCTTTGGGAGCAGGTGTTTTACTATCGGCAATTCCAGTAATAATCATCCAAGGCTTATTAGTAATCTTAGCAGGCTTTTTAGCTCCTATTTTATCAGTAGCAGTGGTAAATGAGATTATTGCAGTAGGGTCACTATTATTGATTGGCTTAGGCATGAATATTTTAAATATTACTGAATTAAAGATTTTAAATTATACACCGGCAATCTTTTTACCCCCTATTTTCTTGACGCTATTATCTTTATTCTAATTAGGAATACTATTCTATGGAGGTATAATAATATGAAGAAAATTGTTGGCATCGTTGGAAATAATTCTACGGAATCTACCAATCGTAAGTTATTACAATTTATTCAAAAACATTTTCAAGATAGAGCGAATATCGAATTACTTGAAGTTCGAGGCCTGCCAATCTTTAATAAACCAGCGGATGGAAAATTACCTGAGGTAATCATTGAAATGGCTGAAAAAATTGAGGCAGCCGATGGGGTGGTTATTGCTACTGCAGAGTACGATCATTCTATTCCAGCCGCTTTGACGAACGCTTTATCTTGGTTATCTTATAATATATTTCCTTTTGTGGATAAACCTTTAATGATTGTGGGAACTTCCTATGGTGTTTTAGGGACTTCTAGAGCCCAACAACACCTGCGTTCAATTATGAATGCACCAGTTATTCGTGCAATGCTTATGCCTGGTTGTGAATTTTTAATGGGGAACTCTTTAGAGGCTTTTGATAAAGAAGGGAATTTAGTTTTCCCAGATAAGGTCAATCAGTTAGAAGCTTATTTTAATGATTTTCTTCAATTTATTGGTGTCACAGAACTATTACAAGAAAGGCATCAAGCAAATGTGGATGAAGCTCGCAAGTTCTATCATCAACAGTTCGAAGCTAAAGAGTAAGGGGGGATAATATGAAATTAGTAGGAATCGTAGGCTCTAATGCAGAATTTTCGTCTAATCGTTTATTATTACAGTATATAAAGCGGCACTTTGCTGAATATTTTGAATTAGAAATTCTTGAAATTAACCAAATTCCGATGTTTGATGCTAGTAATGATCAAACAGATCATCCGGCGATTCAGTTATTAAATAAAAAAATACTTCAAGCGGATGGTATATTAATAGCCACCTCAGAACATATCCATACTGTTCCACCTGCTTTAAAATCTACAATTGAATGGCTATCTTATAAAGTTACACCTTTTATTCATAAGCCTGTGTATGTTATTGGAGCATCCTATTTGGAACAAGGGACCTCGCGTGCTCAATTACATATGGATCAAATTTTGGAGTCTCCTAGAGTGGATGCTTATGTCTTCCCTGGAAATGAATTTTTACTAGGTGGTGCTAAAAATAAATTTGATGCTGAAGGGAACATTACCGACCCTAAAACAGTTGACCATTTAGAAAAATGTATAGCTAAATTTATTCGCTATGTAAAATTAATCAATCAACTGGAAAATATTCCTGAAACTACAATTGACTAGATAAATGCCCCTCGCATTGACTATAAAAAAGCTGTCGATAAAAATCGGCAGCTTTTTCTTAATGACGATATTTTTTGCTTAACTTTTTAGCTTTTTGTGTGTTAGCAAAATGGAGTTTAGCTGTTTGATTGAGACTTTCAATCCCATAGCGGTCGATTAATTTTGATGCATAAAGATCAACATTTCTGCCTGCCCCTGAAGGTAGTTTGCCGCCAAAAGTTTCACCGAGCGAATGAAGTTTTTTAACAAAGGCATCTCTTGCAATAATGGAAGCACAAGCAACGGCCAGATGAATAGATTCGGCCCTTTTAGCAAAATAGACATGGGCGCGATAAACTTCCTTTTCGTTTTTTAAGTGTTGGTAATAATTCTTTTCTGACGTAAATTGATCAATTATTACTCCATCAAGTTGCTTTTTCTGTTCAGGAGATAGTTTTTTATATAGTTCTTTAATAGTAAAGTTATGTAATCTCGCCTTAAGTCCGTTAGCATTATATTTTTTAATCATTTGATTGTATTTTTGTGGATTAGCAATTGTTAAATGATAATCAACTGAGTGTATGAGATTAGCCGCAATGCTTTCGATTTCATGATCAGATAAATTTTTAGAATCTTTTACGCCAAGTTCTTTAATTAATTCTTGTTTTTCAAAAGGAAGATAGACTGCACATACAGTCAAGGGTCCAAAGTAAGATCCGTTTCCCACTTCATCCGACCCAATTAAATTCTTAAATTGAATCCGGTCAGGTAAATGAGTGTTGTTTTCGAGAAAATTCGTGTGGATTGATTGAGGCAAGTCTTTAGCCCATATTCGCGCTTCTTCTTCAGCTGCTTTTCCTTGAAAGAGGACTTTGCCAGATTTATAAGCTGTAATGGTTACATAAGCTAATTTAGCTCTAAAGAGGCTATAGGGAACGGGGTCAATTAAGTGTCTTTGGTAATTTTCTTCCATAACTTTAAGAGTTGCTGGGTTTACTTCGAGAGTGACGCTGTTCATTTATATCCCACCTTTTATGAATTGGCTATCATAATTATCAGTTTACCATCTTCTTTAATATTCGTATAGGAAAGGTGCATTATAGAGGGACTTTTGGTAAAATAGTGGGAGAATCAAGCTTAAAGAGGAGATTACATGGAAGAGAAGAACCGTTATAAGGCATTGATTGAAGGCAGAGTCTATACCATTGTGGGTCATCGTTCGAGAGAGCACATGGATGCAGTTGTTCAATTACTGACTCAACAATTACAACAATTAAAAGAACTTGATCCCAATTTGACTCAAGAAGATCGCGCTATTTTGATGGCAATTAATGCTATTTCAGACCAGATTACAAAAGAAGAAAAAATTGCAGCGCTAGAGAAAAGACTAGGCTTAGGCTAATTTTTAAAGAAATAGAATGATTATGAATTTTTTGAACAGGACTAATGAGGAAATCATTAGAGGGGGTACTTTATGTTAAGTGTTATTGTAATTTTAATTTTGGCCTTCGCCTTTTACTCTGGCTATCGGTCAGGAATGATTATGCAGATTGTAAGATTGTTAGGTTATATTATTACCTATATCATTGCTACACAATATTTTGATGTTTTGAGCAAGTGGGTGGAGATGATTATACCATTTCCAGCTGTCCAACCAGATAGTCAACTCGCTCTATATACGGAAGCTCAAACTTTTCTACTCGATCAAACTTTCTATAAATTGATTACTTTTCTAATTATCTGGTTAATCGGCTGGTTGTTAACGAATGTATTATCCATTTTATTTACCAAAGTAACTTATTATAGTGTTTTAAATATTAGTAATCGGTTAATTGGTGGTGTACTCAATTTCGCTGTTGTCTATTTTATCGTATTTATGGTTTTATACTTATTATCGTTAATTCCTATAGAATTTATCCAACAGCAATTTGTTAACAACCCATTGATTTTTAGAATGGTGGATTCCACGCCTATTTTGACCGACTTTGTAGGGAAGTTTGGCTTGGGATCCTAATGATTATTAATAGGAAAGGGGGAATCTTTGATGACTAATAGTAAAACTTTGGAGAAATTAGAGTATCATAAAATTATTCAGCAAGTCTCCCACTTTGCAAATACCGAGATGGCTAAATCTAAGATTCTCAAAATGCAGCCATCCACCGATTTGGAAACAATTCAAAAATGGCAAGAGGAAGTGGAAGAAAATTTAGCAATTCTTCAACAAGGTAAGAACATACCTATTCCTCGCTTAGTAGCGTTAAGTATGTCCTTTAGACGGCTGGAGATTTCAGCTGCTTTAAACCCTAAGGAGTTAGGACAAATTGGCCGCCTATTGACTACTACCAATCAAGTAACACAATTTTTTGCTGATTTAGAAGCTGAAGAAAAAATCTATCCTTCATTGAAGTATTGGGTGGATCAATGCGTGAGTCTTCCACAAGTTATCAAAGAAATACAATCAACGGTAAGTGATGAGGGGGCGGTTTTAAATTCCGCATCCACTCAATTGGCAGCTATTAGAAAAAATCAAAGTCAAACAGAAAATCAAATCCGCAACCAACTGAATCAATTACTAAAAACTAAAGGGAATCAGTTGAGCGATCGCTTAATAACTATCAGGAACGATCGTTATGTTCTACCCGTTAAGGCGGAGTATAAAGGTCAATTTGGTGGTACCATTCATGATCAGTCAGCAACTGGTCAGACAGTCTTTATGGAACCGAAGGTTGTTGTGGAGTTAAATAATCGCTTAGCCCAATTGGAGATAGATGAGCGTACCGAAATTGAAAGAATTCTTCTTGAAATATCTTTAATGATTGCGCCTTATGTTGAAGAAATTAAACATAATCAATCCATGATTGCCCAATTAGATTTTATTCAATCTAAAGCTGAGTATGCTAAAGCGATTAAGGCGACAAAGCCTGTTTTTTCAATTGATAACCAAGTAGCTCTATGGCAAGCCAGACATCCTTTAATTGATTCGGACGATATTGTAGCAAATGATATATTAATTGGTGAAAACTATCATATTCTCTTAATCACAGGTCCTAACACCGGTGGTAAGACGATTATTTTAAAAACGATTGGTCTCATTCAATTAATGGGACAATCAGGACTTCATGTTCCTTGCGATTCTGGTTCTCAATTAGGCGTTTTCCAATCGATTTATGCTGATATTGGAGATGAGCAGTCCATTGAGCAGTCTCTTTCTACCTTCTCCAGTCATATGACGAATATTGTGAATATAGTCGAAGAAGCAGACTATCAATCCCTCGTTTTATTTGATGAACTCGGTTCTGGAACTGATCCGCAAGAAGGTGCAGCCTTAGCTATTTCTATTTTAGATTATTTAAGGAAAGTAGGGGCTACTGTTTTAGCAACAACTCATTATCCGGAATTAAAAGTTTATGCCCATGAACGAGCAAAAACAATTAATGCCTCTATGGAATTTGATGTTCAGACCTTATCGCCAACTTATCGCTTAATGATAGGTGTACCTGGTCGGTCCAATGCTATTGAAATCTCAAGAAGATTAGGCTTGAGACAAGATATATTAGAGGGGGCTCAAGAAGGAATTTCACAAGATAGTCAATCTTTGAACGAAATGGTTGCTAAATTAGAGCGTGAAAGAAGAGAAAGTGAGCTAAAAAATAAAGAAGCTCAAGCTTTCTTAGAAAAAGCAGAACTCTTATGGCAAGATTTACGAACTGAATATGACCGCTATCTTGAGCAAAAGCATGACTTAGTTGAAAAAGCTAAGCGTCAGACTAATGAGAAAGTGGAACAAGCTCAAAAAGAGGCCGAAGAATTGCTGCAAGAAATTCGAGACTTACAGTTAGTCCAAGGACAAAATCAAACCATTAAAGAACATGTTTTAATCGACAAGAAAAAGGCTTTTGATCAATTAAAACAACCAGAAAACTTGAAAAAGAATAAAGTCTTAAAACGGGTTAAAAAGTCTAAAAAGATTCAGGTGGGCGATGATGTCGAGGTCTTATCCTATGGACAAAGAGGAACTGTGCTTGAACAAGTTGAAAAAAATGAGTATGTTGTTCAAATGGGCATTATTAAGATGAAGATTGCGGCTGACGAGCTAAAACCGATTGGTAAGGTTGAGCCTAAGCAGAAGGTTAATGTACAAAGGCAAGCTGGATCTAAGGTAAAAACGACTTTAGATATACGTGGTTTGAGGTACGAAGAAGCGATGAGTAAGTTGAAACAGTATTTAGACCAAGCTCTTCTATCCAACCATTCACTGGTCACCATTATCCATGGTAAGGGTACAGGAGCATTGAGACAGGGTGTCAAAGATCAATTAAGCAATCATCCTCATGTCGATCACTTCGAATACTCCCCACCAAACGCTGGAGGAGATGGTTCAACAAGGGTTTACTTCGATTAGTTAGTAAGCATATAAATAGTCAAAGACCTTTTTGATGTGCTAAGATACATCTATCAACGTGATTAGTGAAAGGGGCTTTAAGATGGTTAAGGCAATTACAGATTCAGAATTTCAAACGAAAACAGCACAAGGAGTAAGCATTGTAGATTTTTGGGCACCATGGTGTGGACCGTGTCGCATGCAATCTCCAATTATTGATGAATTATCAGAAGAGATGGAAGGACAAGTAAATTTCTTCAAGATGAATGTCGATGAAGAAACTAAAATAGCCGGTGAATTCGGTATTATGTCCATTCCAACCATGGTTATAAAAAAAGATGGACAGGTTGTAGAAAAACTTGTCGGTTTTCATGATAAAGATCGTTTGACTGAGGTGCTTAAAAAGCATATTTAGAATAACTAAGAAAAGGGCCCAACTTCAGAAGCTGGGCCCTTTAAATTTTAAGATATAATCATATAATTTATTTGTGATGAAAAGAGCATGTGGTATAATAAAAAAACAAAGGAGGGATTTATTAATGAAAATTGGAGTACCTAGAGAATTGAAAGCAAATGAAGATCGTGTAGGACTCACCCCTAATAATATTAAAGAACTTGTTTCAGCTGGAAATGAGATAATTGTTGAAAAAGAGGCTGGATTGGGTTCAGGGTTTACTGATCATGAATATATTGATGCTGGAGCAAGTATCGTTGAAACAGCTGCAGAAGTTTGGAAAGCAGAAATGGTTATTAAAGTGAAAGAGCCAGTTAAAGAGGAATATGACTATTTTTATGAAGGACTCATTCTATTTACCTATTTACATCTTGCTCCTGAACTAGAATTAACACAAGCCTTGCTCGATAAGGGTGTGATTGGAGTAGCCTATGAAACGGTTGCCGATAAGGGGACACTTCCTTTATTAACACCCATGTCTGAAGTAGCCGGTCGAATGGCTGTTCAAATCGGAGCGCGTTTATTAGAAAAGAACCACGGTGGTCCAGGTATTTTATTTGGTGGTGTACCAGGTGTTCGTCGTGCCAATGTGACAGTGATTGGTGGAGGGGTTGTCGGTTTTAATACCGCTAAATTGGCTTACGGTTTAGGTGCTAATGTGACAATTCTTGATATTAATCCACAACGTTTGGCTGAGATTGAAAATATTCTTGGTAATGGTGTACAGACATTGATGTCGAATGAAACAAACATTCATAAAGCTGTGATCGATTCAGACGTAGTTGTCGGATCAGTTTTAATAGCTGGACGCCGTGCACCAGTTCTTGTTAAAGAAGAAACCATTCAAGAAATGAGACCAGGTTCCGTTTTAATTGATATTGCAGTTGACCAAGGTGGAAACTTTGAGACAACTAAACCAACTACTCATAAGGAACCGATTTTCCTTAAACATGATATTATTCATTATGCAGTGGCTAATATTCCAGGAGCTGTCCCAAGAACTTCCACCATTGCTTTGACCAATGCTACTTTACAATATGCTAAAGAAATTGCTAGGGCAGGCATTAAAGAAGCTGCCAAGCAAAATGATGCGATTTTATTAGGTATCAATACTTATCTTGGACATCTAACATCCATTGCCGTGGCTGAATCGCAAGACAGAGAGTTTTTTGATATTGAAACAGTTTTATAAACAAGATAAACCACTCACCCTAGCAGAGACAATGTCTCTGCTATTTTTTTAGTATGAATTATCTTTATTTATTTGCTTAAAAGAGGTACTATGATTATATAAATGTAGGGGGTTCTTATGTTTTCACTTAATCGCAATAATTATTCAAATACTATTTTAGTTGTTAATGATATTCCTGGTGCCGGAAGAGTAGCGGGTTCAATTAATTTGCCAGTTTTAGCTGCTGCCCAATTAGAAGCTACTATTTTGCCAACTTTAATCCTTTCTTCGCATGCTGGAGAAAAAGGGGATTTAGTTCGTTATTCCATGGGAAATGCTTATCAAGAAATGCTGCACCATTGGCAGCAAGTTGACTATCATTTTGATGCAATTTTAACGGGTTATTTTGCTGATACTCAGCAGATAGATGATTTGAAAACCTATCTTTTAAAAGAAAAAGAAATCAATCCAAACATTGCATTATATATGGATCCGATTATGGGGGACCATGGTCAGTTCTATGCTGGTTTTGATCAAGACGTCGCTCATCATTTGCGTGAATTAATACCGTATGCAGAATTAGTCATGCCCAATCTAACAGAAGCTTGTTTGATTTTAGGACGAGACTACAAAGAGGACTTCAGATTAAATGAGATTGCTGATATCGCCGATGAATTATTAACTTTAGGTTGTAAAAATGTCATTATTACAGGAGCTAAAGATGATCGAAGTGATAATAATCGCTTAGGTTTCTACTATGCCAGCCAATCGGGTGAAAAAGGACTTGTAGTTCACGAGTATTTTGATGGTTACATATTTGGAACTGGAGACACTGTTGCTTCAATCATTACTGCCAGTCGAATCGCTGGTGACAGCTTGAAAGACTCTGTTAGATTGACAGCAGATATTATTGAGAAAATGATTCCTTTTTCTATTAGTCAAAATGAAAGTAATGTGGGTCCTATTCATTTTGAGCCTTTTATAAAAGAAATTTCTACATATTTCAGTCAGAAAAAAGAAAGTGGGTTTTAAATTGATTATTAAAGATGTGACACCTGAAAAAACGATTAATAAAAAAGCCAACAAGCGTTCATTTAATCCAAACTATTTGTATGTATTATTAGCATTGGCTATCTTTGTTTATTATTATCTCACACTACCACCTATCCATTACGCTTCTTATCAAAGCTGGTTTTTTCTTCTATTAATTGTGGCCGGTGTTTTTGCCATCGAATTGATTAAAGATTCCAATCAGTGGTTCAAGCAGATCAAGAATAATCCTAATCAAGTTACTGAGATTAAATTCGGCAAATTGCCAAAGAAATACCGCTTGTTCTATTGGCCGGTTGTTATTGTCTTATTAGTAGGATTAATTGGGAAGTTTGTTTTTTCTCCTTTCTTTATGGCAAAAGATTATGGTCAAATGATCTCACCAGTCAATAAAGATTTCGAGACCACTTTTCCTGAAGTTAATATTGATAATGTGCCATTAGTGGATCGAGATACAGCAGTGCGCCTTGGAGATCGCTATTTAGGAGCTTTAACTGAGCTTGTTTCTCAATTTGAAGTATCGGATGAATATACCCAAATCAATATTGAAGCAGAACCCTACCGGGTAACTCCCTTGAAGTATGCAGGACTGTTTAAGTGGTTAAACAACTTTTCAGAAGGAATCCCACATTATCTTCAAGTTGATAATGTTACTGGAAAAGTGGAAGTAAAAACACCTGAAAAACCGATTAGATATTCTTATTCAGATCATTTCGGTCGGAATATTTCTAGACATTTAAGATTCAATTATCCATTCAGTATTTTTGAAAGCCCTGACTTTGAAATCGATGATGAGGGCAATCCTTATTATATAGCTACTAGCTATGGACGAAATTTCTTTCTTAATGAGCCAGAACCTAATGGATTAATTATTGTTAATGCGATGACAGGAGAACACCAAAAATACTCCATGGATGAGATCCCATCTTGGGTAGACCGCGTTTATTCTGCTGACTTAATCATGCACCAGTTAGACCAAAACGGTAAATTTAAAAATGGTTTTTGGAACTCAGTTTTTGCCAAAGAAGGCGTAACAGAAACCTCCAAAGGTTATAATTATCTACCAATGAATGATGATATTTACCTCTATACTGGTATCACTTCTGTTGTATCAGATGAATCAAACATTGGCTTTGTATTAGTTAATCTAAGAACCAAAGAAGCTACTATGTACAATTTATCTGCTGCCGAAGAGTTCTCTGCTATGGCTTCAGCTGAAGGGTCTGTTCAAGAAAAAGGATATATTGCAACATTCCCTCTCTTGATTAACTTACAAGGCAATCCTATGTATATTTTAACTTTAAAAGACTCTTCCGGTCTTATTAAAAATTATAGCTTAGTAGATGTTCAAGATTATCAGAAAGTCTACATTGCTAGCAATATGACTCAGCTTATCCAAAAGTATGGGGAAGATAATCCTGTGGTTTTAGAGGCAATCAATGAGGACACATTAGAAAAAGTAACCGGAAAAGTTGAAAAAATCCAAGCTGTTATAAAAGAGGGGGAAACTTTCTATTATTTCATGTTAGATGGTAATGTTTATCAAGTGCCTGCAAAATTGAATGATTACCTACCATTTGTAGAAGAAGGACAAACAATCACGCTTAAATTAGATGATCGATCAAACATTCATTTAGTCGATTTGACGGAAATATTTGGCGACAAAGCGGCTCAAGAAGAAGTGATTCCAACCAGTGAAGATACTGATCCGCTGCTAGACAATGTGGAATAATCATAAAAAGTTAAGAGGAGGATATAATGTTAGAAGTAAAAAACCTATCCAAGAAATTTGGTAGTTTTCAAGCTGTAAAGAATGTTTCTTTTGACATTGAATCGGGAACGATTATGGGATTTATTGGTCCAAATGGATCAGGGAAAACAACTGTTTTTCGAATGATTTTAGATTTCTTAAATCCTGAACCTGGGGGACTAGTTACTTGGAATCAAAAGCCGATTAATAATCAATTATATGATTTAGTTGGTTACTTACCAGAAGAACGTGGTCTTTATGAAAAGATGACTATTGAAGAACAAATTGTCTATTTCGCTAGCCTTAGAGGAATGAAATACCTTGATATTATCACTCAAATAGATGAATGGATGGATAAATTTGCCGTAAAAGGTAAACGAAAAGATAAGATTAATACGCTTTCTAAAGGAAACCAGCAAAAAATACAATTGATTGCTACATTAATCCATCGACCTAAATTAGTTATTTTAGATGAGCCATTCTCTGGCCTAGATCCAGTCAATGCTGACCTTTTAAAACAAGGCATCTTAGAATTAAAAGAAGGTGGATCGAGCATTATCTTTTCTAGTCATAATATGGAAAATGTGTCACAAATATGTGATAAGTTAGCCATGATTCTTGATGGTGAGCAAGTTCTTTACGGTTCGATTAATGAAGTTAGAGAACAGTTTGGACGTATTCGCATTTATATTGAAAGTAAAAAGTGGAATGAAGCTAGCCTGCTAGAAATTGAAGGGGTAGATTCGGTAGTTCGTACCAGCCCTGATCATTACACCTTAAATCTTAGCGATGAATCATTTGGTCCTAGCATCTTCCAAACAATCACTCAAGGACAATTTATCCCAATGTTCTCTCAACAACCACCGACCTTAGAGGAAATATTTAAGTTGAAAGTAGGTGACCGAATTCATGAATAAAATGTGGCTTGTAGCAAAAGAGGTTTATCGGAAAAATGTGAAGTCTTGGGCTTTTTTCTGGATGATAGCAGGCCCCATTATTATGGGGTTGGTTATTTTAGCAATCGGTTATTTTATTTATCTTGACCAATCCAGCTCTTCAGTCGGCAATGTTGGAATTGTATCTGAAAATGCAGAGATTAATCAATTGATTGCTGCAATAGAAGATGAAAATGACTACCAATTTGACTTAAATGAAAAGCAAGCTGAAGAAGCCTTATTTGCAGAAGAAATTGATGGTTATTTAGTTGTTGAAGGCGAAAATGTAGATCTTAATGCTAAGTTCTATCGCCATAATTCAGGCAAGAATATTGCCACTTATAATATCGAAGAAGTACTTTCAGAATATCGCATTCAAAAACAAGCAGAAGCATTTAATTTAAAACAAGAAGAAGTGAATCAATTAAAAGATAGTGCTGTTGACATTGAAACTATTCGCATCCAACCAGACGATGATGGCGCTGTTACAGAGGTTTCAGAAAATGATCCAGTAACTGCCGCTAAAATTGGAGTGGCTTATGTAGTGTGTTTTGTGGTTTTAATGTTTATTATGAGTTACGTATCCATAGTCTCTCAAGAAATTGCGGCAGAGAAGGGCTCTAAAATCATGGAAATTATTCTCTCCAGTATCACCGCTACCCAGCATTTTTTAGGTAAGCTGATTGGAGTGGGCTTGGTAATTCTTACTCAATTAGTCATATATGGTATACTAGGAGTTATTATTTCCTATGTATCCGGCTTAGTATTAGCCCAATTTTTTGTAAACTCATCTGAAAATATGGAAAATATTCAAGCTGGCACACAAGCCATGAGCGAAAGTTTTGATCCGGCCATAATCAGCGATTATATTTCACAAGCTAGACCGGTGATATTATATGGAATATTGTTTGCTGTTATAGGAATGGCAATTTATTCAATACTTGCAGCTTTTTTAGGTTCATTAGTTTCTAAAACTGAAGACGTCAATAAAATGATCACCCCAATCACCTTATTAGCAGTAGCAGGCTTTTATATTGCCTTATACGGTATGCAGTCACCTAACTCAGCCATTGTTCGTTTAGGCTCTTATTTCCCATTATTTACGCCTTTTATTATGCCTTTCCGTTTGGCTAATGACACAGTTGCCACTAGTGAAATATGGTTATCGGTATTAGTTGCGATTGTTTTCTTAGCCTTATCGATTTGGTTATCGGTTGTGTTCTATAAATCAAATGTTCTAGTTTATAGTGAAAAAGGATTAATTGGTAGTTTTAAAAAGTCCTTTGCTATATGGAAAAACGAGAAAAAAGTTAATTAATTTTAAAACAAGGCCTTGCAAACAACTTCAGTAGGTTGTTAATTAAGGGCCTTGTTTTTTAGTAAATAACAAGATGACTTCCATTCTTTTTTTGCATAGATATGTTAAAATAATAATTGTGAAGTGAGGAGAATTTTATGAAAGACTTACCCATCGGTTTTATTGATTCTGGATTCGGCGGATTAACAGTTGTTAAACAGAGTTTAAAACAACTTCCTAATGAATCCGTTCTTTTTATTGGTGATAATGCTCGTTGTCCATATGGTCCGCGTCCGTTAAATGAAGTTAAGAAGTATATTTGGCAACTCAGCAATTTCTTGCGTGAAAAAGGCATTAAAATGCTTGTGATTGCTTGTAATACTGGGACTGCTGCAGCTTTAGAAGATTTGAAGCGAACTTTACCCATACCTGTTGTTGGCGTAATTGAACCCGGTAGTCGAGCTGCCATTATCCAAACTAATAATAAAAAAATCGGTGTGATTGGAACAATCGGAACTATTCAGAGTAAAATTTATGAAAAAACGATTATCAATAAAAAAAATGATGTGGTCGTAGAAGGACTTGCATGTCCGTCTTTTGTTGAAATGGTAGAGACTGGCCAAATTTATAGTAGCCAAGCTAAAGAAAAAGTGTCGCAAGAACTTTCCCCGCTATTAAAAAAAGAAATTGACACATTAGTACTTGGTTGTACCCACTATCCAATCATGCGCGGTTTAATTCAAGAAGTAGTTGGTCCTAAGGTTCATCTGATTGATTCAGGAGTTGAAACAATTAATGATGTTAGTATGCTGTTGGATTATTTTAACTTAAGTCGAACAGCAAATGATGCCTTACAACAATCTCCTACACAAACTTTCTATACAACAGGAGACATCGAACACTTTGATCGAATGGCTAGCGACTGGCTAGCTCGAAAAGATCTTGATGTCAGAAAATGTGAAATTAAAGGAGAAGTAATTTATGAAACTGATTATAGCTAGTCATAATCCAGGAAAAATAGCAGAGTTTAAAGCTCTTTTTGAAGCTTTTGATTTACAAGTTCAATCTTTGCTTGATTATCCTGAAATTCCAGAAGTAGAAGAAACAGGTACAACATTTGAGGAGAATGCACGTTTAAAAGCAGAAACAATCGCTAAGGAAATGAACTGCTTAGCCCTATCAGATGATTCAGGCTTATGTGTTCCAGCACTGAATAATGAGCCGGGTGTCTATTCGGCTCGCTATGCTGGAGAAGAAAAAAATGACGAAAGAAACCGTTTGAAACTTTTAGAAAATTTGAAAGAATTTAACGGTGATCAACGAAAAGCCTATTTCACAACCGTTATCGTATTAGCAGATCCACAAAAAGATTCATTAGTTGTTGAAGGTAATGTAGAAGGAATCATTACCAAAGAGCCTATCGGTGAGGGTGGCTTTGGTTATGATTCACTATTTTACTATCCTCAAGATCAACAAACCTTTGCTCAAATCTCTGCGGAACGTAAGAACCAAATTTCTCACAGAGGCCAAGCAGTGGAGAAGTTAAAAGAAAAACTAAATGATTGGTTGGAGGGATAGAGATGAAATTGTTAGTATTAAGTGACAATCATGGAAATTACTCTATTGTAAAAAACATCATTCAGCAGTTTAGGGATAAAGTAGATTATATTATTCATTGTGGTGATTCAGAATTTTCATTTGATGATCCTATTTGGCAGGCTGTCGATGTTAAAGTAGCAGGAAATATGGATTTTTCTCCAGGCTATCCATCTAGCGAAATTTTATCGACCCCTAAGGGAAAAATTTTGATTACTCATGGCCATTTGTATCAAGTAAATCAAGGAAACATTAATCTTTTAGAATTAGCTTTACAAAAGAATGCCAAATATGTTTTCCACGGCCATACACATCGCCTATATGCTGAAATGAAGCGAGGAATCTTATTTATGAACCCTGGTTCCATTGCAAAAGCAAGGGGCGAAATTCAAGAAAAAACATTTTCTATAGTTGAAATTTCCGATGACTTTATTAAGGTTGATTATTATAATTCACATGCAATACAGTTAGAAGATTTGTCTTATTATTTTAAACTAGATGGAGCTGATTGATCTTGATAGATCCTAACTTATCAAAAAATATTGTTGAAAATCTAAAAGAAGTTATTATCCCGGCTGATAATGTAGTCTATCTTTATGACTTTAATTCATTAATTCACGGCTTATTAGTCCTTAATCAAGTCGACTATTCAATGATTCCTGTGGTCAATCAAAATGGTCAAATAGTGGGCTTAGTAAGTATTAACATGATTGTTAAAGAAGCTATTACTTTAGAAGACATAGACTTTGACAACCTTAATTATAAATTAATTAAGCATTTAGACTTAAGGAAACCAGAATTTATAACAATGAACGAAAAGCTCGAATCAATTTTGCATAAACTGGTAGATAATAATTTTTTATGTGTGGTTGAAAACCATATAGAAAAGAAATTCATTGGTATTATTACTCGAAATATGATTTTAAAACGAATAAATGCTTTCTTGCATCGTACAAGTTTAAAAGAGTTAAGGGTTTCAAACTTCCAACAAGGGCGTGAGAAAAAATTAATAAATAAATAGCTCATTTCTAAGCCCTTATCTTTGAGTTAAATGCGCTTTCATGATATATTTAAGCTAGTAACTTAGCAAAGGAGGATTAGATATGACAATTGGTCAAATTGCAGCCATGATTGCAGCTTTAGCCTTTGCAATTCTCGTTGTATTCTTATCGATGACCTTGATGAAAATTGGTGAAATTCTGACAAATCTGAAGGAAACGGTGAGCAAATTAAATAATACCATTGATGTGGTGACTAAAGATGTTGACCATCTATCAATTGAGGTAGAAGGTTTACTGAACAAGTCAAATACACTTGTAGATGATTTAAATGCTAAATTAGGAAAAACCGATCCGTTATTTACTGCTATCGGTGATGTCGGAACATCCGTTTCAGAATTAAATGACTCGACTAAAGAAATGACATCGAACTTTGTTTCAAATATGCTTAAGAAAAACAAGAAAAAATCACCAATTGATTCAATTCAAAAAGCATCGCGAATGGTAAATCGTTTCAAAGTGAAGCCACAAGCCAAAAATTCAGAGATTTTGGCTAAGGATCCAGCTAAACAGGAAAAGAGAAGCTTAGATTCCTTTATTCAAGGAAAACCTTCTAAAACAGCTGGTGAGATTTCAATTAATTTAAAGGAGGCAAAATAATATGAAAAATAATGATGGATTTTTAGCGGGAGCTTTATTAGGCGCTCTTATTGGAGGGGCAGCTGCTCTTTTATATGCTCCTAAATCAGGTAGAGAGTTACGTGAAGATTTAAATGAAGAATTAGATTATTGGATTGATCGTGCTAATGATTATACAGACTATGCCGTGGAAAGAGGTGTAGAGATGTATGACGCAGCTTCTGATGCGAGTGAAGATTTCCGTGTAAATCTTAAAACTTCAGCTGATCATATTAAACGTTCTGCTGAAGAATTAAAGAAAGAAGCAAGCAAAGAATGGGATCATGTAAAAGAAGACCTCAGTCAATCTAAAGACATCTTGAGTGCCAAAATTGAAGATATTGAAGTTGATACAAAAGAAGAACTAAAAGATGTGAAAAAAGAAGTCGAGAAGCAAACAGATGAACTACTAAAATAAATTTAGAGGCTGGACAAAAGGCCTCTTCACCCGCTACATAAAACGCAGCGAGCTTAGAATGGAAAGGTGTTTTTCGTTCTAAGCTCGCTGCTTTGCATATTTGCTTGATTATTGGCCATTAATACCAGTCTTACAATAGTCTTCACCTTATCTCTAAGGCGAAGAAGGAGCTTAAATTTGTCTTTACATGATCGAATACAGACTCTACAGCAATTCTTCGTTGACTGTAGAGTGTCTTTCCTTCGTCAGATAAGAGCTTGGCTCGTTCGTTAAACTTGAGTGATTCATAAGACGGTTTGTAGTAGAATGCTTTTTGAGGTGCCGTGTCTGTTTCCTTCGGTCGGTAAACATCGCTCGTACTTTCATAATCATTGCGTATTTTAAAAATCTTGAATGCTATTAATAATAACTACTTCCTTTAAGCAGTATGATGGTCTGTCATTGCGCTCGATTCGGCGATTCCCATAAATTAAAAGCTCCGATGATGTTTCTTCGTTTCTTCTTTCTCGAATAGATTATATTTGATAAGGTGCTTATTCCCATGGTAGGTTAATTAAGTTAAATTTTCATCACTGCCATATTTGGTGTCACTGACCATCCAAAAAGTTGAAGGATAAACTGCTCTACAAATGAAATCAGTGTTAACCTATCTTTTGGTTTGGAGAAGACAGCAAACACCCTCTAATGAGCGAGTTCATTATTTATGAAAAAACTGTGAAAACTTGAGAATAAAGCTAGAAAACGCTTGCACTATCTGTCTGCTTATGTTAAATTCAAAGAGTAAATTAAAAATTTGAAAGAAGGGTAGGCATGGAAAAGCAAACAATTACAATATATGATGTAGCTCGTGAAGCTGGCGTATCAATGGCCACCGTATCTCGAGTTGTAAATGGTAATCCAAATGTAAAGCCAAGTACTAGAAAAAAAGTCTCAGAAGTTATAGAACGTTTAGATTATAGACCTAATGCTGTAGCAAGAGGACTAGCCAGTAAAAAAACAACCACAGTTGGCGTTATTATTCCTAACATTACTAATATCTTCTTTTCGGCATTGGCACGCGGAATTGATGATATAGCAGCTATGTACAAATATGACATTATTTTAGCAAATGCCGACGAAAGTGTCGACAAAGAAATTAATGTTTTTAATAATTTATTAGCTAAACAAGTAGATGGTATTATCTATATGGGTTATAATGTCGGCGAAGAACTTAAGTCATTAATTAAAACTTCAAGAACACCTGTAGTTATTGCGGGTATGATTAGTGAAGATCCTGATCTCTATACAGTATCAATTGATATTCGATTAGCAATAGAAGAAATGACAGATTTCTTACTTCAAAAGGGTAACAGACCAGCTATTATCACCGATTCAGAAAAGTATTATGTCAATCGAGTGCATCGGATTCCTGGTTATAAATCAGCATTGGCTAAGCATAATATAGCGGTAGATGAAGATTTGATTATCCAAAGTGACTTTACTGATGATGAAGGAGATATAATTGTAGATCAATTATTAGCTGCTAAAGCTACCGGAGTTATCGCTACTAAAGATTTCTTAGCAGTAGCCATTTTAAATGCCCTAACTGATCGAAATATTAAAGTACCTGAAGACTTTCAAGTACTTACTAGTAAAAACTCAGTCCTTACAAAATATTCGCGTCCTCAACTATCATCTTTACAATATCCTTTATATGATGTTGGAGCGGTAGCAATGCGCTTGCTAACGAAAATTATGAATGATGAGGGTATCGAGCAGCGTCAAATCATTCTTCCCCATAAATTAGTACACCGTGGTTCAACACTGAGTGAATAAAAACATTAAAAAGCTATGAGATTTTAACTCATAGCTTTTTATTATAGAGCCTTTATTTTGCAAAATTATTCATAATATACTTCTTCAGTAACAGTCTCGCTATTTTCTGGTTGCGCCGGTATTAGATTACCATTTTCATCTGTGCTTTCAGAACGAGACTCATCATCCTCATCCGTTGTTTCTTCAGCAGAGGTCGTTGATGTTGTCTTTTCCTCAATAGATTCCATATAAGCATTCCAAAAACGTGCAGTATCTTGATCACTAGCGTTAAACATGAAGTTATAAGAGAGTGGAGCAGCAGGATTTGAATTTTTAAACAAATCTTGTTTAATAGGGCCATTTAGACTAGCAATTCGGTTATTATAGGTAATGTTTCCAGGTAAAGTTCCTGTCATTGCTACAATATTTTGGCTAACAACGGAAGCGGGTTGTGCAAAGACTTCATTAGATCCAAAAATATCAGGTCGAACTCTGAATAAGGCGTTGGCGATATTAGCCCAGTATATTTGTGAACGAACCGATTCATTGCCAAGTCCATCATCTGGGTTAACAAAGTATTCATAATATTGTGAATCATAGCCTGCCCATGTACCAATGGTAACAGAAGGAGTAGAGGCAATAAACCATAGATCTTTAGCATTCTCACTAGTTCCGGATTTGGCAATCCAGTCTCCTGGAACTTGCAGATTAGCTTTGGCATATTGTCCTGAACCGAATTCGGTTGTATCCCTTAAAATATCTACCATTAAGTAGTTTGTATCCTCACTAAATACTTTTTGTGGCTCTACTTCTTGTTCAAATACAGTATTTCCAAATGAATCGACAATCTTACTGATAATATGCCCTTGAATATAATAACCATTATTGGCAAAAGTTGAAAAAGCAGATGTTTGTTCAAAAACAGTCGGTCCGGTATTCACTCCACCAATGGAAAAGGCTAGGTTGTATGTTTCTTCTTGATCATATGCAAAGCCATCTTTAAAGCCCATGAGTTCAAGATAATCATAGACTGGTACGTTTTGCTGTATAAGCCCTTGATAAATTCGAATAGTTGGCAAATTCAGTGACTTAGCTAATGATTCTCTGGCAGAGATAAACTTATTAGAAATTGATTCGCCGTAGTTGGTCGGTTTCCACTCAGTTCCATCGGGATAAGTTTCTACAAATGGTGTATCGGGTACAATTGTGGCAGGAGCAATAAGATTATTCTCAATTGCTGGTGCATAGACTGCAAGTGGTTTGATGGTTGAACCAGGAGAGCGGCGAGTGGCAAAGGCATGGTCAATTTGATTATTATCATAATCGGTCCCAGCCACAAAGCCCAGTACTTTTCCACTAGTGTTTTCAATCACCACAACACCAGTTTGAATATTTTCAACATAATAGATTTCTTCACCGGTACTAGGATCTGTATAAACCCCATCATAGCTTACTCCTAATGAGTCTACGTTTTCTTTAGCAGTTTCTTGTAATTGATCATAAATTTCTTTATCAATAGTTGAATATACTTTGTAGCCCCCGGTACGCAGCTGGTTTTCTGCTTCAGAATAATATTGATTATACCATTCAATGTCTTGTAAAACATCGCTCATCTGATTTCCATCGTCATTGACATTAATTTCCATTAATTTCTTAATGGCTTCATTCATGACGGTTTGATACAGGTAGGATTGGCGTTCGATTGGACGATTTTCAGGTTTAATAAAATCTTTACTAATATCATAATCAATCGCAGTTTCGTATTCTTCTTTAGTAATAGCCTTGTTACGATACATACTGAATAGCACAGCTTTCATTCGATTGATACCAGGATTGAAATCCTCTCTAAGTGAACTGTTATAGTTATAAGGAGTATAGTTATAAGGATCTTGAGGCAAACCAACTAAAAAGGCAGCTTGAGCTAAATTAACTTCATTTGGTTCTTTGCCGAAAATGCCTTCAGAAGCTTCACGAATTCCCGCAATATTATCTCCTTCATTATTACGGCCAAAAGGAGAAACATTGAGATAAGCGTTTAATATTTCGTCTTTGGTAAAATATTTTTCAACTCTTAAGGCCAAGAGAATTTCGTTAGCCTTTCTAAAGAAAGTAACATCATTTGTTAATAACTGCTGCTTAACTAATTGCTGAGTTAATGTTGATCCTCCAGTACCAGACCCGGTAATAAGCGTTTGAAGCACTGCTCTAAGTGTTGATTTAGGGTTAACACCATAATGCTCATAAAAAGCTTGATCTTCAATGGAAATTAAACCTTCTTTAATATAGGGTGAAATATCTTCTAAATTAGTAACAGATCTAACGACGTCCGATCTTATATCAGCAATAAGGTCGCCAGAGTCATAATATAAACTAGATTGTTGTTCGACTTGATTAATAGCTTCAGCCATCTCTTGTTTACTTGGTGGAGTCGTATCAGATACTAATGAAGTGAAGTAGCCTAATCCAACACCTGATAAGAGAAAGCCAAAAAGAAGACCTACAACTACAAAGTAGATGAATAGACGTCTAAATACATTAAAGATAATCGAAAGGACTAAGGAAATTTTTGAAAACCGGTCAAGACCTTCCAAAGATAGTTGACTACGCACTTCTTTTTTTCTTTTTCTTCTTTTATCAAGGTAAGTCTGAAAAAGATTTTTATCCGTTGAGTGGTTGTCACTTTCACTTTCAGTTTTTTGATTTGACTTCTGTTGAGGTCTGTTTGATTCTATAGCGTCTCGACTGAACTTACTAGATTTATTACTGCTAGTATGATTATTAGTCTTATTTTCTAGCTTTAAATCAGTGTCAGTTTCAGTTTTTTTAATAACTTTCTTTTCTGAGCGATCTTTTTTAATCGATTTATTGTGTAAATTGCTTACTGACTCACCTATAGGAGTTTCTTTTTTGACTTTAAGCGATTGATAATGATTAGAAGAAAACTGTCTTCTATCCTCATTTGACTGAGGAATAGCCTTATCAAAATTATTAAAGCTCTTATTTTCAAGTTCACTAATTCTTTTCAATCTTCTTGCTCGAGCTTCTTCGCTATTAACATAGTTAGAAGATTTCTGGTCGATTAATCTTTGCCGCCTTTGATTGAGATTAGGCTTACTATCTTTTAAATGATGACCCTCCAAAGGTGGCAGATGATTCTTGCTTTCTTTATTAGTCATTTCATTATCCCCTTTATCGGCTTAAATTATGCAGAATGTGTTTTACTTAAGCTTTCTCCAATTGCATTTAATCTTTCTTCCCATTCTTCTGTGGAAAAGTTATGTTCAGCGACATAGCGGTTTCGAGGATGACGACGACAGGCCTCACTACATCCACGTAAATACTTATCTTCATTTGCTTTAGAAGTCAATATTTGTTCATTACATTCTGGGTTTGCACAATTTACGTATCTTTCACATGGTGTTCCATCAAAATAATCTTTTCCGACTACTGTAGGATTTACTTGATTAACTGGGACAGCAATACGTTCATCGAAAACATACATCTTACCTTCCCAAAGCTCACCTTTAGTTTCAGGGTCTTTTCCATAAGTATCAATACCACCATGTAATTGCCCCACATCTTTAAAACCTTCTTTAAGTAACCAACCTGAGAATTTCTCGCAGCGGATACCACCTGTGCAATAGACAACAACGCGTTTGTCCATAAATTTTTCTTTGTTTTCTTTCACCCAGTCAGGAAGTTCACGGAAATTACGAATTTCAGGACGGATCGCACCCTTAAAATGACCTAAATCATACTCATAGTCATTACGAGTATCAAGAACAACTGTATCCTTGTCAAGTAGAGCATCTTTAAATTCTTTAGGGGATAGATATTGTCCTGTAATTTCATGTGGATCAATATCATCATCTAAGTTTAAAGCTACAATTTCTTCACGCGTTCTCACAGACATCTTTTTATGCGCATAATCATCAGCAAGATCTTGTTTAAACCATAAATCTTCAAAACCTTCTAGTGAATGAACATAGTCCATATACTTTTGTGTTTGATCTAGGGTGCCTGAAACGGTTCCGTTTATTCCTTCTTCACCGACTAATACGCGCCCCTTTAAACCGATACGACGGCAAAACTCTAAGTGTTCTTTGGCAAATAATTCAGGGTCTTCAATTCTTTGATATTTGTAATATAACAATACACGATAATTTTTCTTCATAGTATACCTCCTGTAGTTGCAAGCTACATTTATTTTCATATCTTCATATTATACGTAAATATAGTAAATGTCACAAGTTTTTACAATTTTTAATCTGATTGTTAAATAAGTTTACTAGTATTTTTTTGATTTTTTGAGTGAAGTTTATAATATTTAGTACAGTAAATTTTCGTTAATAAAAAGGGCAGAAGCTTAAACTTCTGCCCTTTTTATTAATTTTATAAGATAATTCATAAATAGTAAGTAGTGCGTTACCTACCTAAAAGAGCTACCATAAAGTTTAAAATTGGAATTTTTTGATTAAACGATCAATTACAGGCAATTTTAGGATAATCACTAAAATAATTGTGTTCAATGGAAGAGAAACAGCGTTTTTAGCGATACGAATTGGCATGAATGCTGCCCAAGCTTTACCTTGCATCATTTTAATCCATAGAGATCCAAATCCTAAGTTTACAATAAAGGTTACTAAAACAACTGCTATAAGAATATTTTTCCAATTACGTTCTTTACGCCACAAAAACTAACCATAAATGAAACCAGCTAAACCGGCACTAAAGGTATAACCGAAGAAGAAGCTATAGCCATTTAGAAGAGCAGTGATAATGTCATTAGCTACCGATATAACGATAGCCCACCATGGACCAATTATAGCGCTGGAAATAGCAGTACCGATAAAGCCAACTCCAATTTGGGCAATTTCACCTACTCTAAACGCTGGTATATAAGCTAACATAATACGAAACGCTAATAATAAAGCCATGGTAGTTAATTGTAGGGTGGTTAGTTTTCCTTTATTACCATATGAAATAATACGACGGGAATCAGGTTTTTGCATAAAAAATACGCTCCTTTTTTTGACAAGAGAGCGCTACAATTAATATTAATGCAGCGAATGCAAAGATAGTATCGCAAGAATAAATTCTTTTCGTTTGTTGGCCACATCCCATCCAACAACACTTGACGTTCTATCTTTTACTCTGTCTAATGATATACATCAGTGTAACTTACTTTCAAAGAAATTGGAAGGGAAAATCGTTTAGGAGGACTTGTGGTATAATGTAAAAAAAGGAGGGTTAATATGAAGAGCGTTTTAATCATCGCTAATCCAGGTTCAGGTAAGGGTAAGGCCAAAGCATATGCTGAGCAGTTAGCTGATTTACTAATTAATACATACGATGCTCAAGTCAAACACCGAACAACTGAAAAACCTCAAGATGCCTATGATTGGGCAAAAACTACCCCTGCAGATGAATACGACACTATTATTTGTTTGGGCGGTGACGGCACTATTAAGGAAGTGGTATCCGGTTTAATGGAGAATTCACAACCACCTCATTTTGCTTTTTTACCTTTGGGGACTGTAAATGATTTAGCAAGATCTTTAGGAATCTCTCTAAACCCAGTAAAAGCCATTAATCAATTTAAATCTTTAGAGTTAAAAAAATTGGATATCGGGCAAGTTAACGAGCAGTATTTTGCGAATGTTCTTGCGCTAGGAGCTATTCCTTCAGCAGTATTTGAAACTGAATCTAAAGTAAAAAATAAGATTGGGGTATTAGCTTATTTATTTGATGGCTTTAAAGCGATGTTTGAAGAGGAAGATTTTGATTTAGACATTAGTGTCGATGGAAAGGAATCTCATCACCTTAAAACCAATCTTATATTATTAACACTCACTACTAGTGTGGGAGGAATGGAAAATCTTCTTTCACAAGACCAGCTATTTGATGGATTGGGTCATCTTTATGCTTTTAAGGGTTCATTGGCTATATCAAGTATAGCTACTTTTATTGAAGAGAAAGGCTTGCCTCGACACGAATTAGATAATGAGTCCATCTTGTCGTTAAAGGGTAAAACATTCGATATTAAACTCGCTTCCTTGAATGAAGAACGTGAACTAAAAGCGAACATTGATGGCGATAAAGGCCCAAGTTTACCATTAAAAATTAAGATTCATAGTCAAGCACTTTCTGTATGGGTTCCAAAGGTAGAGAAAGAGTAACCTTTAGAATAAAAAAGAAAAATGTGGTATAATAACAATTACAGAGGGCAATTTAAGAAAAGAGGGATAACGTGTCGAAAAAAATTTCAGATGGGCAACGAAGTCTAATTGAAAAGGAGTTAAGACGCGGGACAAGCAAGTCACGTATCGCTTCGCTATTAGATGTAGATTATGAAACGGGTCTTGAAATGATTGAATCAGTAAAGTTAGCAATTCGACCAGAAATAGGGGATAAGATTACTTTCAAATTTAGAGAAAGTAGCATGACAGGAATAATTACAAAATTGCTTTCTAATAGTGCTGTTGTAGATATTTATTGGCAAGAATCAGATATGATGATGCAAGATATTATTGAAGAGAAGACCATAGTTAATTTCAAAGATATTATTGATTTTATATCCTTACCACCACAAGAAGAGGATAAGCATGTCATTCTTGATCCACAACCTACCGTGCACCATAAAAACACCAAGGAAAATGATACACAGTCAGAAGAAGAGAAGTAAAATTAGAGCGAGTCTACTATAGACTTGCTCTAATTTATTTAGAAAGTTTTCTTTAAATTTCTATCTATAGACTTAGTTGTTTGATTTCATCGATAGCCTGTTGGAGAATTTCATCCATTCGCTCATTTTGATCGGATTCTTCACTTTTTTCTATATGGTAATAACTTAAAAAGCTATTAAACCATGCAACAGGGTCTGAGATTTTTTCTTTGATAAATGGATAGTATACCATCACCAATAAATTTATTTCTTCTAGTAGACCATCATAAATATGAGGATTATTATTGACCGTATAATCTTCAAGAAGAGCTTTTATTTGTAAATAGGTCGAATCTTCTTTATAAGGGACTAGAGATAGGCTATCGATGATTTTAATTTCTTCAAACCATGTCAGTTTTAGATGGGCCTGGTAATTTCGAACTATATAATGATGCAATATATCACTTTTAACGAATTGACTTATCTTTTTGTCAGCCAATAATGCAGTCAAGATTGGATGTTTAAGGGAGTAATCTAAACTATAGAAGTTTTTGATTTCTTTTAAAAGTTCATATAAGGTTAGTTCTTTCAATTGTTTCAACTTTGAATCTAACCCCTTCGTATTTATAAGGAGTTGAAGTTCTTTAGAAAGAGCTTCTTTTTCTTTAATTTTTTCAATTTGTTTAACAATCAAAGAGATATCCCATTTTTTTTGATCAAAATATTCTTTGATTTCATATAACTGAATCAATAGTTTTTGATGAGAAAAAAGATAAGGTAAAGAATGAACATAAAGTATCGCTAATTCATAGTCAAGGTCTTGTATGGAGTGGTCTGAAAGAAAATTTTGCCATAACTTTTTGACAGCTTGACTTTTATTTTGAATAATATGAATAGAAATTAGTTCTTTAAACACTTTAAGGGAAGGTTCTATCTGATAGCTTTCTTTCAAAAAGTTAGATGCACTTGCATAATCATTTTGTTCAAGCGCATTCATGGCTTTGCGATAGAAATATTCGCTCTTATTTGGCATATGAATAAGATCTGTCAATTGAGGAGACTCCTTTCAAAATAGAGAGGGTGAAAAACCTATGTGGATACAAATTGATGCCGCTTTTGATCCTAAAACTAAAGAAGCGGGCCTAGCTTTTTTGGTATTCAATGGTGAAAAAGTTGCTACTTTTAAATTTTATATTAATGAATGTCTGGATAATCACCAAGCTGAGTTTTTTGCTTTAAGATTAGCTATGCAATGGATCAAGCAAGAAAAATTAAAAACAGATCAACTCATTCAAATTAAAACCGATTCTAAGATTGTTTTCCAATCGATTGAAAAACGTTTTGCCAAAAAAGACTATTTTAGCAAGCTTTTAAAAGTTATTCTCTTTGAAATGGACCATTATCCTTTACTTTTTCTAAAATGGATTCCTGAAAAAGAAAATCGAGCAGCTGATCAAGCAGCAAAACAAGCCTTACGTAAACAAGGGAAAGTAAAGACTTTAGACCCTTATTTATTTGTAGACCAAAATTGATAATAATTTACTTTTAAGGCACCGTTATATAACTTGCGTTTTTTGCTAGCTTTTTCACCATAAAATTTCTCAAATGAGTCATCACTTGAGAGAATATACTTCGACCAAGTGGTCATCAAACGGTAAATAGTACCCATGTCCTGGTATAGTTGGTGTACCTTATCTTCATCTAGCAAGCGGTCTCCATAAGGAGGGTTGGAGATTAAAATGCCATATTCTTCATTCGGACGGTAATCTGTTAACTGCATTTGTTTAAAAGTAATATCTTCTCCCACACCGGCATTTGCTGCATTTTGCTTGGCGATTTTAATCATTCTTCCATCTATATCGCTTCCAAAGATATTGAGTTTTATTTCATGGTTAATTTTTTGACGTGCTTTTGTTTTTTCCTTTGACCATACTTCTGGATTAAAGAACTCCCATTTTTCTGCTGCAAATGACCGATTTAATCCTGGAGCAATATTGCGTCCCATTAAGGCAGCTTCAATTAAAATTGTTCCAGACCCGCAAGTTGGATCATAAAGAGGACGGTCAGGGAACCAAGTAGTCAATTTGACTAAAGCTGCTGCCATATTTTCTTTTAGAGGCGCGCCACCTTTTTCAGTTCGATAACCTCGTTTAAATAGACTGCTTCCACTTGTGTCTAAAGTAATCATCGCCACATCTTTTAGTATCGATATTTCAATAGGGTAGTAATCACCTGTTTCGCTCAAAGGCATTTTACGAGCATAGTGATCCATTAGCCGTTTGGCAATGGCTTTTTTGACAATTCTTTGACAGTTAGGGACAGAATAAAGTTTTGATTTCACCGATTTACCTGAAACAGGAAATTCTCCATCCATGGGTAAGAGGTCTTCCCAGGCAATCGCATAGGTTTGGTCAAACAATTCTTCAAAAGAGGTTGCTTTAAATTCGCCAACCACTACTTTAATTCGATCAGCTGTTCTCAACCATAGGTTTGTTTTAGCAATATCTTCTGCAGTTCCTTTAAAGCGCACGCGACCATTCTCTGTTTGTGTTTCATAGCCTAAATCCTTGAGTTCTTGATTAGCTATTCCCTCGATACCTGCAGCTGCTGTAGCAATTAAGTGATATGTTTTCATGGATAATCCTTCCTTTTAAAAAAACACGATTCAACAAGCTTTTAGGCTCAGAATCGTGTTGTTGACTATACGCATCTATAAATACCTATATTAGTAAATTTCGATAAGCCATGTTCTGTCAATATTTATTCCATAGGCAAGAATAAATAAAGGGTAATCATCTATCTACAAGATAACTTGTCTCTCTTTCAGTTAAGCAATGCTTACGCATTTTCCCATACAGAGAGTGCCCCTACCAAATTTGGGTTGCTCGCTCGAGGGGTTTACCGCGTTTCAGCTTTTTGTTTCCAAAAAGATCGTCTCTGTGGCACTTTATGAATTACTTATTCTTAGCTAAGCCTTAGAATATTCACTCGCCGTTCACCTTAAGGCTACCTTAGCTTATTGTTTCGCTAAGCACGAACACTACAAGCGTTTCAGCTTGTGCGAGCATGGACTTTCCTCAGCCAAATGAATTGACCGCGATTACCTGAAATTTACTATGATCATTAATTTTGACTATACTCTGTGTTTGAAATTTTGGCTCCGAAAACATGTTTTTCTAAGTTAGATAAACGTTTAAGGATATCAAAGTTGGTTACGCCAGAACCTGGAGTTGTTGAAACGTTTTTCTTAGCTAATGATAACTGCTTAGTTAATTCATCTATTTTAGCAATGAGTCGCTCATTTTCATTCTTTAAGAACACTACATCTTTTTGATAAGAATCATAGTCACGAATAATACTATCGAGATACTCATCGACTTCAGCAGCATTATAGCCACGCATGGAACGAGAAAATTCTTTTTGTAAGATATCTTTTGCTGTTAAGTTTTTTTCTGCCATGAAGTTCACCTCGTTTATTAGCTTTTATATTAAATAGAATATCAACTACTATTTTATCCTTTTCTTTTGAAAATTTCAAAAAAAGTTACAAATATTCTAAAGTCTATTATTTATTATTACATGCCCTTATTAAAATAGCTAGACTTAATCTTGAAAAAATAACTTCTTTTGATTGAAAAAAGATAAACAGTCCTCCATAATGTGAATAAGCTCAGCTTTAAATTTTTTAGATGCATTGACTGGGGGGGTTTAATGACTCATTGGACAAAAGTGACTATCTATCTTGAAACTAAGAAGCCTGATGAAGTGGAATATGTTTCTCATCTCTTATTTGAGTGGGGGGCGAAAGGGACGCAGCTTATAAATGTCGATGGATATATGGAAAATAAAGAAAATTTATTTGGAGAAATTCCTTTAGCTCCATCCCTTAAAGAACAAGATAAACGGGGGCTTGTCTTAGGTTTTTTTGAACAAGATATAGAAAAAGACTTGTTCGATAGTTATTTAGAAGATAACCTTTATTTCGATTATAGTTGGGAAAAAGAGCCGATTGAAATGGAAAATTGGCAAAAAAATTGGATGAAAAACTACCGAATTCAAGAAATTTCACGATTTATAAAAGTTGTTCCGGTATGGGATGCTTATTCTCCAAAATATAAGGATGAGAAAGTTATTTATTTAGACCCAGGAGTTGCCTTTGGAACAGGTGATCACCCGACAACCCGACTCGGCGCGCAAGCTTTAGAAATGGTTATGCGAGGTGACGAGAAAGTTTATGATGTTGGAACGGGATCTGGTATCCTTGCATTGATAGCTTTTGCTCTCAGCGCACAAAAAGTGGTGGGATACGATCTTGATCCTCAAGCAATCGCAGCTGCTAAACAAAATCTTACTTATCAAAAATGGCAAAATATGGGCTATTCTGATGATTTTCAACCACCTATATCATTTCATGTCAATGATTTATTAAGAGGTGTTGAAGAAAAAGTAAATATCATCATGGCAAACATCCTACCTCATATATTACTCAAGCTCTATCAGGATGCCTATCAGCTTTTAGAAAAGGGTGGCTATCTCATTCTTGGAGGCATACTGACTGAGAAGGCAGAACAAGTAATCGATTCTTTATCAACAGATCAGTGGGAAATAATCCAAATTAATTATTATAAAGGATGGGCTGGTATCACGGCTCAGAAGAAAGAGTGAGTTATGCATCAATATTTTATCGATGATTCGAATCAAATAGTAGAAATTGGCAAGAAAGTTGTTTTGAATCCATCAGACAGTCATCATTTGGTCAATGTTTTAAGGGCTAAGCAAGGGAAGGAGTTAATAGTTGTATACGATCAAAAGAAGTATCTAGCTTCTTATCTCAAAAAAAAGAATGATTATGCTCTATTAGAAATCATGTCACCCTTAAGTGAGACTCTCAGTCAAACGGAGTTACCGGTCGAGGTAGTTGTAGCTTGTGGTTTATCCAAAAATGACAAAATGGATTCAATTGTTCAAAAAGCTACAGAATGCGGCATGAGCAGCTTTCAACCATTAGCTTTAAAACGTGATGTAGTCAAATGGGACCAGAAAAAAGCTGGTAAAAAAGTTGAAAGACTACAAAAAATTGCTGATAGTGCTGCAGAACAGTCAAAACGTTTAAAAAAGGTTGAAGTTAAGCAGCTTTTAAATTTAAAAGACTTTGTTAATCAGTATCGTACTCATGACATTAAACTAGTGGCATTCGAAGAAAGTGCTAAAGAAGGTCAACACCATCTGTTAGCCAAAATATTAAAAAATATCGAAAAGAATAAAAAGATAGTTATGGTATTTGGATCGGAAGGTGGATTAGAACAACAAGAGGTATCTTTCTTAGTAGAAAATGGCTTTGAGATTTGTAGCTTAGGTCCAAGAATCTTACGGGCAGAGACGGCACCTATTTATCTTTTAAGTGTCCTATCATATGTCACTGAAATTGAAAGGGAGTTTTAAAATGGAATTAAATAAATATATCGATCATACTTTATTAAATGCAAATGCAACCAAAGACCAAATTAAGCAAATTTGTCAAGAAGCCTTGGAATATCAATTCATGTCAGTTTGTATTAATCCAGTATGGGTTACTTATGCGAGTGATTTGTTGAAGGATTCAGACGTCAAAGTCTGTACAGTGATTGGTTTCCCTTTAGGAGCGAATACTTCATCTACTAAAGCTTTTGAAGCAAAAGAAGCAGTGAAAAATGGGGCTAGTGAAATTGATATGGTAATCAATATCGGAGCGGCTAAAGCTGCTGATTGGGAAACAGTAGAAGAGGATATCCGTCAAGTCGTTCAAGCTGTTCCAGAAGAAATTATTGTGAAAGTTATCATCGAAACTAGTTTACTTGAAAAAGAAGAAAAAGTGAAAGCTTGCCTTGCAGCCAAAGCAGCCAAAGCAGATTTTGTTAAAACTTCCACTGGCTTTTCAATAGCAGGAGCTGTGAAAGAAGATATTGCTCTAATGCGTTCGACTGTTGGTGAAACAATGGGAGTCAAAGCTTCTGGAGGCGTTGGCGATAAAGAAACTGCATTAATAATGATTGAAGCAGGCGCAAACCGTATTGGTGCTTCTAAAGGGATTAAAATTGTTTCTGAATAAAATTTTAAAACAACTGTGTCTTTCGACCAGTTGTTTTTTAGCATAAGCTAAGATTGATAGTATTAAAGAGGCTAATATTGTTTTATAGTGAGTATTTAAGTTATAATAGTAGAAAAATTATCTAGAAAGAGTGGTGATAATATGGGTAGAAATGATGTCTATACTGGTGAAGAAGTTATAGCAATTTGTCGATCTTATATGAATGACAGTAAGGTAGCTTTTGTAAAAAAGGCATTAGCAGTAGCAACCAAGGCCCATGAAGGGCAAGAACGTCTCTCAGGAGAACCCTATATTAATCATCCAATTCAAGTAGCAGGTATTTTAGCGAATATTAAATTAGACCCTGATACAGTAGCTACTGGCTTTTTACATGATGTAGTGGAAGATACGGACTACACTTTGGAAAAAATCCAGGAAGAATTTTCAGAATCCGTCGCCTTCTTAGTAGATGGCGTTACTAAACTCGGTAAGATTAAATTTCAAAGTAAAGAAGAACAATTAGCAGAAAATCATCGTAAAATGTTGATTGCCATGGCTAAAGATATTCGTGTGGTAATGGTTAAATTAGCTGACCGTTTACATAATATGCGCACTTTGAAATTTCAAAAACCCCACAAACAAATTGAAAAGTCTCAAGAAGCATTAGATATTTATGCACCCTTGGCTGAACGAATTGGTATGAGTGTCATTAAATGGGAATTAGAAGATATTTCTTTAAGATATATTAATCCTCAAGCCTATTATGATATTGTCCATCAAATGGACCAAAAAAGAGATGAGCGCGAAGAATATATTCAAGTTGTCATTGATCAGATAAAAGATGCGATTGACGAACTGTCCATGGACTCTACTGTTTATGGAAGACCGAAACATATTTATTCCATTTACCGTAAAATGGTCGATCAGAAAAAAGAGTTTGATGATATCTATGATTTATTAGCGGTTCGCGTTTTAGTCGATTCGATTAAGGATTGCTACGGAGTCTTAGGCATTATTCATACAAAATGGAAGCCGATGCCAGGACGCTTTAAAGATTATATTGCTATGCCTAAAGCTAATATGTACCAATCAATTCATACGACTGTTATTGGACCTCAAGGCAAACCTGTTGAAGTTCAAATAAGAACGCACCTTATGCATGAAGTGGCAGAGTACGGACTAGCAGCTCATTGGGCCTACAAAGAAGGGAAAACAGTCGATGAGCAACCACGAGATAACATTCAACAACAGTTAAAATGGTTTCATGATATTGTTGAGTATGAAGATGATGCAGGGAATGCTAGTGAATTCATGGAATTTATTAAAGAAGATGTTTTTAAAGATCAAGTTTATATCTTTACTCCTAAAGGCGACGTCTTTGAATTACCATTAGGTTCAGGTCCAGTCGATTTCGCTTTCCATATCCATACTGAAATAGGAAATAAGACGGTTGGAGCAAAAGTTAATGGTAATATCGTTCCTCTTAATTATCGCTTGAAAAATGGAGATATTGTTGAAATATTAACCAATCCGAGTTCTGTTGGCCCTAGCCGTGATTGGCTCAAGTTTGTTAAAACTTCTAAAGCACGCAATCGGATCAAACGTTATTTTAAAATGCAAGAGCGTGAGAAAAATAGCGAAATTGGACAGGAAATACTTGAAAAAGCCCTGAAAGAAAACGAAACATCTTTAAAAATAGAACTTAAAAAGAACAAAGAAAAAGACTTACTTGAGAGATTTAACTTCAATGAGATGGAAGATCTTTATGCTTCTATCGGCTTAGGAGAAATCTCACCGACTTCTATTATGCATTTTTGGAATATTAAGAAAGTCGACAAAAATGTAAAGCTATCTAATGTCATTTCTAAAGATAGGGAGACCGACTCTAACAAAGAAAAAGTAGGAAATGAAAAAGGATTAGTGGTTGACGGCGTTGATAACTTAATGATGCGACTTAGTCGTTGTTGCAACCCGGTTCCCGGTGATGAGATAGTTGGTTATATAACAAGAGGCAGAGGCATTTCTGTTCACCGCAAAGATTGTTCCAACTTAAAAAGTGAAATTGAATTGGATGATCGAACGATTGCAGTGCATTGGTCCGAAGAAAAGCAAGAAGAACATGAGTATGAAACAGAAATACAAGTCATTGGTTTTGACCGATCGGGTATGATTAACGACGTTTTAAACGTTGTCAACCATACGGTCAAAAACCTTAAAGCAGTCAATGGGCGCATTGATGATCAAAGTCAAGCCATCATCAAACTTAAGGTTTTAGTTGCTGATACACAACAATTACATGAATTAATTGTTAAATTAAAGAACATCCCAGATGTTTACGAAGTTAAACGTCAAGGCAATTAGGAGGTCAAATGAAAGTAGTTATTCAAAGAGTGAACCATGCCAGTGTAACAGTTAATGAAGAAGTAGTAGGAGCCATTAAAGAAGGACTTCTACTTTTAGTCGGATTTGGACCTGAAGATACGGTTAAAGACTGTGAGTATTGTGCTAGAAAAATTGTAACTATGCGGATTTTTGACGATGAAGAAGGAAAAATGAATTTATCGTTGAAAGATACTGGCGGCAGTATTCTCTCAGTCAGTCAATTTACCCTGTACGCTTCTTGTAAGAAAGGGAATCGCCCTAGCTTTACCAATGCTGCAAAACCAGACCAGGCTGAAGAATTATACCATTATTTCAACCAAGAGATTGACAAAAAAGGTTTTAAAGCTAAAACAGGTATTTTTGGAGCTGACATGAAAGTTGAATTTGAAAACAATGGACCTGTTACAATAATTTTGGACTCCAATGAGTAAACAATACCCCTGATAGAGACCTTATCTATCAGGGGTATTTATTTCTAATTGATTTCCAACTTGATTAAAATAAGTTGAGAGTCCTTCAGTAATAGCATCAGCTAATTTTTGATGGTAGTCATCCGTTAACATTAACTCCAAGTCTTCGCTGTTTGTAATATAACCGAGTTCGAGCAAGAGGGAGGGGACGGTATTTTCGCGTAAAACATGAAAGTTTCCATACTCCACACCCAAATTAGGTCGACCAGATGTTATCAACCCAGAATGTAAGGTCTTCGCAAATTCTTCGTCATTTAAATGATAGAAATATGTACGAACACCTTTGACCTGAGTGTCATAGGAGGAATCGAAATGTAACGAAAGAAATAAGTCTGGCTGTTTTTGGTTACTGATTTTAACCCTTTCAGCGAGGTCTAAAAATTGGTCGCTTTCATTAGTTAAGATAACTTTAGCCCCGAAAGCTTCAAGTGTTTTCTTTAATACTTTAGCAATCTTATAGGTAAAGCTTTTTTCAGCATACTTTTGATCTTTACTCAATGTACCTGGGTCTTCTCCACCATGGCCAGGGTCTAGCATGATGGTCGCTTGTTGGAGTTCAGATTTAATAGGTAGAAAGCGATGGTCAATTGAATAGTAAGGCTCAGATAGAGAGAAGGAATCAATATATCCTTTAACTCCTTGACTATCTTCTACGTAGTAAAATGATTCCTGAGGACTATATTCAACATAATCAAGCCTTGTAAATTCTTGTAGGTAATTCGTTTGATAAATCATATTAGAAAAAAAGTCTGCTTCTTCTAATAAGTATTCTTCTTTTTTGCGCATGATAAGCTTGTTTTTCAAGCTTTCTTTTTCTTTTTCTTTTTTATTAATTCTGCTATCTAAAGCATTCTTTTCGGCAATTAAACGCTCCGCGTCTTGTCGATTCAATAATTCTATCTCGTTTATGTTTACAAAGGCTGGTTTACCTTGATAATTAACTTGAGCCCAATTTTTTTCTATATAATTAATAGGGATGAGGCTTTCCTTAGGAATATTTGAGAGAATAGGACTTTTAGAATCAGCTTTTTGATAAAGAGCCGTTGATTTTTCAAAAGAGGCTGCTAAATCTTGGTCACTTTTAAGTTCCTTGTTTTCGATTAGCCACTTGGGTAACCAACCTTCAACTTTCCCTTGATAGCGTACTTTAAGCCAACCGGTTTGTTCTTGAATAATTTCAATAGGAAAGTCAGGATCAATTTCGGTTAAAACCTCGGAATTAGTAGTTGGAAAAGAGTGCAGAACGATTCCTTGACGATCAATTGGTAAAGCTTTTAAATTGCTAAGATTAACAATTCCCCATACTGTTATGACGCTAATTATAAGTGTTAATAAGAAAGGAGTAAGTCGCTTTTTAGTTAAGTGTTTCAAATTTTTGGTCCAAACGATAGCCATCCTATATTCCTCCACTATTCCTCTATTAATTGCATTATAGTTGATTAATTGAATTAAAGGTCAACTCTAGATGGACTGTTACACAATAGTAACTAGATTGTTAATCATTTGCTATAAAGTAAACTAAAGAAGAATTTTAATTCAACTTGACAAATCAATCATCATTGAGTAATCTGAACATAATTAATCAATTCGGTGAAATAGACAAGTAGCTCTGTAATATACAGTGAGCAACGTTGAGTGAAAAGTTGCATTTGAGAGTGAAGACACTATGGAGAAGAATAATCAAAAGTTATTCCGTCAATCACGTTACGATTAAGAGGTAATGGATAAATTCATTACAAATATAGGTGGTACCACGTTAATGCGTCCTAAGTGAAAACTTAGGGCGCTTTTATATTAGGAGGGGTAGAATGATTCAAAAGATGAAAGGCACCGTTGATATCTTGCCAGAGGATAGTTATCGTTGGCAATATGTCGAAGATGTAGCAAGAGATTTATTTGATCAATATATGTATCGTGAAATACGGACACCGCTTTTTGAGTCCTATGATTTATTTTCACGTTCAGTTGGTAATACTTCAGATATTGTCTCTAAAGAAATGTATGACTTCTATGATAAAGGAGAACGACATATTAGTTTACGCCCCGAAGGGACTGCGGGTGTTGTGAGAGCATATGTTGAGAATAAATTGTTTGGTCCAGAACATGCACAGCCTTTTAAGGTTTATTATTTAGGTCCTTACTTTCGTTACGAAAGACCCCAAGCAGGACGTCAACGACAGTTCAATCAAATGGGCGTCGAAGTTTTCGGGTCAGAAAATCCAGCAACGGATGTGGAAGTTATCAGTTTAGCTTGGCATTTCTTTCAAGAGTTAGGTTTAAAAAATATTACTTTACAAATTAACTCACTAGGAAAGCCAAACGATCGGCAGGCTTATCGTCAAGCGCTTATTGCTTATTTTGAGCCACATATTCATAATTTAAGTGATGATTCTAAAAAAAGACTGCATGACAATCCACTGCGTGTACTAGATTCAAAAGATGCTAAGGATAAAGCTTATGTAAAAGAGGCTCCAAGTATTTTAGATTATTTATCTAAAGAGAGTAAGGAGCATTTTGGACAAGTTCAATCCATGCTCAAGCAACTAGAAATACCTTTTGAAGTCAATGACAAGGTGGTAAGAGGTTTGGATTATTATCAGGATACTATTTTCGAGTTTGTAGTAGATGATAATCGGATTGGTGCTCAATCAACGGTTTGTGGTGGTGGTCGCTATGATGGACTGGTTCAACAAATAGGCGGACCTGAGAAGCCTGGCTTTGGTTTTGGATTAGGGCTTGAACGTCTCATGTTATTAATGGATCAACAAAAGATTGACATTCCACCATATGAGCCTCTAGACTTATATGTCTTATGTCGTGATGAGTCGGTTAATCAATTAGCAACCGAGTTAGTTCAAAAGGCTAGATATGCTGGATTGATTGCAGAAAGAGATTACTTATTTAGAAGCATAAAGTCTCAGTTTAAAACAGCCGGCAAATTAGGGGCCAAATTAACTATTATGTTGGGTGAGCAAGAAGTTGAGTCTGAGATATTAGTTGTTAAAAATCAAGAAAATGGGACTGAGACCGAGATTTCAAAAGGTGACTTATGGTCTGATTTTTATGGCGTTTATCGCCGTTTAACAACGGATACGAGTGTAATTGATAAATATTTTAGGGGTGAATAAAATGACAGAAAGAACTGTATATTGTGGATTAGTAGATGAACAGTACCTTGGTAAAGAGATCACATTAAAAGGATGGGTACAAAAAAGAAGAGATTTAGGGAGTTTAATTTTTGTTGATTTACGTGATCGTGAAGGCTTTTGTCAAGTGGTCTTTAATGCTGAGAGACTTTCAAAAGAAGATTTTGAGCTAGCCAATCGGATTCGTTCAGAATACATTATTGAAGTGACTGGAGAATTGGCATTAAGAGAAAACAATCAAATGAATAAGCAAGTTAAAACAGGACGTTTTGAGCTGTATGCCAATGCTTTAACCATCTATACTAAAGCTAAAACGCCTGCTATATATATTGAAAATGATTTGGATGTGGATGAAGAAGTTCGCTTAAGAAATCGTATGTTAGACTTACGTCGTCCTAAAATGCAAGCAAATATTCGCCTACGTCATAATGTAACGCGAACAATCCGTAATTTCTTAGACCAAAGAGGATTTGTTGATGTTGAGACACCTATGTTAACCAAATCCACTCCGGAAGGTGCTAGAGACTATTTAGTACCTACTCGCCGTGAAGGGGGATCCTTTTTTGCATTACCTCAATCACCCCAACTATTTAAGCAACTGCTGATGGGTGCAGGCATGGATCGCTATTATCAAATAGTTAAATGCTTCCGAGACGAAGATTTACGTGGTGACCGTCAACCAGAATTTACCCAAGTCGATATTGAAACCAGCTTTTTAGGTCAAGAAGATATTCAATCATATATAGAAGAGATGCTAAAAGAAGTTGTCAAAGAAACAAGAGGAGTAGAAATTAAGCAAGCATTCCCAACCATGACTTATGCTCAAGCAATGGAAGAATACGGGTCAGATAAACCAGATATTCGCTTTGACATGAAATTAAAAGACCTCTCTCAATGGGCTGAACATAGTGAATTTGGCGTCTTTAAAAATGCTGTAAAAGATGGAGGGCAAGTCAAAGCCATAAACCTTAAAGGCTTAGCTGATGAATACACACGCAAGACAGCAGATGCCTTATCAGAAGTTGTTAAACCCTATGGAGCTAAAGGCTTAGCGTGGATTAAAGTATTAGAGGAAGGCTTTAATGGACCAATCGCTAAATTCTTTACTGAAGAAGACCAAGACCAGATTAAAGAGACGTTGGAAGCTAAAGAGGGAGACATCCTCTTCTTTGTGGCTGATCAAGCCAGTGTCATTGCTGATTCCTTAGGCGCTTTACGTAATCATTTAGCCAAGAAACACACCTTATACGATGTTGAAGAGTTAGCTTTTTTGTGGGTTACCGATTGGCCATTATTTGAATATGATGAAGATAATCAAAGATATGTTGCTATGCATCATCCGTTTACTGCTCCGCAAAACGACGATGTCCAAGCATTAAAAGACAATCCAGCGGATGCTAAAGCTAAAGCCTACGACATTGTTCTTAATGGTTATGAAGTGGGAGGTGGATCTCTAAGAATTTATCAACGTGAGATGCAAGATCAAATGTTTGAATTATTAGGATTTACTGCTGAAGAAGCTAAAAGTCAATTTGGTTTCTTATTAGAAGCAATGGATTACGGCTTCCCTCCTCATGGTGGTATCGCTTTAGGCTTAGATCGATTAGTGATGATACTTGCTCAAGAGCCTAATATTCGTGAAGTCATTGCCTTTCCAAAGAATGGTCGTGGTCACGACTTATTAACAGATGCACCAAGTCATGTTTCGACCGATCAATTGGATGAGTTATATTTACAATTAAAAGCTAAAAAATAATTCCCATTAAAATTTGAAGTAGTTATTAATACCACTATCTTTCTGACGAAAGATAGTGGTATTCTAAAATTTAAGGGATAAATGTGATGAATATCTCATTTAGAATGTTATCAATTCAATTTATCGAAGTGACCGATTTAACGGAAACGTTTTCTATCGTATGTTAGACTAGAGTTAACAAATAATTAAGGAGGAAATAAAATGTCCCACAGTATTAATGTTAATTCTGAAATTGGTCGCTTGAAGAAAGTAATGCTTCACCGTCCGGGTAAAGAATTAGAAAATTTGATGCCAGATTACCTTGAACGCTTATTGTTTGATGATATTCCTTATCTTGAAGCAGCGCAAAAAGAACACGATGAATTTGCTAAGTTATTAGAAAGCCTAGGTGTTGAAGTACTTTATTTGGAAAAATTAGTGGCTGAAGCAATTGATGCAGAAGGATTGAAAGAACAATTTGTTGATGAGTGGATGGCTGAAACAGGGTTAGAGCCAGGCCAAAATTATGACCAAGTTAAACAGTATTTAATGGATATGGAAGATATCTATGAAATGGTATTAAAAACGATGGAAGGATTCAAGAAGAGTGAGATTAAGCATGAATCAAATGGTTTTGATGAATTGCTGTCAAACTATCCTTTTTTAGTGGACCCAATGCCAAACTTATACTTCACTCGAGATCCCTTTGCAACGATGGGTAACGGTGTTTCTCTTAACCACATGTACTCAGATACACGTAACCGTGAAACATTATATGGAAAATATATCTTTAACTATCACCCAGAATATAAAGGAACTACCCTTTATTATGAACGTGATGAAGATACACGTATCGAAGGTGGAGATGAGTTAGTTTTATCTAAAAACACTCTAGCAGTTGGGATTTCTCAACGTACTGATAAATATTCAATCGAGAAATTAGCTCGCAACTTATTTAAAGAGACTGAATTCAAAGAAGTATTAGCATTCTTAATCGATAACAACCGTAAATTCATGCATTTAGATACTGTATTTACTATGATCGATTATGATAAATTCACTATCCACCCTGAAATTGAAGGCGAATTAAAAGTCTTCTCAGTAACTCCTGGTGAAAATGGTGAAATCAAGGTGACTGAAAAAGAAGGGCTGTTAGAAGACATCTTAGCAGAAGCTTTAGGTTTAGAAAAAGTTACCTTAATCCGTTGTGGTGGTGATGACATCGTAGCTGGAGCACGTGAACAATGGAACGATGGTGCCAACACCTTAACGGTAGCACCAGGTGAAGTAATTGTTTACAACCGTAATACTGTAACCAACAAATTATTGATTGAAAATGGTATTAAGATTCACCAAATCGAAGGTAGTGAATTAGTACGTGGTCGTGGTGGTCCTCGTTGCATGTCAATGCCATTTGTTCGCGAAGATATTTAATTTTTTTGATAAACACACAGATATAGGAGGGAATTTATGTTCCAAGGAAGAAACTTTTTAAAAGAAATCGACTTTACTGCCGACGAATTAAACTACTTAATTGATTTCTCAATTCACTTAAAAGACTTGAAAAAACGTGGGATTCCACACGAGTATTTAAAAGGACAAAACATTTGTCTATTATTTGAAAAAACATCTACTCGTACAAGAGCAGCCTTTACAGTAGCTGCTAATGACTTAGGTGCGGCTCCAGAATTCTTAGGTGCTAATGACATTCAATTAGGTAAAAAAGAATCTGTAGAAGATACAGCACGCGTTTTAGGTAGCATGTTCGACGGTATTGAATTCCGTGGTTTCAGTCAAGAGATGGTCGAAGACTTAGGTAAATACGCTGGAGTTCCTGTGTGGAACGGTTTAACTGATGAATGGCATCCAACTCAAATGATTGCTGATTATATGACCTTAAAAGAAAATTTTGGAGAGCTAAAGGGCAAAAAGTTAGTATATTGTGGTGACGGTCGTAATAATGTGGCTAATTCATTATTCATCACTGGGGCTATTATCGGTGTTAATGTGACCATCGCTTCACCAGAAGAATTATTCCCAGATGAAGAATTGGTAGCAAAAGCTCAAGAGTACGCGAAAGAATCAGGTGCTACTATTGAAATTACATCTGATATTAAAGCCGCTGTTAAAGATGCTGATGCATTATATACAGACGTTTGGGTTTCAATGGGTGAAGAAGACAAGTTCGAAGAACGTGTTAACTTATTAAAACCATACCAAATCAATAAAGAATTGACTGACTTAATTGAGGGAGATTATATTATCCTTCACTGCTTACCAGCTTTCCATGATACAGAAACAAAATATGGTAAAGATGTAGCAGAAAGATTCGGTGTTAAAGAAATGGAAATTACTGACGAAGTATTCCGCAGTAAACAAGCCCGTCAATTTGAACAAGCTGAAAACCGTATGCACTCAATCAAAGCGATTATGGCAGTTACTAACGGGAACTTGTTCATTCCTAAAGCTTAATAACAATAACATTACCCTATAAAAAGTGAAACGGGGCATGAAATCCGATTGTGGCCATGAACCGCAATCGGATTTTGTTTTAAAAAAGGAGGAGGAAGAAAATGGAAAAGATGAAGAAACGAAAGATGTTGAATGCTTTTACGATACTATTTATTATTACGGCGGTTATCGCTGTATTAACGTGGATTATTCCATCAGGCGCCTATGAGGTGGATCCTGAAGGAAATTTTATTGCTGGAACTTATCACACAGTAGAGCGTACACGTCAAGGGTTGTGGGATTTATTTGCTGCACCTATTCGTGGGTTTTTAGGTACTGAAACCACTCCGGGAGCTGTTGAAGTTTCGCTATTTGTTATGATCGTTGGTGGATTCTTGGGAGTTGTTACGGAAACAGGTGCTATTGACGCCGGAATCGCCTCTACTATCAAAAACAATAAGAATAATATGACCGGTTTAATCTGGATCTTAATGGCTATTTTTGGACTAGGTGGCTCTACCTATGGTATGGCTGAGGAAACCATGGCCTTTTATCCATTATTAATTCCCTTAATGGTAGGTGTCGGGTTTGATGCTTTAGTGGCTGTGGCGATAATTTTGATTGGGGCTGGATTAGGAGTATTATCTTCAACCGTTAATCCATTTGCTACCACAATTGCTTCAAATATGGCTGGTATATCAATAATAGATGGAATGGTATTAAGAGTAATTTTCTGGATAGTCACATATATAATTGGAGCTTGGTATGTTACGCGCTACGCTAAAAAGGTAATGGCTGATAAGAATAACTCTCTGATAGCTGATCAAATGGAAGCGGACAAAGAAAAATGGAAAGTGCCCGAAGATATGCCAAAAGTTACTAAAAAACAAAAGGGCGTTCTTTGGTTATTTGCGCTTACATTTGTTATTATGATCTTAGCTTTAATTCCATGGACAGATTTAAATAATAACTTTACTTTCTTTAAAAATGCTCATGAGTTCCTACTAGGCATACCAGTAATTGGAGATTTGATTGGACAATCTTTAGAAGACCTACCTTTTGGTATGTGGTATCTAGTTGAGATTTCAGTTCTCTTTTTCTTAATGTCAGTTATTATCGCAGCATACTATGGAATTAAAGAAGATCGTTTCGTAGAAGTCTTTATCGCGGGAGTAAAAGATTTAATGTCAGTAGCTCTAATTGCTGCAGTCGCTCGTGGTATTCAAGTAGTGATGAATGATGGTCAAATCACCGCTACTGTATTACACTGGGGAGAACAAGGGTTAGCGAATTTACCAAAAGGTGTTTTCACAGTCTTAACTTATATCTTCTATATCCCAATGTCCTTCTTAATTCCATCGACTTCTGGTCTAGCAGCAGCTACTATGGGTATCATGGCGCCATTAGCCCAATTTGCTGATGTATTAGAAAGTATTGTCGTCACTGCCTTCCAATCTGCCAGTGGTATTGTTAACCTAATTACACCAACATCAGGTGTCGTAATGGGTGCTTTAGCAATTGCAAATATTGACCTATCAACTTGGTGGAAATTTATGCGCAATTTGATTATCATAGTCTTTGTAGTGACCATTGTTTTACTACTTATTGGAGCTTACTTAGGAATTTAAAGGAGTGTTTAAATGGATTACCAATTAACTAAAAATCATCAAGAACCAGCTATTGAAACTTTGCGCCAATGGGTTGCTATTCCATCTGTATTAGATGAAAATGATGCGGAAACTCCATTTGGTCAACCCATTCAAGAAATGCTAGAATTTGCTTTAAAAACTTGTCAAGAAATGGGCATGGAAACCTATATTGATCCAGAGGGTTATTATGGTTATGCAGAAATGGGTCAGGGTGAAGAGTTGTTTGGTGTTCTATGTCACTTGGATGTGGTTCCAGCTTTAAACCCAGATGAATGGACAACGCCTCCATTTGAAATGGATATCCGTGAAGGAGCCTTATTTGGTCGTGGAACACAAGATGATAAAGGACCTTCTATTGCTGCCTTGTATGCATTAAAAGCTTTATTAGACCAAGGACATGAATTAAATAAACGTGTTCGCTTTATCTTTGGAACAGACGAAGAGAACTTGTGGCGTGGGTTAAACCGTTACAATGAAAAAGAAGAGCAAGTAACAATGGGTATTGTTCCTGACTCATCTTTCCCTCTAACCTATGCAGAAAAAGGCTTACTACAGTTGCACATCACCGGTCCAGGTTCAGATGCTTTTGAAATGGAAAATAAAGGAGCCCTAAATGTGGTGCCTGATAAAGCTATTTACAAGGGTGATAAAAAAGATGAATTAGTACAAATTCTTGAGGATTTAGGCTACAAATACCAAGTAGACGGTGAAACTTTAACCGTTTTAGGTAAATCCGTTCACTCTAAAGACTCCTTAAAAGGAGACAATGCTTTAACGCATCTAATTGAAGGAATGTCTGAATTATATGACCATCCTGTCTTAAAATTTGTTAAAGATCACTTTGCTAATGATGTTAATGGTAAGAGTATCTTTGGTGAGGTTGAAGACCAAGCATCTGGCAGCCTAACATGTAACATTGCTAACCTAGAGGTTACGGCTGAAGAGTCCAAACTAGGTATTGATATGCGTATTCCAGTAACTGCTGACAAAGATCAATTGGTAGAACAATTAGCTAAAGTAGCAAAAGAGTACAAACTCAAGTATAATGAGTTTGATTATCTAGCTTCGTTATATGTTCCAGTTGACTCTGAGTTAGTAACTACTTTGTTAAAAGTATATCGCGACTTAACTGGCGATATGACTGAACCAATTTCTTCTGGTGGCGCTACCTTTGCTCGCACAATGAAAAATTGTGTGGCATTTGGTGCCCTTCAAGAAGGGGTAGAAGATACAATGCATCAAATAGATGAAAGAATGCCACTCGATAATTTCTATCAAACCATGGAAATCTATGCCCATGCATTGAAGGCTTTAGTTACTAAGGCCTAATGAAAGGATTGAATATATGAAAAAACGTAAAATTGTTGTCGCTTTAGGTGGGAATGCGATTCTATCTTCCGACCCAAGCGCTCAAGCACAAAAAGACGCTTTAAAAGAAACAGCAAAACATTTAGTGAAATTAATTCAAAATGGAGACGAGGTTATTATTACTCACGGTAATGGTCCCCAAGTTGGAAATCTATTGCTACAAAATATTGCAGCTGATTCTGAGAAAAACCCAGCTTTCCCATTAGATTCATTAGTGGCTATGACCGAAGGCTCAATTGGTTATTGGTTACAAAATGCCATGCAAAATGAATTAAATAAATTAGGTATCGATAAGCCAGTAGTTAGTTTGGTCACTCAAGTTATTGTAGATAAAAACGATCCAGCTTTTGATAACTTATCAAAACCAATTGGACCATTCTACAGTGAAGAAGAAGCCAAACAACAAATGGCTGAAACTGATGCTAGCTTTAAAGAAGATGCTGGTCGTGGATGGCGTAAAGTTGTTGCTTCACCTAAGCCAGTTGCTATCAAAGAAGTTGATTCCATCAATACCTTAGTAAATGCTGGTAATGTAGTGGTTGCAACTGGTGGTGGCGGTATCCCAGTACTTGAAGACAATGGCCAATTAGTTGGAGTAGAAGCAGTTATTGACAAAGACTTTGCTTCACAAAAACTAGCTAACGATCTCGGAGCTGACTTGTTTATCGTTCTAACAGGTGTGGATTATGTCTATGTCAACTACAACAAACCAAATCAAAAAAAATTAGAAAAAGTTTCGATCGAAAGCTTGAAAGAATATATTAAAGAAGAGCAGTTTGCACCGGGATCTATGTTACCAAAAGTTGAAGCAGCTATTGCATTCGTTGAAAATACAGATCATGGTAAGGCTGTCATTACTTCATTAGAAAATCTTCAAGCATTAATTGAAAATGAATCAGGAACGATTATTAAAAAATAAGAGCTTGTTATTTTTTTAAAATTAATATACAATGAGACAAAATTAATAATTAAATCTTAAAGAGAGTAGATTATGCAAGACTGAATAGCAAGTTGGGATGATGGGAGCCGATGAGTCTTAATTAATTGAACCGCACTTTATTATCTGGGTGAATGAAATGAGTAGTTCATCACGTAGGCAACTGCGTTATCAATTTAAGACCTTAAAATTTAAGGTGAATTAGAGTGGTACCGCGTATAACCATATGCCTCTAGAAGGAATTCTAGAGGCTTTTTTGTATAGAAAGGAAGATTTTATGTTAGTAAAAAAGCAAGTTGTTGAAACTTTATATCCTGTATTATCAGAGCACTTGACCCAAGAACAGATCGAAAATTTAATTGAACAACCTAATAATAATGAGCACGGAGACTATGCTTTTCCAGTTTTCTCTTTGGCTAAAATATTTCGCAAAGCCCCCCATCAAATTGCTGAAGAAGTAGCAGAAAAAATTGATACTTCTGCATTTGAAAAAGTTCAAGTAGTCGGAGCTTATATCAACTTTTATATTAAGCGCGACGACTTGGCTAGCAAAGTCTTAAAAGAAGTACTTGAACAAGGTGAAAGCTATGGTCAAACAGATATTGGTAAAGGAGGTAACGTTCCAATTGATATGTCGTCTCCTAATATCGCTAAGCCAATGTCAATGGGACACTTACGATCAACCGTATTAGGGAATTCGATTGCCTTAATTTTGGAAAAATTAAATTATAATCCTATTCGTATTAACCACTTAGGTGATTGGGGAACGCAATTTGGTAAATTAATTGTTGCTTATCAAGGTTGGGGTGATGAAGAAACAGTAAGGAAAGATCCAGTTAATGAATTAGTAAAGTTATATGTTGATTTCCATGAAAAAGCTGAAGAAAATCCCGAATTAGAAGATCAGGCAAGACAAGTCTTCAGAGCCCTAGAAGATGGCAATGAAGAGTATCATAGACTATGGACTTGGTTTAAAGAAGAGTCTATTAATGAATTTAAACGTGTTTACAATCTTTTAAATATTAAATTTGATTATTATACTGGAGAATCGTTCTATAATGATAAGATGGGCGAAGTTTTAGATTATTTAGCAGATAATAATATCTCTAAAATCGAACGTGGAGCCACAATTGTTGACCTTGAAAAGTATCACTTACCTGTTGCTTTAATTAAAAAATCAGATGGAGCTACTTTGTATCTGACTAGAGACTTAGCGACTGCTTACTATCGCAAGCGTACTTTTGATTTCGTGATGAGTTTATATGTTGTTGGTAATGAGCAAAGTGATCACTTTAGACAATTAAAAGCTGTTTTAAATGAAATGGGTAACGATTGGGCTGAAAATATGCACCATATTCCATTTGGCTTGATTACTTTAAATGGTAAAAAATTATCCACTCGTAAAGGTAAGATAGTTTTACTTGAAAAAGTGCTTAATGAAGCGATTGAAATTGCCGATAAACAGATCAAAGCTAAGAACCCTGACTTAGAAAATAAAGCTGAGATTGCTAAACAAGTGGGTGTGGGGGCTGTTGTCTTCCATGACTTAAAAGCAGATCGTCTCAACTCTTTTGATTTTAATTTAGATGATATCGTTCAATTTGAAGGTGAAACTGGTCCATATGTTCAGTATACTTATGCGCGTTTAAATACAGTGCTTAATAAATATAGTAAGGAAATAAAGCCAACGGAAGAGTTGAACTTAGATCATGAACACTCATGGGAAATCATTAAATTAATTAAACAGTATCCAGAAGTCATTATTAAGGCAGCTGAGCATTTTGAACCATCAGTCATTGCAAAATATGTTATTCAATTAGCACAATTGTCCAATAAGTATTATGCCAAAGTCCGTATTTTGGAAGAAAATGATCAGTTAGAATCAAGAATTCAATTGGTTAAAGCGATTACGATTGTTCTAAAAGATGCATTATCATTGCTAGGTATTGGCGCTCCTGAAAAGATGTAATGAGAACCTCCTGTTAACATTTATTGGACACCTTTCATTGTTTGATTTATATATTCACAAGTGAGATAATATCTATGAATAAATGACATAAAAGGTGAGTAAATATAGTGGCATCTTTTGAATTGAATTTTGAAAATTGAAAACTAAATTTCTATACAAAAGACTCCTTTTATCGTCAGTAAACAATTTACTTTGACAAAGAAAGGGGTCTTTATGGTTAATCGGGCAATTGAAAATTATATTAACGATATATATAACTATGATTTTTTCAATCGACTTTCAATTGATGAAGTCAATCAAATTACTTCTAACTCTATTTTTCATCACATTCCAAAAGGTCAGTTAATCTTTTTTCAAGATGATCCAAATATTTATTGTTATTTCGTCTTTAAAGGATTGGTTCGTCTTGAAAGAGAAAATGCTTCAGGAGAGTTTTGTTACTTAGATTATGTGGCGGAGGAAAGTTTTTTTCCTTATGCGGAATTCTTTTTTAAAGACCACCATCTTTATGATGCCTATGCAGCTACAGATGTTGATTTAGCTTACATCCCCAAAAACCTAATGGAAAATATTGTCTTTAAAAATGCGGAACAATTCAAATTTCTTTATGAAAATTTAGCCAGTGTCCAATATTATTTGGAAAAACGTGTGCAAATGACGGCTATACCAAGTGCTTCTAGCCGAGTAATTCAGACCCTGGCTTTATGGATGTATGATATGGGGCGTTTTATGGGTGATCATGTGGTTATTCCACATCCATTGACTATTAACGAAGCGGCGACAGTAGCCGGTACGACAAGAGAGACAGCAGGAAGAGTCATTAAAGATTTAACTCAAGAGAAAAAAATTACTTTTACACGTAAAAAAATAATTTATCATGATTGGAAATATTTTAACGACCTGATTCAGTAACTATCAAAGAGGTGAGAAAACAATGAAAATTTATACGCGAACAGGAGATCAAGGGAATACGCGTTTAATTGGCAACCGTGTGGTAGCCAAAAACAACCCCTTAGTTGAGGCATATGGAAGTATTGATGAACTCAATTCTTATATTGGTATCCTTATTGCAAGCCCTAATTTAGCCGATGAAATTCGTCAAGATTTATTAGAAATTCAACAATTACTATTTGATTGTGGGACAGATGTTGCAAACGCAGATGAAAAGATTCCTTATCGTACCACAGAGACTGCTATTACTTGGTTAGAAGAACGAATTGATGCTTACGATAAAAGAGTTGACCCTATTGAATCTTTTATCTTGCCTGGAGGAACCATGGAAGCCAGTCAACTTCAATATGCTCGTAGTATTGCTCGTAGAGTTGAAAGAAGGCTGGTTAGCCTACCAATTTCTGAAAAGTTAAATCCGAATGTCTTAAAATTTCTTAATCGGCTTTCCGATTATTTGTTTGTAGGTGGTCGCTTAGTTAACCACCTTAATAATCAAGCAGAACCGAAGTATGTAAGATCGGGGAAAGTGTTTCGCTAAGTGGTTTAAATTAATTGTGAGGAGATAGAAAATGAAGATTGGTGTTATTTCTGATCTCCATATTGATTTACAAGCAGAGCCCTACGCTCAAACAATTATTGATTTACTGGCTAAAGAAACTGATGAGTGGAATTTGTCTTATTTAATTATAGCTGGAGACATAGCGAATCATCAGTCTTTAGTTTTTTCATTCATTAAGGACTTACAAGCAGCCATAACCATCCCTTTATATTTTGTTCCAGGAAATCACGATTATTGGTCTACTAATCAAGAAACCCAAATTATTTATGATAGCTATTGTAACCATCCGAACTGTTTAATAGGAAAGCCACTTTCTCTAAATCAAGATTGGGGATTAGTCGGGCACTCCGCTTGGTACAATCATTCGGGAAATTTTGGACGTCATGATGAAAAATTTCTTCAAGCAGGTAGATACCAAGGTTATAAGTGGGAGGATAAACTACATATTAATTGGCAGCAATCTGATCGCCAAGTCTCAAGAGAATTTGCCAGAACAATAGAAAAAGATATGATCTACCTAAACAAAGCTAATTATATTCTAGTCACTCATTTTGTAACAGATTTTGATTTGCAAATCTTACCAGATCCTAAATTTCAAGAAGACATAGATTATTTTAATGCTTTTATTTCTACTGATGATCTTAAGCCTCTTTATGATAAATATCCCATCCGTCATAGTTTTATGGGACATGTCCACCGCAGACAGAAACTGACTAAGCAAGGATGTAATTATTATTTAACAAGTTTAGGAACACCTAGAGAGTGGGAAGAGGGATCGACTTTGTTGGACAATCTAAAGGAAGCTTTGAAGGTTATTGAGATAGGAGAGTAGAAATGGAAAAATATCGTGATATACATATTATGCCATTAAGTAATGATGAGTCCTTAGTTATTGCTTGTGACACTTCAGCTTCAATCGGCCAAAAAGAAGCTGATGTTTTAAGCGTTTCACCCCAAATTACTGCAGCTTTTGCTGTTCGCGTGGTACTTATGGAGGTTCTTTCTGTAAACGCCCAGCCACAATTATTAATAAATATGTTTGGCAATGAAATGAATCCAACTGGAGATTTAATGCTTGATGGTATAAAAAAAGAACTGGCATTAGCAGGTCTTTTTGATTTAGCAATGAATGGCTCAACTGAGGAAAATATGCCAACTAAGATGACATCCCTTGGACTCACCTTGCTTGCAAAGGCCAAAATCGCTGATTTAAAAATAAAAAAAGTCCAACCAGGGGATCAAGTCTATCAAATAGGAAAACCTTTAATGGGTCAGGATTTAATTGACCAGGTCGATCAAATAGTTAGTTATCAAGAGCTTTACCACTTATTAAATCTTAAAGATGTCATTCATGAAATAGTTCCAATTGGGTCTAAAGGTGCGATTGCTGAAGCACAGCAAGTGGCTAAATTTAACCAACTTGATTTTAGATTAGGTCAAGATTTACCTCAATTTTATCAATCAGCAGGGCCTGCAACATCGCTCTTAATTGTAATAAAACCAGCTTTTAAAGCTAATTTATTGACAATTTTTAAAGATATTAAATGGGTGGGTGAGCTATATTGATTGAGTCTATTATTTTATATTTTCAATTTTTTACAGCAATCCCAATTAATCAATCAGTCGATCAAGCAGCTACTAAATTAAAAAAAGGGGTAATCTATTTCCCAGCTTTTGCTTTTATATATGCCGGAATCTTTGCTTTGTTCTTTTTTTTATTTCGTAACTTTTTCTCATCCACCATCGCATGGTCTCTATTAATTATCTTGGATATTTTACTAACTAGAGGCTTTCATTATGATGCTTTGGCTGATACTGCTGACGGACTATTATCCTCTAAAAAAGCTGATGAGATGGTTCGAATTATGAAAGATTCAGCAATTGGAGCCAATGGTGCTTTGATCTTAATTTCGACTATTTTACTTACCTTTGTTTTAGGAAGAGAGTTTTTAATTAATTATTTTGAAAATGAAATAGTCTTTGTTATTGCTTGGGCTGCCAGTGGTCGTAGCTGTTTACCCTTAATGTTTTATCAGTTAGTGTATGTTGGTGATAACCCCAATGGCTTAGGTAGTCTTTTCCTAGGCGTTTCTACTTGGAAAATTGTGGCCAGTCAGATTTTAACAATGGCCTTCTTTTTCCTATTAGGGTGGCCGTATCTACTTAGTTATATAAGTCTTTTGCTTACCATGTATTTTTATCGCTATTTCGTGTATCATAAAATTTCAGGTATGACAGGAGATACCATGGGAGCTGCTGCTTTAATTGGTCAAATCATTTATATGCTGTTTGTTTTACTTCTTTTTAATAAGAATTAGGATTGTCATTTTCTTTAATAATTATGCTATAATGATGCTAAGCTCTTTGATAATTAAGATAGAATAGGGGAAGCACGTGAGAATCGTGCGCAGTCCCTTGCTACTGTATGGATGAAAATCTAAGTCAGATTACCTATTTTATCAAGGATGATTGTTATTTCTCAAGGTCTCGTAACAAGGTTCGTTAACAAATACGTTTATTAACCAGACAAGTAGCTAGTCTGGTTTTTTTAAGGAGGTAAGATGAAGGCAAAAGATTTAGTAACCCTTGCTCATATGATGTCATTGTCAATCATCTTAGCACAGTTCAAGCTATTCTTGACAGTAGCTTTTGATTCAAGTCCAGCTTTTATACTCTTGCTAGCTATGAGAAGATCTGCTGGCGCGATAGTTGGTGCTATAGGACATTTAACAACGGCAATGAGCTCAGCTTTTCCCTTAAGTATTCCACTTATCTTTTATTAATGGCACTTATGATACTAGCTCAGATTAATTTTGTTATGATTTATCGTAAATTTAAATCTTTGAAATATGGCCGGTTATTCTTCCAACTCTAGGCGCCTGCTTGTTTAATGTTTTATTACCACTTCTATGTTTTCAACCGATTTTAGGGGCTGCAATGCTGGTAAGTTTCTTTTGGCCCTTAAAGCTAGCTACTCTTGCTAATATATTGTTAGCTTTGCGACTTTTTGAAGGTCTAACAAAAATAAATATATCGATGTTTAGGAAGTGAGTGAATGGGGGAAATTATTTATTATACTGGAGGAGCTAAATCTGGTAAATCTAGATTAGCTCAAGAAGAAATTTATAGACGAAAGCTTCAAAATATTGCTTATATAGCAACCCAAGCCAATAAGTTTTCTGATTCAGAAGTAAAAAGGAGTATTGAAAAACATCGTTTATCAAGACCCAAAGATTGGGATACTTATGAACAGGCTCATGATTTGGATCAATTGGTTAAGCAACTTTCAAATAATTATCAAATTGCTTTAGTCGATTGTATGACGGTTTGGCTAACCAATATTCTTTTTGATAAATGGCAATTCTTAGCTAACAATCAAGAACTATCTTTTGATGAGTATGTCAATGAACTAAAGGGTGAGCAAATCCAAAAGCTAGAAGATTTTGTTATGGAAGAGCTTAATGCTTTTTTAAAAGAAATAAAAGCTTCATCAACGGATTTTATCATTGTGTCAAATGAGCTAGGTCTAGGATTAGTTCCAGAGTATAAACTCGGGCGCATTTTCAGAAATATTCATGGTTTAATGAATCAAGAAATTGCCAGACAAGCGAACTTAGTTTATTGGGTGGTTTCAGGAATTGCAGTGAATATAAAGTAAAAAAATTTAAAGAAATAAAGGAGAAAATTAAATGAATAAAAAAATTGCTGTTTTAATGATGTTTGTGATGACTCTGTTTACCGGACAAATGGTATCTAGTGAAGAAACGACGGTTCTCACATTGACCGATATGGTTGGTAGAGAAGTTGTGCTTGAAGAGGGACCCGTTGATGAAATTGTTACTTTAATGCCAGCAGATGCTGAGATACTCTTTGAAATAGGAGCGGGAGACACTATTGTGGGTCGAGGAACTTATGTAGACTTCCCGGCAGATGAAGTGGAAGAGATTCCAGCTATCGCTACTGGTGAAAATTTAAATATTGAAGAAATTATTGCCCTAGACCCAGAAGTGGTTGTGATGACTGCTATGTCCTTAACTGAAGATCAAATGACTGCTATTGAAGACGCAGGAATTACCGTCTTGGTGACAGATGCCCAGACAATTGAGGAAGTCTATGAAGCAATCGATTTGCTCGGTCAATTAGTTGGTAAAGAAGAAGAAGCAGACCAATTAATTGAAGAAATGGAAACAGTCTTTAAAGAGTTTGAAGAAAAAGCTGACCAAGAAGAAGAATCTAAGAGTGTTTATTATGAAGTTTCTCCGCTAGAGTTTGGCTTATGGACTGCTGGTTCTGAAACCTTCATGGATGAAATTGGACAGATGTTGAATTTAGAAAATGTTTTTGCAGATCAAAAATCCTTTGTTGAAGTCTCAGAAGAACAAGTTTTATTAGCCAATCCACAAGTAATCATTACTACTTCTCTTCCTATGGATGAAGAGGCTCCTTCTCCTGAAGAAGAAATTATGCAACGCAAAGAATGGGATGACCTTTCAGCTGTAAAAAATGATAAAGTTTTTGCAGTAGACAATTCTGCTTTCACTAGACCTGGACCGCGCTTGATGGATGCTGTCAAAGAACTATATGATCTAGTTTATGGCACAGAATAAGAGCTGGCAGCTTTCACAATCAGCTAAAAAAAGTGTCGTAAAATTAGTCCTGATGGTGTCAATAACTCTCTTAATACTAGCTATGGCTTTGATTATAGGAAGTGTGAAAATTTCTTTTACTGACTTGTATCAAGTGCTAGAAAATCAAGTCTTAAATCAATCAATGACCGACTTGGAACAACAGGCAACCATCTTACTTGCTGTTAGACTACCTCGTTTACTCACTGCTTTTTTAATCGGCATGGCCCTTTCTTTGAGTGGAATGACCATGCAAAGCTTGTTAATGAACCCCTTGGCTGATGGCTCTACCTTGGGAGTTTCAGCTGGAGCAAGCTTGGGTGCTGGCATTGCTATCGTCATTGGGATTCCTTCCTTTATCCAAAGGCAAGGAATCTTTTTGATGGCGGTGATCTTTGCTTTTGGATCACTAGTATTGATTTTATCTTTTTCTTATTATTTGGATAAACAGTTAAAGAATATGACTGTTATCTTAACTGGAATCGTCTTTACCATGCTGGTCTCTTCATTAATGAATATTTTAATGATTATTAGCAAAGAAAAGCTGCCTTCTTTAGTTTTTTGGACTTTAGGGTCGCTTTCAGGCTCCAGGTATACCGATGTTTGGGTAATGGGTGTTTGCGTCATAATAATGGGTGGCTATATTGTTATGAAATGGCAAGAATTGAACGCTTTTTCAATGGGGGAAAACATCGCAAGAAATATTGGGATAAACATAGTCTCTGTTCGAATTAAATTGTTTATTGCCACTTCCATCTTGATTGGTGTTGCTGTTTCAATAGGCGGTTCGATACCTTTTGTAGGTTTAATAACCCCCCATATTAGTCGTTTAATTGTGGGCTCCAATCATAGACGTTTGATTCCTTGGACTCTATTTATTGGTGGTAACTTTATGGTGGTAACCGATTTATTAGCTCGCACCATTGCCTCCCCCCTTGAAATACCAATAGGGGCAATCACTTCCTTATTTGGCAGCTGTATTTTTATTCTTATCTTTGCTAGGGGGAAGCGTAATGCTTAAAGTTAATAAACTCAAAATGGAATTAGATAAAAAAATAATTTTACATGACATTAATTTTGAAGTAGCCGAGGGTGATTGGTTGATGATTTGTGGACCAAACGGATCAGGAAAAACCTCATTAATAAAAGCTCTATCTGGTCAAAATCCCTACACTGGAGAAATTGAGATCTATGGCAGCAACCTTCGGCTTTTAAAAAGCAATCAAAAGGCAATGATTTTTGGTGTTTTAGACCAACATCCTGGTTCAGACTTTGATTTTACTGTAGAAGAATTAGTGCGTATGGGACGCTACCCACATCTTAAAGGCTGGTTTAAGAGCTGGACAGACATAGATCAAGAGGCGCTTGAAAGAGTCCTGCTTCAAACCAATCTATATCAAAAGCGTAAGCGATCAGTTCAAAGCTTATCAGGAGGAGAAAGGCAGCGAGCATACTTAGCTCAACTTTTTTTACAGGATCCTAAGTTATTAATATTAGATGAACCAAGTAATCATTTAGACTTAATATATGAGCAAAACCTTTTTAGAACACTTAAAGAGTGGTTGCAGCAGCCAGGACGATCCATTATTACAGTTATGCACGATTTGAGTCTTGCTAAAAAATATGGAAATCGGGCTCTATTGTTAAAAGAGGGACATCAAGTAGTTTTTAATGATGTGTCTAAGGCTTTGTCTTCAGAAAAATTAAATAGCAGTTATCAAATGGATATTACGAGTTATTTAAAAGAAAAATATCAACAATGGCAATGATAATAACCCCTAAATGTTTTTACGTCAACATTTAGGGGTGTTTTTGAAGGGTGTGAGACAGCTAATAAGATAATATCTGCTTCGATAAAAATTTTGGGCTCTTTTCCATCAGCATAGCGCATGGCAAATTCCACGGCATTAATACGGTCAAAATATTCATGGTTTAACTCGTTTTGAGCACCGATAGTTTGACTTGTTTTTTCGGTAAGTTGTGATACCACTTGAGTAAAGGGTGGTGATAAATTAAAGAAATGTAAATTATTCATTATGCAAAAAGATTCGGCCTCTTTAGCTTGATGATTTTTAGCCTCTTGTAGAACCCCTTGCAAGCGCGAGCTTGTTGAAATGAAGACATATTTGTGCAATAATATATGAACATATGGGAATTGATAGGCTACTGCTTTAGCAACTCTTAAGGTGGTCTCACCAATTGAATCCGATATGATAAAAAATGAAGTGGTAACGGATTTGCTTGATTCCTAATGGCTATCCAGTTAATGAATTAATTTAAGTTTACCATATTTCTTGAAAGAGGTGACAGAATTGAAAGAAGTTAGATTAAATGAAGGTCAGTTAGCTCCAGAAGTTCAACAACTTATTGATCAAGGTTTAAAGACTCTAAAAAAAGAAGGATTTAAAATGACCAAGAAGCGCCGAGAAATACTTTCCCTCTTTGCTGAAAACCAACGCTACCTATCTGCTTTGGGCATTCATAAAGCATTGGAAGAGAAGTATCCGACCATGTCTTATAATACTACTTATCGTAACCTCTATGATTTCGTTGAAGTGGGTATTCTTGAAACGACGGAATACCAACAAGAACAACTATTTCGATATAATTGCCATTTAACTCACGGCACAGACCATCACCATCACCATCATTTTATTTGCACCAATTGTGGTAAAACAATTCTACTTGATGCTTGTCCCATGCAACATATTACAACCGATTTATCCTCAGTTGAAATAAGGAGTCACCGCTTTGAAGTCTTTGGCCTGTGTGCTGAATGTAAAGAAGTATTACAAGATAATCCCGCATAAACTTCACAAAAGTTTTTCTTTGTTCTTGAAAAGCTTTAGATTCATGCTATAATATAGAGAGGACTTTGTTTAGATTATTATTTCTAAGGAAAGGTTACTATAAGCTCGGGGGGAGGGGAACCAGATGTCAAAAACAGTAGTTCGTGATAACGAATCATTGGATGACGCTCTTCGTCGCTTTAAGCGTAACGTTTCTAAAACCGGTACTTTGAGAGAGGCTCGTAAGCGTGAATTTTACGAAAAGCCAAGTGTTCGACGTAAAAAGAAATCAGAAGCAGCTCGTAAACGCAAGTTTTAAGCGTATCGCCTAAGCAACAATATAGAATAAAATATTCTGTTTAAAAAGAATCAGTTTTCTGGTTCTTTTTTATTTTTAAAAAATATCATAATAAGTATTAATATATCGGTCTTTTATTCCATTTTATAAGCATTTTATGGTAATCTTAACTTAGTTTATTAATAAAGGAGACGACTATTTGAATAACAACGAAAAATTCTCAAAACAAGTCACCGTCACAAACACAGATTGGCTAATTTCCTTGTTGGGCAATCATGATAAATACATACGTATGATTGAAGATAGTTTCGAAGTAGAAATAACCAACCGCGGTGAAATAATTAACATTATTGGTGAGCGTGAAGAGACAGTGGAGTCTGTTCGTCAAATCCTCCTAAACCTTATTCAACTTTTGGAAAGGCGAATCACCCCTCGATCCATGGATGTCATGACAGCCATTAAAATGGCAAAAAGTAATAAATTAGATTTTTTTCTCAACCTTTACGAAGAAGTGGTGGGTCGTTCTGCAGATGGAACAGCTATTCGTGCCAAAAACTTTGGACAGTTACAATACGTTAGAGCTGTTAACCGACAAGACGTTGTCTTTGGTATGGGACCTGCTGGAACTGGAAAGACCTACTTGGCTGTTTTGATGGCTGTCCAGGCTATGCGAGAAGGTAAAGTGAAAAAAATAATACTGACACGCCCAGCAGTCGAAGCTGGAGAAAACCTTGGTTTCTTACCAGGTGATTTGAAAGAAAAAGTAGATCCTTACTTAAGACCAATATACGATGCCTTATATAACATTTACGGAACGGAACAAACCAACCGTCTAATGGAAAGAGGCATTATCGAAATTGCGCCATTGGCTTATATGAGAGGTCGAACCCTAGACGATGCTTTTGTTATTTTAGATGAGGCTCAAAATACAACAATTGCACAAATGAAAATGTTCTTAACTCGATTAGGCTTTGGCTCAAAAATGATTATAAATGGCGATCAGTCACAAATTGACCTACCTAAAGGGGTAAAATCTGGATTGATTGACGCCTATCATAAATTAAGAAAGGTTAAACGCATTGAATTTGTATCTTTTGATGAGTTCGATGTGGTTCGTCATCCAGTAGTTGCGGATATTATTAGAGCTTATAGCAAAGAACCCATGATTGAAAACCTTCCAAGGAGAGAAGAAAATGAATCGTCGACTACAGTTACTTCATGAGCGTTTAGGTAAAGTCTTTATACCTCTTATTACATTCATACTATCCTTAGCAATTTTTTTAATTGGCTATCAACACGTCAAACCAGAAGTTTATCACTTTGAATTGAATCAAGTAGCAGATGAAACAATTTTAGCGCCTGTGACGATGGAAGATGTTGAGCAGACAAAAGCCAATCAACAAAGAGCTAAGGATGCTATTAATGATATCTATTTATATCAAGAAGATATCAGGATTCAGGAAATTACGCGGATTGAGCAGTTTTTTGGCTTTGTTCGTGAGGCTCGTAATGGTAAGTACTCACGAGACGGTGTAATTGATTCTTTAAAGAATGCATCTAAAGAAAAGCCACTGGATCAATCTTTTAATGAAAAGGTCAATAATTTACCAACTAAAAAAACCAACTTCGATAATTTATCCGAGGCGCAAAAGCGAACAGTGATTCAAGCACAATTACAAATGGTAGATGAAAATGTTTTTAATTTGTTTGATCAGCTTTCTAACCGCTCAATTGATCAAGTTTTTAAAATCAGTCCCTTAGAACTATCTGAATTACAATCGAATTTAACTGATTTTATATCCGAGAGTCTTGCTCAAGAATTAGGTCCTGATCAAGTTGATAAAGAGTTGGACAAATATCGTTTACAAATCACATCTTCCGATATGTCAGAGCTTGCTCAGCAAACGACTTTAAACTTTTTAGGCGCCTTGATAAAACCAACGATGGTATATTCGGAGTCAGAAACAAATCGCTTAAAGGAAGAAGCAGCTTCCAAAGTTCAAACATCTTATATTCTACAAGGACAAGTTATTGTTCAAGAAGGTCATATTATCAATCAAAATAATATGCGACAACTTGAGATGTTTGGTTACTTGGATGCATCGACTAAGCAATATCTCATGCCAGTCTTTGTTCTATTAATTTTTGTCCATGCTTTTCTATTCGTTTATATCTTTTCTGATAAATTAAATTGGACAGATTTAAGCCGTGCGAATATGCAGGCTACTGCTTATATGATTATTGTTTTTGGGTCGTTGATCATGGCCAAGATGGGACATTTCTTCCAACAGGCAGGTCTAGAGTATGGTATGTTGCTTCTACCTTTGATGATTTTACCAGGATATTTAAAAGAAAAATCTTCCTATAAAGTAACATTGTTAGCATTTCTATTTATTAATATCTTTGCTATTTTTATAGTTAGTGATTTAGACAATCAAACTGTTGTAACCTTCATCAGTTTATTTTACCTATTTACTACCATTGTTTCCGTTTTACTGACTACTTTTTCTGATCGTCAGGCGATGAAAGTAGAAAAAAGAGTGGCCTTAAATATCATTTGGCAGTTCATAATTGCTTTGCCTCTAATGGCTGTTCTTACAATTCCTATATTATCTCGTCAGGCTTTTATCATCCTAATAATGACAATTGCAGCTAATTTACTTGGCTTGTTATTAATCGCTGTTTTTGAACCCTACTGGGAGCAACTTTTATCCAGTCGTTCAGCCATGACGATGAATCAGTTAGCTAATTTAAATCATCCCTTATTAAAATTGTTGATTGAAAAAGCACCGGGAACCTATCATCATTCAATTATGGTGGCTAATTTAGCAGCGAATGCCGTGGAAGCCATAGGCGGGGATTCCTTGACCACCCGGGTAGCCTCTTACTATCATGATGTTGGAAAGACAGTCCATCCCCTATTCTTCGTTGAAAACTTATCTGGAGGCATTGAATCACCTCACCGCATGGTAGGGCCAGATGAGTCTGCTAAAATTATTATTGATCATGTTGCTCAAGGTGTAAAATTATTAGAAGAGTACCGTATGCCTCAGTCTGTTATTGATTTATGTAAAGAACACCATGGCACAACCATGACTAGCTATTTTTATTACCAAGCTAAAGAGCAAAAAATGCCTATTAATCCAGAGACCTTTAGATATCCTGGCCCGATTCCACAATCAAAAGAATCCGCTATAGTGATGATTGCAGATTCAATGGAAGCAGCCTCTCGAACAATGAAAGAACATACTCAAAAGAGTATTGAAGAATTACTGGATTCCATAATTGCGAGTAAGATTAACGATGGCCAATTTGCCGATTGTGGGTTGACGGTTGATGAACTAAAAACAGTAAGAAAGTCACTAATTTTAGGGATAGCTAGTATGTATCACACACGTGTGGAATATCCTAAATAAGGAGAAGAAAATGCAAGTTGAATTAATTGATGAAGGTCAGAGGCTGACTGAAAAACAAAAACAGATTATCTTAGACTTAATTGATCAAGCAGGCTTAAAAATCGCTGCTCCTACTCAAGCAGAATTAGACATAACCATCGTCGATAATCACACCATTCGCCAATTGAATCGCGACTACCGTGGTATTGACCGAGCAACGGATGTGCTATCTTTTGCTTTAATGGAGGGGGAAGAACCAATAGATTGGTCAGTTATCAGCTCAAATGAAGTTCAAGAGCCAATCAATCTTCACTTGGGAGATATTATTATTTCAATCGAACGAGCGCTTGAACAAGCCAGTGAATACAACCACTCTCTAGAAAGAGAGTTGGGATTTCTAGCTGTCCACGGTTTCTTACACTTAAATGGTTATGATCACCAAACCATTGAAACTGAGAAAGAGATGTTTGCAATTCAAGAAGAGGTGCTGAGTGAATATGGACTCACAAGATAATCCTTTTAAGAATTCAAATTTTTTCCAGTCTTTTATTTGTGCCAGCCAAGGATTTTTTCAAGCAATTAAAAGTGAAAGAAATCTAAAAATCCACTTATTTTTTGCTTTAGTGGCAGTCCTTTTAGCCTTTTATTTTAAATTTGAACCACTGAAATGGACGATTTTACTATTAACTATTGGCCTTGTTATCTTTTCCGAATTAATCAATACAGCAATAGAAGCGGTTATTGATTTAATTGTAGCAGACCAATGGCATCCCTTAGCGAAAAAGGCAAAAGATATCGCTGCTGCTTCTGTTTTAATGACAGCAATCATTTCCATTATAATCGGGGCTATACTATTTCTCCCCTATTTATTTTAAAAGGTGACAATTAATCATACTAAAGGAGTTTAAATGAAAAAAGATTTTAAATCGGGTTTTGTAGCTATTCTTGGCCGTCCCAATGTTGGGAAATCAACTTTATTAAATCAAATTATTGGCCAAAAAATAGCGATTATGTCTGATAAAGCCCAAACAACCCGCAATAAAATTCAGGGTGTCTATACCCGTGAAGACTCACAAATCATTTTTATTGATACCCCCGGAATCCATAAACCCAAGCATGCTTTAGGAGACTTCATGATAAAAACAGCCTATTCCTCTTTGAGTGGGGTGGATGCAGTGATTATGGTAGTCAATGCGACAGAAAAAATAGGACCTGGCGATCAATTTATTATCAATCGTTTAAAAGATGTCCAGCAACCAGTCTTTTTAGTTATTAATAAAGTAGATCTGATTGAAAAAAATTTGCTTTTTGATATTATCACTAAATATCAAGATGCTTATGATTTTGATCAGATTATCCCTTTATCTGCACTTACAGGTGAAAATGTCGAAGCTTTATTAGACCAACTGACACTCAGCTTGCCAGATGGCCCCCAATATTACCCGGCTGACCAGGTAATGGATCATCCTGAGTATTTCCTCGTTGCGGAGTTAATTCGTGAAAAGATTTTAATGTTAACACGCGAAGAAATTCCTCATTCAGTAGCCGTCCAAGTCCAATCCATGCAAAAAAATGCTGATGACAAGGTAGAAGTACTAGCTACAATAATCGTGGAACGTAAAAGCCAAAAGGGAATAATTATTGGTGCTCAAGGATCAATGATTAAAAAGATAGGTCATCTGGCACGACGTGATATTGAAAAGCTTTTAGCAACCAAAGTCTATTTAGACTTATGGGTCAAGGTGCAAAAAGATTGGCGGGATCGTCAAAGTAATTTAAATGAATTGGGCTATCAGAGTGAGAATTATTAATAAGGAGAGTGCCAATGAACGAAAAATTTACCGGAATTGTTTTGTTTATTCGGCCGTACCGCGAAAAAGATAGTCTAGTTAAAATTTTTACACGTGAATTTGGTACTAAAATGTTTTTTGTAAGAGGTTTACAGTCACTCAATCATCCCCTTAAAAAGCATTTAATCCCATTGACAGAACATCAATATTGGGGAACTATTAAGCAACAGGGTTTGTCCTTTTTGAAAGAAGGTCAAACCCTTAACCTCTTTCGATCCATTCAATCTGATCCCTTTAAGCAAGCGCATGCTGCTTATATAAGTCAACTAGTGGATGCCAGTGTGGATGATAATAGCAAAGATCAACAGCTATTTGATTTTTTCCAAGCTACTCTAAGCAGTCTCAATGAGCGTGAAGATGCCCGGCCTATTCAATTACTTTTGCAACTTAAACTTTTGCAACGCTTCGGGCTTCAATTAAATATGAAAAATTGTGTAGTCTGCGGATCGAGCCAGAGGATTGAGGACTTTTCGATGGTCCATTTGGGTGTTTTGTGTCATAACCATTTAGATAAAGATCCCAACCGAATGCATCTTAGTTCTAAGCAAGTCAAAATTTTACAACTCTTTAATGAAATTAAACTGAATCAATTAGGACAAGTCTCAATTTCAGACCTTTCTTACAAAAAAATTGATGAATTGATCTTCACCATCTACCATGAACAAGTAGGGATTAAATTAAAAGGAGAATCTTATCTCAATCAATTATATAAAGTAGCCGACCAATTGAAAATCAGTAAAAATCAAGGAAGATAATTGACAAAAAGCTTTATAATTAGTAGAATTTTAACAAGCCAAAGCAATTAAAAGAAGATAGTAAAGCGACTCTAGGCAGGTGAAAGCTAGAGCAAATCGAATGGTCCTTTGGGTTAACAAATGAATTTTAAGAGTGCTAGTCTAACTAGAATTAGGGTGGAACCGCGAATTTATTTCGTCCCTATGACCTCCAAAGGGGTCATAGGGACTTTTATTTTAAGAAAGAGGTGTCAAAATGGCAGTTGAATCGTTACAAGATATGATTTTAACCTTGCAAAATTTTTGGTCAAAGAAAGGATGTTTGATCCTTCAATCCTATGATACTGAAAAAGGAGCCGGAACCATGAGCCCCTATACCTTTTTAAGGGCTAATGGACCAGAACCTTGGAATGCCGCTTATGTCGAACCGTCAAGACGACCTGCTGATGGAAGATACGGTGAAAATCCTAACCGCTTATACCAACACCATCAGTTTCAAGTGGTTATGAAGCCTTCTCCTCTTGCTATACAAGAATATTACCTGGATTCATTGATTGAATTAGGCATTGATCCCCTAGAGCATGATATACGGTTTGTAGAAGATAATTGGGAAAACCCTTCCTTGGGTTGTGCGGGACTGGGATGGGAAGTATGGATTGATGGTATGGAAGTGACTCAATTTACCTACTTCCAACAAGTGGGGGGATTAAAGTGTGATCCGGTAATGTCAGAGATTACTTATGGCTTGGAGCGTCTTGCTATGTATATTTTTGATGTGGAAAATGTCTATGATTTAGAGTGGGCCAAAGGCGTGAAGTATGGCGAAATCTTTTTCCAACAAGAATATGAGCAGTCTAAATATTCTTTTGAATTAGCTGATACTGACTTATTAATGAAGCAGTATGAAGCTTATGAAAAAGAAGCCAACCGTTTACTTGAGGAAAACTTAGTTCATCCAGCCTATGATTATATTTTAAAGACCAGTCATACCTTCAACTTAATGGATGCTAGAGGGATGATTTCGGCATCAGATCGCCCTGCTTATTTAGGACGTGTTCGTAAATTAGCTCGCGGTATTGCTAAGACCTTCGTACAAGAAAGAGAAAAACTTGGATTTCCATTATTAAAAGAAAATAAGAACTAGGAGGATTGCTATGAGAGATTATTTATTAGAAGTAGGAATGGAAGAAATTCCAGCTAGATTTTTATTGAAATTGCGTGATCAATTAGCCGAAAAACTTGCAGCATTTCTTGCAGAAGAAAGAATCAGCTTTCAATCCATTGAAACTTACGCAACTCCTAGAAGATTAGCTCTAAGAGTAGAAGGTTTATCTGATCAGCAATCAGCTTTAGAAGAAGAAGTAAGAGGACCGTCCGTAAAAGTTGGACAAGATAACGAAGGGAATCTGACGAAAGCTGCATTGGGCTTCTTAAAAGGTCAAGCCTGTCAAGAGGAAGACTTATTTGTTAAAGAAGTTAAAGGAACTGACTACCTCTTTGTGAATAAGGTGGCTGAGCAGAAGAAAGTAGAAGAAGTGTTAAAAGCTATCCCAACTGTTCTTGCCAGTATGCATTTCCCAGTTACCATGCGGTGGTCAGATTTAAATTTAGAATATATTCGTCCGATTCATTGGATACTTTCATTACTAGAAGATCAGGTGATTAACTTTGAATTTGCTGGTATTCAGGCGAATAATTTTTCACATGGTCATCGTTTTCTAACTAAAAATGACAAAGTTATAATTAAAAATAGTCGTGACTATGAAAACGCACTAGAAAAGATGTATGTGATTGCCAGTTTTGAAAAACGACAAGAGAAGATTTACCAGCAAATTCAAGCGATTGAAGATGAAAGGGGCTGGGTTATACCGGAAAATGATGAATTACTAGAAGAGGTAACAGCCATTGTCGAGTGGCCAACTGCTTTTTACGGCAGTTTTGAGGAAAAATATTTAGAAATTCCCCAAGAAATGGTCATCACAGCAATGCGTGATCATCAACGTTATTTTTATGTTTTAGATCCTAAAAGCAAAGAATTGTTGCCTTATTTTATTTCAGTACGAAATGGTAATGATCAGCATATTGATCAAGTCATTAAAGGTAATCAAAAGGTATTAAGAGCTCGTTTAGCAGATGGTTTATTCTTTTACCAAGAAGATTTAAAATTATCTTTAAAAGAAGACTTAGCTAAATTATCAAGCTTGAAAGAGCATTTTAAGTTAGGTACTTATAGTCAAAAACAAGAACGTGTTAAACACTTGCTTGAAGAATTGATGGATTTTATCGATTTATCTGCTCAAGATCAAAAGACCATTTTGCGTGCTAGTGAGATTTACAAGTTTGATCTTGTGACTCAAGCGGTAAATGAGTTTGCCGAATTACAAGGTGTCATTGGTGGGATTTATGCCAAACATTATGGTGAAGAAGATAGTGTAGCGCAAGCAATTGCTCAGCAATACCTACCAACTTCGGCTGGAGGGAAATTACCTGATAAACCTGCGGCTGCCGCCTTATCGATTGCAGATAAATTAGACAGTCTAATTGCTTACTTCAAAGCGGATATGATACCAACAGGGTCTAATGATCCTTATGCATTAAGAAGACAAGCCATGGGATTAATTGACATTCTTTTAGACCAATCTTGGAATATCGATTTAAAGAGCTTGTTAGTGAAGATTAACCATGAAGATGCTGATTCAGCAGCCGATTACTTAAATGATTTGCTTAGTTTTATAGAAGCTCGGATTCAAGTTAGATTAGGTAATCTAGGAATGGATTACGATATTATTCAAGCAGCACTCGCACAAAAACAACTAAATCCTGTAAAAATAAAAGAAACGGCTAAAAGTTTACAAGACTTCAAAGCTGCCAAACCGGTTGAGTTTTCAAAAATGATTGAAAATTTGGCACGAGTAGTTAATTTAGGTGAAAAGGTTAGCGAGCAAGTTAAAATCACTGATAACCTAGCTGAAAGTCAACTAGAAAAGGACTTAATTGAAAAGATAGTGGCAATAGAGGACTTACAAGACACCTCAAGATTAATGGAATATTTTGAAAGCATTAGTCCAATGATTGCTTCATATTTAGAACTACATATGGTTAACGCTGACCAAGAAGCTCTTCGCCATAATCGCTATCAAATGATGTACCAATTAACACAAACAATTCTCAGTCTCATGGATCCTAGAAAAGTGGTCCATAAATAAGAGTAAAGGAGCGATAATAATGTCTACCTTTTTAGATCGCGCAAAAGTGAAGGTAATTGCTGGTAAAGGTGGCGACGGAATGGTCGCTTTCCTAAGAGAAAAATATCGACCAGATGGTGGACCTGCAGGAGGAGATGGCGGCCGCGGTGGCGATGTCATTTTTCGAGTGGATGAAGGCCTTCATACTTTGATGGATTTTAGATACAATCGTCAATTCAAAGCGCATAACGGGGAAAATGGAATGAGTAAGAGTAAATATGGAGCGAATGCAGAAGACCTTTATGTAAAAGTTCCACCAGGAACCTCTGTTTATGACGAAGCAAGCGGTAGACTCATTGCCGATTTAGTGGACCATGGACAAGAAGTAATTGTTGCTAAAGGAGGGAGAGGGGGGCGTGGAAACATACGCTTTGCCACGCATAAAAACCCTGCTCCTTCAATTGCTGAAAATGGAGAACCAGGTCAAGCCTTGGAGTTACAATTGGAACTTAAAGTTCTAGCAGATGTGGGCTTGGTTGGTTATCCAAGCGTGGGCAAATCAACCCTATTGTCCATTATTTCTAATGCTAAACCCAAAGTAGCAGATTATCAATTTACTACCTTAGTACCCAACTTGGGAGTGGTTAAAATTGCTGATGGTCAGGAATTTGTCGTTGCAGACATGCCGGGCCTTATTGATGGTGCTTCTGATGGTGTTGGTTTAGGTATTGATTTCTTACGCCACATTGAAAGAACTAAAACGTTATTACATATTGTGGATATGGCAGCGGTACATGAACGCGATCCCTTTGAAGATTTTTCTTCTATTATGCAAGAGTTAGCTAATTATCATCCTCGTCTTTTAGAAAGACCCATGTTGATTGTGGCTAATAAAATGGATTTAGATCAAGCTAAAGATAATTTAAAAGTATTTGAAGAAAAAATATCTGATTATTATCAGAATTTAAATCTTTCTATTCCAAAAATTTATCAAATTTCAGCTTGGCAAGCCCAGGGAATTGATTCATTGATGCGAGCAACAGCTCAATTAGTTGCCTCCAGTGACTTTATACCTTTGGAGGAAAAAGAAAGTGATCATAAAAATTATACGATCGACGAAAGCCCTGATTTTACTGTTCGTAAACTTGAAGAAGGTTATTGGGAATTAGAAGGTGAAAAGATTATCAAGCTTTATAAAATGACCAATACAGCTCATGATGAAAGTTTACAACGCTTTGCACGTCAACTGCGATCAATGGGTGTCGATCAAGCCTTGAGAGAAGCTGGCGCGAAAAATGGCGATACAGTTTACTTAGAGGATTATCAATTTGAGTTTATTGATTAGGTGGTTTTAATATGCAAAATAAAGTTAAACAAGGGCGTATCCCAATTTTTGACGGTCTTAAGGGAATCGCAATACTGCTAATCATTGCTTATTACTACTTTGAACATATTGTTCCAGGTGGTTTCCTTGCAGTTAATCTATTTCTTTTCATAGCTGGTTTTTTTAACTTTAGACATTTTTATTTAAAAGATATACAAGCTAGAAAAGAGTCCTTTTGGCAATTTATATATAAGCGTTTTGAAAGACTTTTTTTCCCTACTTTATTCGTAGTTTTAACTACGTCTACCTATATTTTACTTTTTAACCGTGATTTTTTATCTAATATTCGGTGGATGGGATTAAGTTCACTCACATTTATTAACAATTATTATCAGATTTTTAATCAACAGTCTTACTTTGTTCAAGCGGCTAATCCAAGTCCCTTTACACATTTGTGGTACGTCTCTTTATATGGACAATTGGTTATTTTAACACCTATTTTAATATTTTTACTTTACAGTTGGCATAAAAAACCTCAAGTAACTATTCGTATGTTATTGATTATTTCAGCCTTATCCGCTTTTTTAATGGGCTATCTTTATAAAGATAACCAAGATCCTACCCGAATTTACTATGACCTTTTAACAAGATTATCTGCTTTTACTCTTGGGGGTTCTTTAGGATTAGCTCTTCCAGTTAATTTATCACCTAAAAAGATTTCATCAAAGAAAATTATGACCATGAATCTTATGGGTTTACTTGCAGTCATTTTTGCTTTCTTCATGATTAAATTCATGTTTGCAACCAAACCATTTGCTTATCGTTTTGGTTTAACTTTGTTTTCTTTGATTTCTGCTGTAATTGTTGTTTCAAGTATTCATCCAGCAACTATTTGGAACAAAATCTTTCGTTTTAAACTATTTACCTGGATAGGCCAACGATCTTTTTCTTACTATCTATGGTACTATCCTGTCTATCTTTTAATGCCTCAAAACATTAGCTTTATGAATAGGTCTCCATGGTTAAATTATGGTTTTCAGTTGCTTTTGATCATTATTTTAGCTGAAATTACTTACCAATTATTTGAAAAGCGCAGAATTAGTCTTCCAATTGGACAAGACTTTAATTGGCGCAAAATGAAGCATCAATTTGATTATTTAAGCTCTCACCCTCAATCATTAAGAGTAGTGAAATTTATCACAGCGTGTTATATTTTTAATGTCGTGATGGGGGTCATCGCTCTGGCTATTTCTTCACCAGCTAAGGGTGTAGAATCAAGTAAGGAAATTCAAGCCATTATTGAAAACAATATGAATATTGCTGAAGAGTCAAGAAAAACTGAAGAAAGACAAGTAGTTGTTAATAATATCGAAGGCTTAGATCAAGAAGTCTTACTCTATGCTAATGCATTGGAGATAACTTTCATAGGGGATTCAACTTTAGCTGCAGCCACCGAGCGCTTGAATGATGTATTTCCTAAGGCTGTTTTTGATCCGAAAGTTGGTCGACAACTTTATGAATCTTATGATACGGTATATGGTCTCAATCAAACAGGCGGATTAAAGCCTACTGTGGTAACCATGTTAGGCTCTAATGGAACATTTACAGTTGGTCAAATGGATGATTATATTCAAGCAGTCGGTCTAGACCGTGATCAGTATTATGTCAACGTTTTGGTTGATCGCATTTGGACAGATGATGCTAACCGTCAATTGGTAAGAGCGGCTCAAGAATATGGAAATGTTAGAATTATAGACTGGGCGAATTATGCCCGTGGACACGCTGAATGGTTTGCTGAAGATGGCGTTCATCTAAATGATGAGGGGTCATTGGAGTTATCTAAATTTATCGCTAAGGAGATATACCGTCAGCGCTAGTCATAGAAAGAGGTTGATGGAAATATGAAATTACATTTTTTAGGCACAGGTGCTGGGATTCCATCCAGACAAAGAAATGTTTCTTCGCTGGCTTTAAAGTTATTAGATGAGTTGAATGAAATCTGGTTATTTGATTGTGGAGAAGCAACCCAGCATCAAATCTTGGAAACAACCATTCGACCTAGAAAAATAACTAAAATTTTTATTACTCATCTTCATGGAGACCATATTTTTGGCTTGCCAGGACTTCTAAGTTCAAGATCTTTTCAAGGTGGAGAAGACTGTTTAGAAGTTTATGGACCTAAGGGGATAAAAGATTTTATTAAGATTTCCTTAAAATATTCAAAATCCAAACTTGCATACAGTTTAAAAATAACAGAGTTGGTAGACCGAGGTGGCGAGTTAATCTTTGATAATGGCTGGAAGGTTAATTATTTACCTTTAGAACATGGGATTCTTTCTTTTGGCTACCGAGTAGAAGAACCAGATTTACCTGGTCAACTTTTAGTTGAAGAGTTGAAAAAATTTGAGATACCTAATGGTCCAATTTATGGTCAACTCAAACGCGGAGAACGTGTTCAATTAGAAGATGGCAGATGGATAGATGGCCAGAATTTTCTTGCTCCGGATCGACCTGGTAGAATCGTTACCATTTTGGGGGATACCCGTTATTGTCAGAATTCTAAAGTCTTAGCCAGAAAAGCGAATGCTTTAGTCCATGAGGCTACTCATGAAGCAGCGGAAGAAAAAATGGCAAGAGCTTATTACCATTCGACCAGTCATCAAGCAGCCCAAGTGGCTAAAGATAGTCAAGTAGAGGCTCTTTATCTCAATCATATTTCAGCTCGCTACTTAGGCAAGGCTCTCAAGCAACTTGAAAAAGAAGCTTGTTCTATTTTTCCTAACAGTCATCTTGTTAATGACTTTGATGAATATGAAATCCCACTTAATTAATGAGTTTATGATGTGTAAGGAGAATAACGATGTTGTCTAAATACCAATGGCAATTGCCAGAAAATTTAAATGGAAATCAAAACTATCAAAAATTATTAATAGCGGGAGAAGACTATTCGCCCGCTTTTTTAGCAATCTGTTTTAATCGTGGTCTTCATGATCTATCGGCAATAAAAAAAGCCACCGAACAAGAGCCAACTTTATATCATGACCCCTTTGCCTTATATCAAATGGATATAGCAGTAAAACGCATCCATTTAGCCATTGAAAAGGGAGAAAAAATTTTGATTTATGGTGATTATGATGCAGATGGAATCACTTCTTCTTTAATTTTAAAAGAGGCTTTAGATGCTTTAGGAGCTGACAGTCGAGTCTATCTACCCAATCGTTTTAAAGATGGCTACGGTCCCAATATCGATCGTTATCAAGAGTTTATTGAAGAAGGGGTTCAATTAATCATCACGGTTGATAATGGAGTGGCAGGTCATGAAGCAATTGAATTTGCTCAAGAAAAGAAGGTCGACGTTATTGTAACTGACCATCACGAGTTACAGGAAACGCTGCCAGCTGCATATGCCATCATACATCCTCGTCACCCTCAGGGAAGTTATCCTTTTGGAGATTTATCTGGAGCAGGTGTCGCATTTAAAGTAGCAACAGCCATCCTTGGTGAAATACCAATAGAAATGTTAGATTTAGCAGCTATTGGTACGGTTGCTGATATGGTCTCTCTCTTAGATGAAAATCGAACAATTGTTATTGGAGGAATCCATCAGTTAGAAGTTACTCAGCGGCCCGGACTACAGCTTCTATTAAACCAACAATTACAGTCAAAAGATGATATATCTGCCGAAACGATTGGTTTTATTATTGGTCCTCGACTCAATGCTGTGGGACGGTTGGGAGATCCTCGACCGGGATTCGATTGGTTGGCAGCTTTTACCGAGCAAGAGGCTAGTCAGTGGCTTGAGTTTATTGAACAGGAAAATTATAAAAGACAGCAATTAGTCACTCAAATTTATCAAGAAGTTACATCAAAATTAGATGTTTTAAAGGAGTTGCCTCGAATTATTTGCCAGACTTCTCCAAATTGGCATCCCGGAGTTTTAGGAATTGTAGCTAGTCGCATTTGTGATAAATACCAGCGCCCATGCCTACTTTTCAACTTTGACAAGAAAAATCATCAGTATAAAGGTTCAGCTAGATCAAAAGAAAACTTTAATCTTTTCAAAAATCTTAGTCAGCTAAAAGGACTATTAAAGCATTTTGGTGGTCATAGCCAAGCGGCTGGTATGACAATTGAAGAAGATAATTGGCAAAAATTTCAGACTGAATTAAGCCAGTTAGCTGATAAACACAAAGATCAAATTTTAGCCAAAACTTCCTTGTCGGTTGATGCTAGACTAAGTTTGACAGATATTAATTTAAAATTAATCGAAGAGATTCAAAAATTAGGACCTTTCGGTATGCATAATCCTAAGCCTATTGTTTTATTTAAGGACTTAAAGATGATTGAAAAAAGAGTAATTGGAGCGAATAAACAACATGTTAAAATGAAATTTAATCAATCAGGCACTGCAAACTCACTAGCTGCCATAGCGTTTAGTATGGCGGATGACTTTGAAGATTGTCAATTGGGTATTCAGTTGGATATGGTTGGAGAACTGTCAATTAACGAATGGAAACAACAAAAAGAATGTCAATTAATTGTCAAAGATTTTAATTTGGAAGGGCAATTGTGGATTGATTACCGAGGGAAAACACATTTTGATAAATTAAAACAGCTGTCTGAGGTGGTTTATTGTTTTCAAGATAAAAAAAATGCGGCACTCTTTTCTGAACAGTTGAAAAACGACTATCAATTGATTAATTATGAAGCATTACCCATTAATTTTAAATATGAAAATCTAGTGTTGATTGAGCCCCCCCAAAATCTTAATAAACTAAAAAAACTTTTAAAGAGTCACGGATGGGAAAAAATTTATTTAGCCAGTGTTGTTGTAGAATCCAGATATTTAGCAGGCTTGCCCCAGCGTCAAGACTTTGCAAAATTGTTCCAACTGCTTAAGCAAGAAGGTAGTCTTCAACTAAAAGATTTACAAGTTCTTTCTAGCTATTTATCAATTCCATTAATAAAAATAAAAACAATGATTGTGGTGTTTTTTGAGGCGGGTTTTGTTACAATAAAAGATGGACTTGTAATCATGAACCAGCTTAAGCAAGCCAACAAACTTGATTTAATGGAGTTGCCTGCCATGAGCAAGTATCAAGAAGCCATGGAAGCAGAAAAATTATTGAATTTTCAAACACTTGATCAAGTGAAAAGCTGGATAAATAAGGAGACTTAAAATGGATTATACAAACTATATCGCTCGTGTTGATAATTACCCAGAAGAAGGTATTATTTTCCGTGATATCACACCTCTCATGGGCAATGGTCCCGCTTTTGAAGCAGCGACTCAAGAGATAGTAGACTATGCTAGAGAATTAAAGGTGGACATGGTCGTAGGGCCTGAAGCGCGTGGTTTTATTATTGGATGCCCAGTTGCTTATGCGCTTGGAGTGGGCTTTGCCCCTGTCCGTAAAAAAGGTAAACTTCCTAGAGAAACAATTGAAGTAGACTATAGTTTAGAATACGGATCAAATGTCTTACAAATCCACAAAGATGCTATTCAACCGGGCCAAAGAGTCTTAATAACCGATGATTTATTAGCAACAGGTGGAACCATTCAAGCAACTATCCAATTAGTGGAAAATCTTGGAGGAATTGTCGCAGGGTGTGCTTTTCTTATTGAGTTAGATGACTTAAAAGGAAAAGAGAAGTTGGGAGATCACAAGTATTTCACACTAATGCACTATTAGAAATAAAAAGAGCCTAACCAGTTTTAATCTCTGGTTAGGCTAATCTTTAATTGAGTTGATTAGAAATAGCGATTAAGACTAACTACTTTGCCTAAAATTGAAACGTCGGGCAAGATAATATCGTCCATGGTATCATTTTCAGGGCGAAGTACGATATGATCTTTTTTCTTATAAAAAGTTTTACATGTTGCTTCATTATCTTCAGTCATAGCAACAACGACTTCACCATTATTGGCAGTTGCTTGTCTGCGGACGGTGATGATATCGCCATCCAAAATGCCAATATTAACCATGGATTCACCTTTAATGATCAGCATAAATAATTCGCTTGAATCATATTGAAGATCGGTAGGCTTAGGATAATATTCCATAGCTTCTTCTTCAGCAAGAATCGGAGCACCTGCGGCAACATAGCCGAGTAAAGGTACTTTATCGGATTTGATGCCCAATTTTTTAATTCCCAAGGCCGTTATTTCAATCGTCCTTGTTTTACTGGCAGATCTTTCAATCAGTCCACTTTCTTCTAATCGGTCAAGATGACCGTGGACAGTGGATGGAGAAGAAAGTCCAACACGCGCTCCAATTTCGCGAACAGTGGGTGGATAACCATTTTCATTGAGTAATTCATAAATAGATTGTAGCACGTTTAATTGCTTGGTCGTTATCTTAATCATTTCACTCACTCTTTCTATAGGATAATTTAATTGTAGCAGAAGTAGAATTATAAATCAAACAAATGTTCGTAGCAAAGGAGGATCGCTATGCTTTCATCTTCAAAACTAGCAAGAATTAATGAGTTAGCTAAACTTCAAAAAACTAAAGGACTTACGGATTCAGAAAAAGAAGAACAGAATCAATTAAGACAAGAGTACTTAAAAGTCTTCAGACAGCACATGGTAAGACAGGTTGAGGGAGTTAAAATTGTCGATTCAGATGGAAATGATTTAACACCTGAAAAAGTTAAAAGAATTCAAAAAGCTAAAGGAATGCATAATCGTAAAGATTAATAGGTTAGAGTATTTAATCGGTTAAATTTTTAAAAGGAGAGATGGTATGTCAACATTTTCATGGGTTTTAATTGTTATTTTAGCATTGGTAGCAGGAGCAGTGTTAGGTTTCTTTATTGCTCGGAAGTATATGATGAATTATTTTAAAGAAAATCCACCTATTGATGAGCGCATGATTACGACTATGATGGCGCAAATGGGGCAAAAGCCTTCCAAGAAAAAAGTTCAGCAAATCATGCAGTCTATGAAGATGCAATCGAAATAGCTTTGTTTGAAAATATGTTTTTTCTTTCACAATTTTTGTTACTGTTTTCTGTCCTTAAGGAGCAGAAAAGGCGCAGAAAATTAGGTTTTCTTTAATCAAGTATACAATAAATTATTTTTAAGATTAAAAACCTCCTCCCTAGAGCAGCTTAACGACAGCTTCAAGGGTAGGAGTTTTTTTATAAAGCGTAATAATTATTTCTTTTTAGCAGGAACATAGCTAAAGCTTGGGTCTAATTGATGATCCAAATTATCAAAAGCCTTGGCCAATTCCTGGTCTATTTTAGCTAGTTGATCTTTATTATAATCTAATTCAGGATTATATTTAATGGCAGGTCCAAAAGCTATTTTAGCTCCTTGTCTCTTAAAGAATGATTTAAAGTCTAAAGGTGGTTGAATAGCAATTGGGATGATGTCTTTTTTTGAAAGACGTTGAATGAAAGCAGTTCCACCTTTAATTTCAGTTGTGTACCGACTACCAGAAGGAAAGATACCTAAATTCAAATTTTTTTCAGTTAATTGTTTGACGGCTATTTTGATCGTTTTAGGACTAGGTTTTTCTCGATTAACTGGAAAAACATGTGCCTTTCGTAAAATGCTAGCTAACAAAGAATTATGAAAAATTGATTCTTTTGACATAAAAGAAATTTCAAGTGGATAAAGTGCAATGGCCAAGTATAATGGATCCCAAAAAGAGCGGTGAGTGGCTGCTAGAATAAAAGTTGATTGATTGGGATCGGGAATGTTTTCTTTGCCAATTATATAGGATTTCCCATTAAAAAGACGAAAGAGACAGCGTAAAATGGCTACGGCAAACTGATAAAAAGTCATATTCAATTTCCTTTCAGTTACAATGTTTGTTATTATTTTACCAAGATTCAATCAAGATTCAAGTCAGCATATTCTTAAGGATTTATCAAGTTTTTTATAGGAGGAATGAATGATGTTTAAAATATTGAATTTCACTATTTTATTGTTAGTTAGTCTTACTTTTACAAGAAACGTTATAGCTAATGGTAGCTTAGGAGGGGTCTATTTAATTGAGACATACCCTATCAAGGAAAATTTATTTATACAAGGATTTGAGCTTGATCAAGAGGCCCAACTCTTAATCGGCACAGGTTTATACGGAGAATCAGCTTGGGGTTATTTTAATTGGGAAAAAGGCTTGTTAGACCGCTCCATTGGATTAGATAACCAATACTTTGGAGAAGGGATTTCTTTGCGTGACAATGAACTTTGGCAGTTAACTTGGAAAGAGGGCAAAGTTTTCAAATGGGATGTAAAGACCAAAGAACTAGTCAACACTTATGAAATAAAAGGTGAAGGATGGGGATTAGCTTATAATGAGGAAAAAGATCTGTTCTACTTGTCTGATGGGTCATCAACTATCTATACTTATAATCCTGACAACTTTAAATTAGTTGATCAAGTGGAAGTGAATTTAGAAGGAGAGCCATTAGATCAGTTAAATGAGTTGGAATATGCCAATGATGCAATTTACGCTAATATTTGGTATGATAATCGCATTGTTAAAATTGATCCCCAAAGTGGTCAAATACTTAAAACATATGATTTGACTCCTATGCTCGATCAGTTGGATCTTACAGCAGAACAAAGAGAAACAATGGATGTCTTAAATGGGATTGCTCATATTGAAGCGGATCAATTTTATTTAACTGGAAAAAATTATCCATTAATTTTTAAAGTGGAATTGAAATAATAGAAAGGAAGGTAAATAGTGGCTGCTATAACTTATGAATTAATCAAAGAAGAAAAACATACGGGAGCTCGATTAGGGATACTTCATACTCCACATGGCTCATTTGAAACCCCCATGTATATGCCGGTAGGAACATTAGCTACCGTCAAATCATTATCACCTGAAGAGTTAAAAGATATGGGAGCGGGTGTGATATTAAGTAATACCTATCATTTATGGTTAAGGCCTGGTGAAGAGATTATTGAGCAAGCAGGCGGGCTTCACAAGTTTATGAACTGGGATCAAGGGATTCTAACCGATTCAGGAGGGTTTCAAGTCTTTTCTCTGAGTGAGATTCGTGATATAGAAGAAGAAGGCGTTCATTTTCGTAATCATATTTCAGGAGAAAAATTATTCTTATCTCCTGAGAAAGCCATTCAAATTCAGAATGCTTTGGGATCAGATATTATCATGTCCTTTGATGAATGCCCAGACTATCATCAGCCTTATGATTACGTTAAAAAGTCGATTGCTAGAACTAGTCGTTGGGCAGAAAGAGGATTAAAAGCACATCAAAATCCTGAAAAACAAGCACTCTTTGGCATTTGCCAAGGGGCAGGTTATAAAGACTTGCGCTTACAACACGCTAAAGACATGATTGCTTTAGATTTCCCAGGCTATTCCATTGGCGGCTTATCAGTGGGCGAGACTAAAGAGGAAATGAATGAAGTCCTAGATTACTTAATGCCAGTTTTTCCTAAAAACAAACCACGCTATTTAATGGGGGTTGGTTCTCCTGATGCCTTAATTGATGGTTCCATTCGTGGTGTGGATATGTTTGATTGTGTCTTAGCTACTCGCATTGCTCGAAACGGTAGCTGCATGACTTCGCAAGGAAGATTAGTGGTGAAAAACGCTAAATATGCACGTGATTATAGCCCCATTGATCCTAAATGTGACTGTTATACCTGTCGTAATTATAGTCGCGCTTATATTCGCCATTTAATGAAGAGTCAAGAAACCTTTGGGTTACGTTTAACTTCGATACATAATACCCATTTCTTATTGCAATTGATGCGTGATGTTCGTCAAGCCATTCGAGAAGATAATTTATTAGAGTTTCGTCAAGCTTTTCGTGAAGAATATGGTTATAACAAACCAAATGCTCCAGAATTTTAATGGAGAAAGTCTTAAAAAACTGTTATAATATAAGAGATATTTAGAGGAGGAATTTTTAATGGGAAATAGTTATTTTGCTTTTTTACCAATGCTTATTATGTTCGCTTTATTTTACTTTATGTTGATTCGTCCCCAAAAAAAAGCGGCCGATGCAAAGCGCCAAATGATTGAGGCAATGCAAGCAGGTGATGGAGTAGTTACAATTGGGGGATTGCATGGAATAGTAGATGAAGTAAAACAGCAAGAAGGCCTTGTTGTAATTGACTGTGAAGGTATATATTTAACCTTTGAAATCAGTGCGGTAGCAAATGTTCTTAAGAGTGCGGGTACAAATGATGAAACCGTCTACTCTTCTGAAAATAAAACCACTGTTGAAGGGAAGTTAGAAACGGATGCTAATGTGTAAGTCTTAGCATCTTAAATGAATAATTGAAACATTTATTAGTAGGTAATTATTACTTATTAATAAATGTTTTTTCACTTATTCTATCTAGCTTTATAGTATTATTATTAGGATATGAAGCCTTTAGGAGGCTAAATATGAGATATGGCTTACTTACTTTCGATGATCCTAAACCGGATACAAGTCGCAAAATATTACATGTGGATATGGATGCCTTTTATGCTTCCATTGAAATTCGTGATAATCCGTCCTTAAGCAATCAACCTGTAGTTATTGCTAAACATCCAAAATTAACTAATGGACGGGGGATTGTGACCACTTGTAATTACATAGCGCGTCAATACGGTATTCATTCTGCAATGTCTTCTTTGGAAGCTTATAAGCGCTGTCCTCAAGCTGTTTTTATCAAAGGCAATATGGCTTATTACCGCTCGGTTTCGCAAGAAATTCGCAAAATTTTTTATCAATACACTGACCAAGTGGAGCCTCTATCCCTAGATGAAGCCTATTTGGATGTATCGAAAAATCATATAAAGGAAGAATCAGCTTTAAAAATCGCTCGTCTTATCCAGGCTCAAATTTATGAAGAAATTCATCTAAGTTGTTCAGTAGGAGTTTCTTATAATAAATTTATTGCTAAATTGGCTTCAGATTTTCATAAACCGAATGGTATTACCTTGGTTTCTCCGGATGAAGCCATACCTTTTCTTCATGCGCTCCCAATTAAAGATTTCTATGGGGTAGGCGCTAAGTCTTTAAGTATTTTTGAAAGCCATAACATTAAAACTGGCTCAGACCTAGCAAAGTTTTCACTCGAAGAATTAATTGCTAAATTTGGAAAAATGGGACACTCACTTTATTTTAAGGTTCGAGGTATTCACAATGTGCCTGTCAGTCAAAATCGGCAAAGAAAATCGATGGGAACTGAACAAACCTTTCAAACTTTCCTTTTAGATGAGGAGGTTATTAAGGAAAAAGTACGCCAACTAGTAGTGAAAATATCGCAAGATCTAAATGCTAAAGATTTATATTGTCAAACGCTCACTCTTAAGATACGTTACAGTAATTTTGAAACAGTGACCAGGCAAGACAGCTTTGCCTATCCAACTAATGATCGTTATCAATTAATGAATAAAGCTATAGAATTGTGGGAAGATCACGGTGAGGCAAATAGAGAGATTCGTTTATTAGGAATATCAGTATCCAAGTTATTAGACCCTCAAAGTGAACCCTTACCCATTCAATTAGATATTTAATAGAAGGATATAAAATGGAAGGGTTTCTTCAACTGAACCCATCTTTCAGTCGGGTATAGTCGGCATAGGAACATGTTTATGTACTGTATTTGCTGCATCTTTTGTTTTTTAGTAAAGAAAGTAGACAATAAATTACTAGCCATGATGCAGGGATTAGCAGGTGAAATTAAGGTGGCAGCTTCTTTCTGGTTACTTTTAGCTCCTGCTTTAGAATAACTTGCCAGTGTTGGTTTTAAAATTCCTGAACGGTTTCCAGCAGCAGTTGGCTTTTTAGTTGGTGGTGTCTTCTTACGCTTAATGGATCAGTTTGTTTCGCACTTGCATTATGCTGAAGACTATGATTTTCGTTCGAGTGGAAGAATTAATTCCAGAATCACAAACAGAAGGCAATACAGACTTAGCAACCATGAGTTTTATGGTAGGTTTTGTGATTAAAATGATTTTAGATGTGGCTTTAAGATATATTATTAATAAATAAGATTTTGAGGTGATTCTTTGGGAACTAAGCATGAACGCATTATCCAATACATTCAATCCTTGCCTATAGGAAACAAAATTTCTGTCAGAGGCATAGCTAAGCAATTGCAAGTGAGTGAGGGAACTGCTTATCGTGCTATCAAAGATGCTGAAGAAAAGGGACTTGTTTCGACTATTGAACGGGTAGGGACTATACGTATTGAACAGAAAAATCACTTATCAGTCGGCCATTTAACCTTTGGTGATATAATCCCTCTAATTGATGGCGAGGTCTTAGGGGGGGAAAAAGGACTGGATAAACCCCTGACCAAATTCATTATTGGAGCGATGACCTTGCAAGCTATGGAGCGATATTTTGAAAGTCAGACCCTGATTATTGTTGGTAATCGGTCTGAAGTTCACCGACACTCTCTAAAGAATGGTATCGCTGTATTAATAACAGGTGGCTTTAAAACAGACCACGATATTATAAGACTAGCAAACCAAGAAGAGCTACCCATTATAACGACTAGTTATGATACTTATACTGTTGCCTCATTAATCAATCAATCAATCAACGAGCAAATGATTAAGCAAGAAATTGTAACAGTTGAAGAAGTCTATACTCCTATTGAAAGAACGGTATCATTGGAGCCTTCAGATACTATTGAGAATTTTAAGAAGAAATCGAGTGAAACTGGTTTATCAAGATTCCCAGTGGTGACCAATAAGCGTTTAGTAGGAGTCGTAACTGCTAATGATTTAATGGGAAGAGGTAACAGTGTTTCAATTGAACGGGCGATGAGTAAAAATGTCATTACTGTTAAGCCGCATATGAGTTTAGCATCTGTTTCATATAAGATGATTTGGGAAGATATTGAAATGATTCCCGTTGTTGCTGACAACTTGCAACTTTTGGGTGTCGTTTCTCGCCAAGATGTTATGAAGGCCTTACAAAATATTCAACAGCAACCACAAACAGCTAATACCTTCGAACACGATCTGTTAAAACACTTGGTTGAAGTTAACCGTAATGATTTTAAAAATCGTTATGATTATCAGTTTGAGGTCCAACCCCAGATGGTTAATACTTTGGGGACTTTATCCTATGGAGGGCTTTGCGAGTTGATTGCCCAAGTTGCAATTATCAAGGTAAAGGATTTAACAGGTCATAATAATATTCTTGAATCACTTAATCTTAATTATTTCACATTTATTCAATTAGGAAACTTGATTGAATTTCAAGTTGAAATTTCTAACTACAATCGACGTTCGGCAATTTCTCAAGTGAAAGTTTTTGTTGAAAATATTCTGGTCGCTCAAGCAACAGTTGGTTCACAAATGGTAAATAAAAGACAGAAGGAGTCTAACTAATGACAGTTAAGCAAAGCTTAATCGAAAAGTTAATAAGTCTAATTGATCAATATGATCGTATTATTATTCATCGACACATCAATCCAGATCCAGATGCGATTGGTTCACAATTAGGGCTGAAGGCCACAATCAAACATAATTTTCCAGATAAGACTGTCCTAGCTGCTGGCAAGATGGGCAAGGGAATTGAGTGGTTGGGCCGTATGGATAATGTTGACAGACAGGATTATGAAGATGCTTTGGTAATTATTTTAGATACACCAGTTTTTGAACGGATTGACGGAAATGATCACATTCAAAATAATACTTTAATCAAAATAGATCATCATCTGGTAGTTGAGCACTTTGCTGACTTGGAAATTGTTGAAATTCTAAGTTCTTCAACTGCAGAACTCATTACTAAAATGATCATGCATTCTCAAGGTCAATTGACCCTTTCACCACAAGCTGCTACATTCCTATATGCGGGCATTGTCGGTGATACAGGACGGTTCCTCCATTCAAATACCACTCAAGCAACCTTTGAGGCGGTAGCTTATTTGATGGCTCATCAAGCTGAAAATACTCAAATTAACCGCAAGATGAATGAGTTATCACTCAATGAATTGAATTTCCAATCATTTGCCATTGATCAAATTGAATTGTATGAAAAGGGAGTAGCAACAATGACCTTGAAACAAGCAGATTTAATTCAAAGAGGAATGACGGTTGATGGAACCAATGCGGTTACCAATTTACCAGGACGTTTAAAAGAAGTATTAACATGGGTTATTTTTATTGAAAAAGAAGACTCACATGGAGAGTATCGTGCACGTATTCGCTCAAAAGGCCCAAATATTCATCAAGTAGCGATCCAGTTTAATGGCGGTGGTCATGAAATGGCTTCGGGAGCCAATGTTTATGATGACGAAGAGAAAAAAGAGCTAATTGATCAAATGATTAAAGTTAATGCTCAGTTTTTAAAAGATCAAAACATTTAATAATCTAATCGATAAAAAGTTCTTTCCCTTTATCGTGGCATTGCACCCCATAAATGGGACAGAATAAAAAACACCTTTATTAGGCTGCTTGTTGACGTTTTAATTTGATTTTGAGTGGATCTATCTCGCTAAGTTCTTCTAATCCTTTGCCATAAGTCTATTGTTTACCTCCAGCTTGATTGAAGCGCTAGGTTTGACCTTAACGATCCCAAGGCCAGCAAGTTTTTACTTGAGACGTGTTCTTAATGTTTCATTCATCTATTATTTGTTTATTAGTCCGGCCTTCATTTTTCATTTCAATACATTTCGATTTTGTTTCTGCAGAGTAAGCTAGGTGATTAACCCTAATCAAACACCTCCATTAAATTCATTTCACACGAATTCAACGGAGGTGTTTTTATGTTTGCCTCACTATTTGGGGGCAGTGCCTAGTACAGGTTAAAGTGAAAGGATCTTTATTTTGTTTTGTTATTCATTAAACCATGAGCGATTGTCCTTTTCGATCAGATAGTCACCTGCTTCTGGTCCGTTAGACTGGGCAGGGTAGAAAGCCAAATCGGGATCTTTTTCTTCTTGCCATAGAGCATGAATGGAATCGATAAATTGCCAAGCATACTTGACTTCTAGGTAGTGAGCGAAATTACTCAGGTCGCCGTTCATACAGTCAAAAAGTAATTTTTCGTAGTCACCTGGTATAACCTTGGTAAGTTCTCGTGGAAGATGATAGCATAAATTGAGCTCTTTAATTTCGTTACGATGGGTAGAATCAGACTGGGATAAGCACAAACGAATGCCAGCATGAGGAGCTAATTCAATTTGTAAATAGTTAGCTGGAACATTTTCAGCTTGCTTCTTATAGATTATTTTAATATCGGTCTGTTTATTATTAAGATGCTTACCTGAGCGCAAATAGATGGGGGTGTTTGCCCATTTATCTTGCTCAATGGCTATTTTTAAAGCCATATAGGTTTCGGTTGTCGAGTCACTGGCAACGTCTTTTTCTTGACGGTAAGCTACGTGACTTTGGTCTTCACTTTGTATGTATTGCCCACGTACCACATGTTTTTTTAAAACTTCTAAGTCAGCATAGTGTTTCAATTGTTTCAATCGATCAATTTTTTTCTGCCTTAAAGCCTCATTACTCCTATTAGCAGGTAGGTCCATAGTGATCAAGGTTAATAATTGCAGGGCATGATTTTGGATCATATCGCGACTGACCCCACTAGTTTCATAATAGGCTCCACGATCTTCGACTCCAATTTCTTCATCTAAAGTGATTTGAATGTGGTCGATATTGGCTGGATCCCATAGGAATTGGCTGAGAAAGTTGTTCATCCGAATGGGTAGAATTTGATTGACAATACTCTTACCTAGATAATGATCAATTCGATAAATTTGATTTTCATCAAAGGACTGAGTTAACTGAGTCTGTAATTCTTCAGCTGTTTTTTCATCATATCCAAAAGGTTTTTCAATAATTAGTCGATTATATCCCTGGTCAGTGAGTAAGCCTTGATTTTTTAATTGACTGGTAATAACTGGGAATAACTTAGGAGATAAAGAAATATAAAAAATCTGATTTCCTTGAGTTTGATATTTTTCTGAGAGAGAAAGAGATAGCTTTTTAAGTTGGTTATACTGTCGACTTTCCTTTACATCATTAGCTTGATAATAAAAATGCGAGAGAAAATCTTCAATGTTCTCATTCGCTTGTTTAGCTTGTGAAAGACTTTCTTTAACCACTTGACGAAAGAATTCATCGTCCCATGCTCGTCTAGCGGTCCCAATTATTGCAAAATGGTCAGCTAAAAAGCCTTTATTATATAATTGATAAAGGGCAGGGTATAATTTACGGTGGGCTAAGTCACCACTAGCCCCAAAAATAGTCATAATTAAGCGATATTCTTTCATCTTTATGATGCCTCCATTTTTACATAGTTTTTATTATATCAAATTAGATCTTGGATTCAAGATTAAGAATCCGTCATATTTTATCAGATAGCTTTATGGTATACTTTTTTACGAATGACGTTATTATAAGCAAAAGAATATATAGAGGAGAAATATATGAATTTTAATGAATTAAATATAAAAGCATTTATTAAGCAAGCACTGGATAGAATATCATTTAAAAAGTTGACCCCGGTGCAAGAAGAAGTGATCCCTCTTGCCTTAAAAGGCGAGAGCCTTATTGTAAAGTCTCAAACTGGGTCAGGAAAAACACATGCCTTTCTTATTCCGTTATTGGAGCAATTAGATCCTAGCGATCAAAAAGTTCAAGCAGTTATTACAGCTCCTAGTCGTGAATTAGCCAATCAAATTTATGAATTTGCGACGGAATTAGTAGGTGATCAAAGTGAGAGTATCAGAATTTCACGTTTTATAGGTGGAACGGATAAGGAAAGACAGATAGATAAATTAGCCAACCAACAACCGCATCTAGTAATTGGAACGCCAGGGCGAATTTTTGATCTGATGCAAGCCAATGCTTTATGGGTACAAACAGCTAAGACGATGGTTGTGGACGAAGCGGATATGACTTTTGATTTGGGTTTTTTATCAATTGTCGATGAAATTGCTTCTAGAATGGCAGAGAATCTGCAAATGATGGTTTTTTCTGCTACGATTCCTCAGCAGGTAGCAGTGTTCTTAAATAAATACATGACCGGACCCAAAGAGATTACGATTAAACCGAAGCAAGTGCTAACTGACCAAGTGGAAAATTACTTAATTGATATCAAAGGGATCAAACGAGAGGAAATGGTCTATAATCTATTAACAATGGGTCAGCCCTATTTAGCAATTGTTTTTTGTAATACTAGAAATTATGCCGATGACTTAAGTGAATTTTTAAAAAGCAAGGGCTTAAAGATAGCCACCATTCATGGTGGCATGCAACCAAGAGAAAGAAATCGTTTAATGAAACAAATTCGAAATCTAGAGTTTCAATATGTGGTGGCTTCTGATCTTGCGGCCAGAGGAATTGATATTCCAGGTATTTCGCACGTTATTAATACCGAATTGCCAAAGGACTTAGAATTCTTTGTCCATCGTGTCGGTCGAACAGCGCGAAATGACTTAACCGGCACAGCCTATACCTTTATGGGGCCTGACGATGAAGCGGCTATTGAGAGCTTAGAAGCCAAGGGTATTAAATTTACTGAAGTCAAATATAGTAAGGGTGAGTTAAAAGAAGTTGATCATCGGAGTCGACGCTCCGTTCGCAAAAATACACAAGAAAAAACACAAGATCCTAAGGTAAAACAATTAATTAATCGCGCTAAGAAGACTAAAGTCAAGCCGGGCTATAAAAATAAACTGAAGCAAGAAATAAAAGAGCATAAACGCTCAGTTGGCCGACGTAAAAATAAATTGAGAGCTAGACAAGAACGAAAAAATAAGACAAATTAAGGGACTCCTGAATTAGGAGTCCTTTTTGTCTTCATCTGTTTTAATATCTTCTTCTTTGATAATGTTGATATCCATATGAGATAACAATTGATGCATGAAGAGAGTATGTTGTTTAAAAGTATGGTAGATAATAAAGAGTGTTAGGCCCACAAAGAGATAGAAAGGAACATAAAAGCCTGACCATAATAATTTAATGATTTCTATCATTAAGATTGGCACAAAAGAACAAACCATAACTAACTTCATTCGCACCATAAAAGGTAAAGGAAAGTTTAAACGCATGTTCAAGATACCGGTTAATAAAGAGGTAATAACTAGAAAATAAAAGTGAGCGAAGACCGCGGCTATCCAAGTCATTATTATAGTAAAGAAGAGTTGAGTTAAACTAAATTGACTAGCATAAGTCAAAACGGCCGCTAGATTTTCTTTATTAGTGACCATATCATGATTAAAGGCAAAAACCTGACCATTTTCGGGTGTATAGACCAGTATTTGGTTTTTAACTAGTAACAAGTTGAAGGTGCTCGTCAATTGAGGGTCTCTATTATCTACTGACTTTAAAATTAAACCTTCTCCTTCAGAAAGATTGGTCAACTGATCGTCTATAATTAATTGAAATTGTCGTGATTCATAATATAGAGCTTTCTCGCCTTCATTAAGCTGGAGTTCACCCGCATTAATGTGGAAATCAGGTAGATAATTAATGCTTTCATTAATATCTGTTTGAATGGATCGCAGTGTTGGAAAAAGGGCTTTTCCAAAATTCAAAGCCATTAAAATGGTGATAATTAAAGGAAGGACTAATACTTGCTTCCATTTGACATTGAGGCTCTCGATATAAAAGCGTGGATTATTCAAGCCATTTTTAAGGATAAAAAATAATTTTTTCAAATAAAACATCCTTTATTCTATAATTTAATAGAGCTATCTTATCCAACTATTCAGCATTATGCAAGTTGGACGCCTATATTTATTATAACATGAATTATTTATTTTTATGGCGAAATTTGTTTTGATCTACTATTAATAAAGCAATAGCTAGAAAGCTAACCAAGCCACCATAATAGATAGAGTCGGGGAAATAAGTCATCTTAATTGTATGTTTACCTTTGGTCATTGGAATAGCCATTAAAGTATCATTTAAAACTGGAAGGGCTTCTACAGACTGATTGTCCACTTTAACATGCCAATAAGGATCATAAGGCAATGTCATCAGCAAATATCCTTCTTCTTGCTCAATATTAATTTGGCCTTCCAAAGTATTTTCTTCAAAAGAAGTAATTTTTAGAGACTTGTTTTTTCTTTTTGTGATTAACTGCTGATAGTTTTTAAGGTTGAATTCATAGAGATTTATAAGGTTGGCTTTAAAAGTGTTTTTCTTTAACTTAACTCTAAGTGAATGTTCTTTACCTGATTTTTTAAAAGCCGCATCCATAATTTGGCGGCTGTTAGTAGGCGAATAAAACTCATAAGGCTTACTATCTAGTATAAGTTCAACTCTGTTGTTAGAAAAATGATTGGGAAAAGTAAAATAAAAGGGATTGTTTGATTCAGTATCAAAGGATAGGGCAAAAGAAGCATCCCTTTTGGGATTTTCTTTTTTATAGGTATAGAAGTCCCCATCTCCTTTATTGGTCACATTCAGATTTAGATAATCAATTTTTTTGAATTTTTTTTGTTCAAAGAATTGTAGCTTTTCACCGTCAAAGTTCAGCAAGTCTAATAAGATTTCTTGATTTTCAATGGGCTTATATTTTTTAAACTTAGCTTTTATAACCACAGGAGATACTTCCATTCCTAGTCCCAAAACATTCGGATTTTTATAGTAGACATAGCGCTTTTCTTTTTTGAGTTTTTGATGCGCTCGAATATCAAAATCGCTGACTTCTCGATATAAAGCGTAACTTTCAACCGTGGCATACATATTTGTATTGGAGGTGATATCGATGAGGTAGCGAATATTCAAAAAATCATCGGTAAACAGGGTCCCACTGGTGTAATAAATGGAATTACTAGTGTGTGGAATTCCCAAATAACCATACAGTTGGCTAGTAGAAGCCTCTAAGGTTGATCCAAAATGATTGACGCTAGGATAATTAGCGAAAAAGGATTCATTTTTTGTTCGATTAAAGGTCTTATGGATGCGATAGAATTCATTTTCTTTAGGTTGAACAGGGGCAATCATCTCATCCAATAAGGCAATATAATCTTTAAATCGAGAAGGTTGCACATAATGATCATTAGATGACAAAATGAAGTAACCGTTTAGAGTCATATCTCCACATGTTAGAAGGAGTATTAGGAAAAGCAAACCCTTATTGGGCTTGCGATTAAGATAGAAAATAAAACTAATTAAGAGCATGAAGATGAGGCTATAAAAGATTTTTGCATCACTTAAAAAGCTATAATTATCATTCAAAAAATAAAATAAACAAAAGACTGTTAAAGAAAAAACTATGGTGAGTATTTGATAGAGTCTGATCTTATGAACGTATTTATAAGAGCGAATCGCTAAAATTAATAAAAAGAATGAAACTAAGAATGAAAAACGAGAAGGATACCAAATCGGAAATTGACCAAGGTGCCATGCCTTATCTAAATTAGTGAAAGTAAAGGAGGCAAAGTAAAAGACTAATAACATAAAGCTGATTAGTTTTTCTTTCATTCTTATCTTAGCTGAGAGAAAGTATAAGATAAGAAGAACTACCACAGTCATGCCCACATAAAAATTGGCTGAACCGTTGGATAACTGATTAAAATTAAAAGCACCGATAAAGTTTTTGGCCAGTAAATCCATCAAGGAGTGTTCACTTGAACAATCAAAAATAAAATCGAAGGATCCTTTCTTATGAGCATTTTTGCTGCTCAGAGTTGAAATAAAAGTAGGGAGTAAAAAGAGTCCTGACAATCCGGTTGAAAGCAGTGAATATTTTATAAAAGAAAAGTATTGCGAAAAAACTTTTTTGATTGAAAGGTGTTTCTCATCTTCGAAAATGACAAAAAGACTATAACCCATTAAAAAGATCGAAATCATATAAGCTATGTAATAATGACTGATCATTGCAATCGCTAAACTAAAAACATAAAGAAGCGGTTTGTTCTCTTTGAGTAGATAATCTAGACCTAGTGCAATTAGTGGTAACCAGAATAATCCATCTAACCACATGATATTCAGTTGATAGGCCATGGTATAAGACATGAAGGTATAGGCTTGACTAAAAGCTATATTCATGACTGGCTGGATGGTGTATTTTTTTTCAACAAAATAATAAAAACTGGCCGAAATGGCTAGCAGTTTTATGAGGGTTAAAAATAGAATGGCGAAATCTAAATTTTCAGTTTTAAAAAATAGTAAAATCAGATTAAAGGGACTCATTAAATAATACGCCCATAAGCCAATCATCTCACCACCAATTCCTTTTTCAAAAGAATAAAGGAAGAGTCTAGGATTTTCTGTGAGTGCTCGTTGATACAAACTGAAAAAATCGATGTATTGCTGGCTTAAATCAACGGTGAGCAGGGTACGTTCTTGTTGATCTCCTATGGGAATAAATTTCATCAAATAGGCTAACATACTTGCTATTAAGAAGCTAATAAATATATTCACTAAAATAAAATATTTTCTACTTTTAATTTTCACGAAAAAACTCCTTTTTCTTGAAACATTGCTTATCTATCTTAGCAAAAAATAGTGATAAAATCACAAAATAATAAATGTTAATTTATGACTTAACGGATAAAGTTTCAACTTGAGGTATAGTTTGCTATAATAACTTAGACTTTAGAAATAGATTACAGAAAGTATGATGAAGATGCCTAAAAAATTAAATAAAAATAAAAAAAAGAAGCGTTCACATATACCTAGGCGATTAAATCTTTTATTTTTTACAGCCTTTTTAGCTTTTACAGCCCTTTTTATTCGTCTGGGCTATTTGCAACTATATAAAGGAGAAAGTCTTACTAAAATGGTTCAACGAACCGAATCAACCATTTCAACGGGGGCTGTGCCTCGTGGAATGATCTATGATAGCCAAGGTGATGTGATTGTCGGTAATCAACCGGAACGAGCTATTCTCTTTACCAGAGATCGTGCCTCGAGGGTAGATAATGGAGATCTTATTAAAATTGCTACTCAGTTAGCCTCTTTAATTGAATTACCAACTCAAGGAGTTACCGAAAGAGATAAGAAAGATTATTTTATCGTAAATAATATCGACGAAATTCGTAAACGTTTAAATGATGAGGAACTGCTTTTATCAGGCAGTCAGGCTTATGAAGCCCAATTAGCCAAAGTTGAAGACGAAGATTTAGAATTTTCGGAAGCCGAATTAAAAATTATTGCCATCTATAAACGTATGGCAGCTGCTTACGAGTTATCGACCGTTACGATAAAAAATAAAAATGTTACCCAAGAAGAAATAGCTAGGGTGAGTGAAAACTTAAGAAACTTACCCGGCATTCAAATTGGGACTGATTGGCAAAGAGTTTATCCTAAAAAGGATATGCTCCGTTCTATCCTAGGACAAGTTTCGACTGAAGAGCGCGGTATTCCAAGAGAAGACGCTAAGGAATTATTGCTTAAAGGTTATGCTATGAATGATCGAATCGGAATTTCTTATTTAGAAAAGCAATATGAATCGATTTTAAAAGGTTCTAAATCAGTTTTTAATATTGTGACAGATGCTAAAGATGATATTCTAAAAAATGATAAAGTCTACGAAGGTTCAAAAGGAAACAATCTGGTATTAACTATCAATACAGATTTTCAAGCTAAGTTAGATGAGATTGTTGAAAGCAGTTTAGTTAATATGGGAGCCGAACAGGGATTAAATGATCGAGTTTATGTGGTAGCCTTAAATCCAAAAAATGGTGAAGTATTAGGCATTTCCGGTAAGAGATATGCTTATGATAAAAAAAATGATACCTATAATCGTGAGCAAATTGTTGATGACGCTTTAGGAGCCATTAACACATCCTACGGTATGGGGTCTAGTGTCAAGCCTGCCATGATCTCAATGGGTTATAAAGAAGGCGTTATTTCTTTAACAGATAATGTAATTGTTGATGAACCATTAAAATTCCAAGCTTCTCAAGAGAAAACATCCCTATTCAATCGAACAGGGCAAATTCCTATTGATGATATGATTGCATTGCAACGTTCTTCAAACATTTACATGATTAAGTTAGCCATGCGTATCGGTGGGCAATACAATTATGAAGAAGAGGGACGATTGAATATTAATCCTCGGACCATCGATATTTTGAGAAGGAACTTTGCTGAATTTGGCTTGGGAACTAAGACTGGTATCGACCTCCCCAATGAATCAACGGGATATACACCTGCTAGTAATATGTTAGTTTCAGCACTTGATTTATCGTATGGTCAATTCGACTTATACACACCGTTACAGATGGCTCAATATGTCTCTACAATAGCTAATAACGGCAAACGTTATTCACCTAGATTGGTTAAAGAAGTTCGCGGAACTGATAAAAACGGTCAATTAGGTGGGATTGTTACCACTATTCCACCAAAGTTAATGAATGTCATTCAAAATGAGCCTGCCCAAATGCAAAGAATTCAAGAAGGAATGCGAATGGTTTCCCATACCCAAGAAGGAACTGCTTCATTTTATTTGCAGGATTATCCTTTTCAAGTAGGGTCGAAAACGGGAACGACAGAAGCCTTCTATGCAGGACCTATTCAATATGCAAAAAATGATCCTGTTATAAATGGTACTTACATTGGTTATGCACCCTTTGATGATCCTGAGATAGCTATTAGCGTGATTGTCCCTTACCTTAACCAGTCTTCATACGGTGGTGAAGCCACTCGAATAGCACGGGACGTGTATAATGCTTACTTTGAATTGAAATCAGCCACTAGAGAGACTATTATTGATTATAAGAATAAGAAAAATTTAACTTCGCCTTAATTAGGGTTAAATTTTCAGAAAGATTTATTTAAATCTTCACAAAGGTTTGCTAAACTGAGAAAAAATAGATGAGGTGAAATAATGGATATTTGGATTTTAGTACTGGCTCTATTGGTGCTGGCAATTATTGTCTTGGTGATGTCTTTGTTTACCAAAGACTCTACTGGTAATGCAAGCTTAAATAAAAAGCTTGAAGATCACGCAGAAAAAATCAGACAGTTACAACATTCGATTAATCAACTCAAGGTGGAAGATACTTCCATTGAAAGTGTTGAGGAAGAATTTATGCAGCCTTTAACAGCTCAAGATGTTTATTTTGCACCCAAAGAAGATGCTGAAGAATTTGAAGCAATTGAAGCAGTTGAAGAGCATGAAGCTCTTGAAGTTGCAGAAGAAGTGGTTCAACCGCGTGTCAATTATGATGTCAATGATCGCAATCGCGAAGACATCATTCGTTACTATTCACAAGGTTATACCTTAAAAGAAATTGAAGATGAGGTTGATGAAGAGCTCGTAACCATTCAATACGTGATCGATGAATATATTGAAAACCGCTAGTTAGGAGGTTTAATATGAAAAAAGAAAAATTAAGATCATTAGGGGTGGGGCTTCTAATTGCCAGTTTACTAACGGCTGTTTATGCTACCTTTGTTCAAGGGTATGTGCCAATCGAGGGAGTGACCTTACCTAGCTTACTTGATGGGCAAGAAACCAGGCAATTAAAAGACAAGGTTAAAGAAAGTGAAGCCAGTTTAGAAAAACTAACAGGCGATAATGAAAACTTAAAAAAACAATTAGAAAAAGTGACCACCGATAACGAATCCTTAACAGAAAAGGTTGCTAAACAAAGAGAATCAATTGATTATTTAGAGTCACTGAGAGATGAGAGTGATAATACTGAAGAACAAGATGAATCCATAGATTCTAATGATGAAACTGCAAGTGAAGATAATAACCAAGCTTCTGCTGAAGGAGCCTTTGTAATTCGTCAAGGAGAGAATGCTAGTCAGATTTCTCAGCGATTAGAAACAGAAGGATATATTACCTCCGCTCAAGAGTTTCAAAACCTTATCGAACAATGGCAATTATCTTCATTAATTCAAACAGGCGAATATCAATTGAACTCTGATATGACCATTCATGAAATTGCTAGCCAGTTAACTCATGGAGCTTATTATTATCAATAAAAAACCATAGCTAAATTTTAGAAACAATGGTATAATCTTATAGTGCTGTTCTTGGAAGAGTAAATATTTTTTAGTTTGGAGGGAAAATCATGCGCGTAAACATCAATTTAGAATGTACTGAATGCGGTGAACGTAATTACTTAACTAATAAAAACAAACGTAACAATCCTGATCGTCTGGAAGTTAAAAAGTACTGCCCAAGAGATCGTAAGGTAACATTACACCGTGAAGTTAAAAAATAATTTTTATGAAAGTCTGGGCCATTAATGACCTAGACTTTTTATTTTTAACTGAATTAGGCTCAATAGGAAAAAATAGCTACTTAGTGTATAATGGACTTCAAATTATTAAAGGAGTTTCAAATATGAAAAAGAGACGTATTTTAGCCTTACCCTTCGTTACTTATTCCTTAGTAGCGATCAACTTAATGGTCTTCATTTATATGTTAATAAGATTTCAAACAACAACATCCTTAGAGGCTTTAATAAAAACGGGAGCGAAGTCCAATGAATTAATTCTTTATGGTGGAGAATGGTGGCGATTAATTACACCAAGCTTTATACATATTGGTTTTGAACACTTGCTTTTTAATAACCTTTCTCTTTATTTTATAGGGCAAGACTTAGAAAAAATTCTTGGACACGGACGCTTTTTAATAATTTATTTACTTGCTAGTTTTGGGGGCAATGTATTTTCTTTTGCCTTTAATGACAATGTTTCAGCAGGTGCTTCGACAGGTATTTTCGGCTTGTTTCTAGCTTATATTGTCTTAGCGAAAATGTATCCCAATATGATTGTTTTAAGGCAAAGAGCCATTAATTTTTCACTGTTAATTATTTTGAATGTCATTACTGGTTTTTCTTCTCAAGGGATTGATCAGTGGGGACATTTTGGTGGAGCGGTATACGGTGGTATGACGACCTTAGTCTTAGGTCTAGGTCACCGATTGCATGCCAGTGTTGATAAGAAGATAAGATCAGGGGTTTTTTGGGGAATATTTATTTTGACTGCTCTCTTAATTATGGGTAAAATTTTTAACTATCGCTAGGAGGCTGTATATGAAAAAGATTATCGGCATCGATTTGGGTGGAACGAGTGTTAAAATGGCCATTATTTCACAAAAAGGTCAAATTATTGAAAAATGGTCAATACCAACCATGACTCAAAATAAAGGTCAAAAAATTGTTCCTTCGATTATTGAATCTATTCAAAACAAATTAGAAGAAAGACAAGAAGTAGCAGAAGATTACCTAGGCATTGGAATGGGTAGTCCAGGCACTATTTTAGAAGATGGTTCAGTTAAGGGAGCCTATAATTTAAATTGGGTACACCCTCATCCCGTTAAAAGCCAATTTGAAAGAGCAATCAACCTTCCCTTTATGATCATTAATGATGCTAATTCAGCTGCTCTTGGTGAACTCTGGCAAGGAGCAGGCAAGGGTTGCAGTGATTTAGCAATGTTAACTTTAGGAACAGGAGTTGGAGGAGGAATTATCTGCCAAAATCGTTTGATTAAAGGGGCCTCGGGTTCAGCGGGAGAAATTGGCCATATAACAGTGGACTTTACCGATCGTTTTCCTTGTTCATGTGGTAAAAAGGGATGCTTAGAAGCGATTGCTTCAGCCAAAGGTCTCAATAACTTGGGTCAACTTCTTGCTAAAGATTATCAAGGCCAATCTTCTTTGTACCAAATGTTCCAAGCTAGCCAAGTGGTTGAAGCTGAGGATTTAATGGTAGCAGTAAAAGCTAATGATGACTTTGCTCTGGAAATTTTTGAAAACTTTTCAAAATACATAGGCTTAGCTTGTTCATACTTAGCAAACATTCTCAATCCGCAACAGATTGTTATCGGAGGGGGTATCTCCAAGGCTGGAGACTCCCTTAAGGAATCCATTGAAAAACAATATCAAAAATTTGTTTTTCAACCTATCAAAGATCAAACACAAATAAGCTTAGCTGAATTAGGCAATGACGCCGGAATTTTAGGAGCAGCTTATTTAATTTTAGTAAAAGAAAGTAGGAAATAATGATGAGTATATTTGAACTGTTTTTGTGGATAATTGTAACTGTTCTTTTAGTTTATGGTATTTTCTGGGTAAGCCTTTGGATAATGCGCAAACGATCAGCCCAATTGGTCGCTAGTGGAGAATTAAATGAAATTATTCGCAAAGTCCAAGTGGTTGATGTTCGTGAAGCGGGAGAATTTGATGCACGTCATATTTTAGGAGCTAGAAGTATTCCAATGTCGCAATTTAAAATGCGTTTTAGTGAAATTCGAAAAGATATTCCTGTTTATTTAGTGGATGATAATTATTTTTTAAGTTCAAGAGCTGCTAATATATTAAGAAAGAATGGATATGACCAAGTCTTTATTCTAAAGGGTGGAATGGAAAAATGGTTTGGGAAAACCAAATCGAATCAATAAAAAATGAAGTGGCAGAATCCACTTCATTCCTATTATCCTTTATAATTAAAAAAAGAAATTACGAGACTAAAAATGACACCAGCTAACATGGTAATCACCATAATAATCGAAAAGATTTTTATACGTCGATCGTATTTACTTTTCTTTTTTTTGTTGGCTTTCATTGGCTGGAACCTCCTATCCATTGATAAAAATAGTGTAACGCAAACGCCTATAAAATGCAATTTGTCTTTATTAAGTTAACTTTAATTCAAGTTAAAAGTTTGTTAGAATGAGATAATCATGAAAGTGAAGGAGATAATTAGATGACATTAGCTCAAATTGGTGTAGTTGGAATGGCTGTAATGGGAAAGAATTTAGCGTTAAATATTGAAAGTAGAGGTTATCGTGTAGCAATTTATAATCGCTCACAGTCTAAAACAGAAGCAGCCATAAACGAAAATAAAGATAAAAATTTAGTAGCTAGCTATGACTTGGAATCCTTTGTTCAATCAATTGAAAAGCCTCGTCGTATCTTGTTAATGGTAAAAGCAGGTCAAGCGACTGATTCTACAATCCAATCACTTTTACCTCTTTTAGACCAAGGAGATATTTTAATCGATGGAGGGAATACCTTCTTTAAAGATACTATGAGAAGAGCAGAAACTTTAGCTGACTCTGGCATACATTTTATTGGGATGGGAGTTTCTGGTGGGGAAGAAGGTGCCTTACATGGTCCTGCCTTAATGCCTGGTGGACCAAAAGAAGCCTATGAATTAGTTGAGCCTATCTTAAAAGAAATTGCGGCAAAAGCACCAGCTGATCAAGAACCCTGTGTAGCTTATATGGGAGCAAATGGTGCCGGTCATTATGTTAAAATGGTTCATAATGGTATTGAGTATGGTGATATGCAATTAATTGCCGAATCCTATGCAATCATGGATAAATTATTAGGAATGTCTGCAGATGAGATTGCTCAAGTCTTTGAGGAATGGAACCAAGGAGAATTAAATTCCTATCTAATCGAGATCACCGCCAAGATTCTTAAGGAAAAAGACCCTGAAAGCAAGCGACCAATGGTTGAAATGATTATTGATAAAGCTGGTAATAAAGGGACTGGAAAATGGACCTCGCAATCAGCTTTAGACTTAGGCGTTCCCTTACCTACAATTACAGAATCGGTTTATGCGCGCTTTATCTCTGCTTTAAAAGAAGAACGTGTTAAGGCTTCTCAAATTATTCAAGGACCTTCGCATGATACTTCTAGCTTCCAAAAGGATCGTAAACAGTGGATAGAGAAAATTCGTCAGGCACTTTATTTTTCAAAAATTATGTCCTATGCTCAAGGGTTTGCAGAATATCGCAGCGCTTCCGAAGAATATCAATGGGATTTAAATTATAGCCAAATTGCCCGTGTCTTCCGTGCAGGGTGTATTATTCGTGCGCGCTTTTTGCAAGATATTTCTGATGCTTTTGATCGTAATAGAGAATTAGATAACCTTTTATTAGATAATTTCTTCACTCAAATCACTAATCAGTATCAATCAAGTGTTCGCGAAATTGTTTCTTTATCAGTTCAAGCGGGTGTTGCTGTTCCTGGATTTTCAAGCGCAATTGCTTATTATGACTCGTATCGTAGTGAAGTACTTCCAGCTAATTTAATTCAAGCACAGCGTGATTATTTCGGAGCGCATACTTATGAACGTGTGGATAAAGTTGGCAGCTACCATTTCATTTGGGATGAATCGCGTGAAGAAAGAGTAGACCAATAGTCTAAGACCTTAATAAACGTTAATTGGTTAGTAAGTTAAGTCTATAGGAGGAAGTTCGCATGGTAAAAAATGTAAATCAACGTGTCTTAATTGTTGAAGATGAGAAGAACTTAGCTCGCTTTGTTGAGCTTGAGCTTCAACATGAAGGCTATGAAACAGCTATCTGTTATGATGGGCGCAGTGGTTTGGAAAAGGCCTTAGAAGAAAAGTGGGATGTTATTTTACTTGACCTAATGTTACCTGAATTAAATGGGTTGGAAGTTGTACGCCGTATTCGTCCAGTTAAAGATGTACCTATTATTATTATGACGGCTAGAGATTCTGTCATTGATCGTGTTTCAGGTCTTGACCAAGGAGCAGACGACTACATCGTTAAACCATTTGCCATTGAAGAATTATTAGCCAGACTCAGAGCACTTTTCCGTCGAATCGAGACTGAAGATGAATCAAGAACTCAAAATCAACCTTATCTAAAATTTAGGGACTTAGTGGTTGAAAAATCAAGCCGTATGGTGAAAAGACAAGGTGAGTTAATTGATTTAACTAAAAGAGAATACGAATTATTAGTCTTTTTAATGGAAAATATCAATATGGTTATGCCACGAGATGTCTTATTAGAACAAGTATGGGGCTATAAATCCGAGGTTGAAACTAATGTGGTGGATGTTTATATCCGTTATTTGAGAAATAAAATCGATATTCCAGGAGAAGAATCTTATATTCAAACGGTTCGTGGTACAGGCTATGTCATCAGAAACTAAATCATCTTCTGTCTTTACTTTTAAGAAAGACCAACCCCTTTCGCTTAAATGGAAATGGGGTATTTTCTTATCCTTAGCAATGATTATGCTGTCATTTATTTCACTTTTAATCTATCGCCAGTTAACGATTCAAATGTACGATGAACAATCAAAGGAAAGTCATCAGATGCAATTTGAATTTTTAATTAAGGGGCTATCCGACCAAGATCAGCCTTTCCAAGCTCAACAATTCCTTGACCAAAATGAACAAGATAGTGAGACAAAAGTTAAGTTTTTAATAGATCACTATTCTAACGACCAAACTATCATTCGCCTATATAGTCCCGAACAAAAGTTATTAAATGAAAGTCAGCATTTTCAATATCCTATTGGATCATCTAGTAAAGAGCTTGAAAGGCAAAATATAAAAGGAAAGAATTATCTAATCGGCTCTAGTCGGATTTCGAGTCGTATTAATCAAGAATTATTAGGCATTGTTCAATATATTGTTCTACCTGAGGCAAAAGTAGCGTATGTTCAAAAGTTAAATTATTTTTTGATTCGTTGTTTTCTAATAACGACTTTGATTTCAATATTATGTGGCTTTTTAATCGCTCATTATTTTTTAAGGCCCTTAACTTATGTTATTAACACTTTAGATTTATTAGAAGGAGATACTCTCTCTCAGGTTCGTGTTGTTCGACCGCGAACCAATGATGAGTGGAGCGATTTAAGTTTACATGTTAATAAACTGCTCGATAAGATTGAGCTTTATGTAAAGGGTCAAAAACAGTTTGTGGAAGATGTTTCGCACGAATTAAGAACGCCGGTAGCGATTGTTGAAGGACATTTAAAGATGCTAAATCGCTGGGGTAAGGAAGATCAGCAGGTTTTAGATGAATCTATTTCTGCTTCGCTGCAAGAAATTACACGAATGAAGGAATTAGTCCAAGAAATGTTAGACCTTTCAAGAGCAGACCATGTAGACGTGGATTACAAAGACGAAGTAACCGAAATCACCACTGCAGCTTCTCTAGTCCACCATAATTTTGAAATTTTATATCCAAACTTTCATTTTTATTTAGATAATGAGAAAAGTAAAAAAGTTTATGTCAATATTTATCATCATCACTTTGAACAGATCTTAGTAATATTACTTGATAACGCTGTGAAATATTCGACAGATCGTCCGGAGATACATATTTCAGTCAGTCAAACCATGAATAAGGTTGAAATTGCTGTCCAAGATTTTGGAGAAGGAATGACAGCAGAAGATAAAGAGCGTGTTTTTTCAAGGTTTTACCGAGTGGATAAAGCACGAGCGCGTGCCAAAGGAGGTAATGGCTTAGGGTTAAGTATCGCTAAACAATTAGTAGAAGGCTACCACGGAAAAATTCGGGTGGAGTCTGTCTATCAAAGAGGATCGATCTTCTATGTTGAGTTTCCGATTTTAACGGACCAACACTTAATTTATAAAAGTGAAAGGATTGCCAAAGAACTTGCTAAAGAAGAAAAATAAAACGAGCCTCAGCACAATAATGTGGTGAGGCTCATTTTATGTAGATTTATTTATTCTTTCTTTGCTTTCCAGCATTTCTAGCTTTTGGATTTTTAACCGGCACAATACGGTCAGCATTTACTTTTTCTAATTGTTTTTTCGTTTGTCTCGCTTTTTTCTGTCGCTTTACTCGCGGCATATTTTGATACTTTTTGACTTTTTCATCAATATCTTTTTGAATTTTTGGTCGTGCAACCTGATTCATATAGAATTGTTGAGCTAAAGTGAAAAGAGAACCAGTGAAGAAATATAGTCCGATTCCCGCGTTAGAAATATAAGTGAAATAACCTAACATAATTGGGTTCATATACATCATTGATTGTTGCATTTGATTGGCTTGAGGATTATCGGAAACGGGTGTAGCTGTTCCTTTTTGCATTAACCAACTAGATAAGAAGGTAGTTGCTGCAACTAAACCAACTAATAGTAAACTCTTTCCACCCAAGTGAATACCTAAGAAAGAGGAGTCTGCAATTTTATCGGATGTACGAACCGCTGTATAAACAGCTGAAATAATTGGCATTTGAATTAATAATGGTAAACAGCCAGAAACGTTCGATAACATGTTAATGTCATATTTTCCGTAAACTTGCATTAACTCTTGTTGCAGAGCAGCTTTTTCTTGTGGATTATCTGTTCCTTTCATTTCTTCTTGAATTTCTGCAATTTCAGGTTGGGCATATTTCATTTTAGCTGAGCTTTCCATTGATGATTTAGTCATCTTATAAGTCGATGGAAGCATAAACAAACGAGTGATTAGGGTAACTATCATGATTGCAATCCCATAAGAACCGCCAAAAATATCTGCTAAAAAGTCTAAGAAGTTAGCAGTTGGTACTCCTAAATATTCATAGATAGGTCCAGTTGGGTTACCCGATGCATCATAGCGAATACAGCCTGTTGCTATCAATGAAACCATCGAGATAAGAAAAATTAACTTCCAATATTTTTTTATAAATTTCATTTTTCACGCTCCATCTAATTGATATAATTAACGATATATTATTTTGTGTTATTTTACAACAAATACAATGACTTGATACATTCTAAGCTAAAATTTGTGGTTTATCAAGTTAGTAATCATATAAAAGAGCATTTCTAGAAGTTGAATTTTAATTAGTATAAGCCTTTAATAAACTTAGAAATACGATAATTTGTTCGATATCATTTATCATAAATGATATAATAACCCATGCACGAGAGTTCTGAAAGGATGTGATGTGAATGGCTCAAAAGAAAAAACAATCCAAGCGTCAGAGTCAATCACCCAATCAAATGAAGTACCAATCAATCTACTTATTTTTAGGTATATTAATTACTTTCTTAAGTTTAGTCGCTATTTTCAATTGGGGCATTATGGGTTTAATGCTAACTAATGGTTTTCGTTTAATGGTAGGTGAAAGTTACGGACTTCTCTTATATACCAGTTTATTCTTAGGTTCCATGATGATGCTAAAAGGAAGAGTAATTAATGTACCTTTGAGACCACTCTTAGGTGGTTTTTTAATTATAATCGCATTAGCAGGGTCTTTACACTTTATTGAGTATTACGATTACTTACAAAATAATACTCAGCAGTCGGCGTTTGAGCATGCATTTCGAATCTACCGTAAGGAATTATTATCTCAACAAAGTATTTCTAGCTTAGGGGGTGGATTGGTCGGAGCAGGTCTTTATGTCAGTATCGGATATTTATTTGGTAAATGGGGATCTTATCTCTTCTTCTTTGTTAGTTTCTTTATCGGCTTAATTTTTCTTTTAGATCGCCCTTTAATTAGCGGTTGGCAAGCCATTCAGCAATTATTTAGCCAAATGACTAATCTTTTTAAAGAACTTTTTCCTGATTTTTCAGAACTTAAAGAGGTTTACCAAGATAAAGGTGATGATCTTAACGATGAACGAAGCATCATCGCTGCTAGTCCATTGGAAGAAAATCCTGATGAGGTTATGAATATTGAAGGCAACGAACTTAATGAATCAAAGCAAGAAAAGCAAAATGTATTTACAACACTATTTAGTCGTTTCTATTCCTTCTTTATGAAAACAGAAGAAACACAAAGTCTTCCTCCAAAGGATGTTTCATTTAACAATCGAACAGCTTATATGCCAACCTTCGAAAGAGAAGACCAACCCGCTTTTAACCCCACCACAGAATATGAATTTAAGCCTTATCGTCAAGAAGATTATCAGCAAAAATCTTTAAACTCCAAACGTTTATCCCAAGAAGAAGGACGTGTCTTGGATTTAGACTTCTTTGATCAGATGCACGATCAAGAAATAGCGTATTCTCAAGCTGATAGTCAATCGATTGATTCAATGACAAAAGAGCAGCTGAATCCTTTACCAACGAAGGAAGTAGAAAGCCTAGAAGAAATTGAAACAGCCATAGCACAAGACGAAATGGCTGATGAGGCACTTTCTAAACAAACGCCTAATAAAGCAGATGTCTTAGCTACTGCTAGTCATTGGCAAGACGCTAGTAATCAAAGGCAAGCTCTAACTGACGATGACTTAGATCAGGTTTTAAGTAAGGAAGAACTACAAAAGCAAACCAAAACCAAACAAAAGAAATCTAAAACCTATCAATTCCCTGGGAAAAAGCTACTAAAAAAATTACCAGTAGTCGACCAGTCGGAAGAATATCAACGTATTAATGACAATATAAAAAAATTAGAATTGACTTTTGAAAGTTTTGGGGTCGATGCCAAGATAGTGAAGGCCAATTTGGGTCCTTCAGTCACTAAATATGAAATTGAACCTGCTGTGGGAGTTAAGGTAAGTAAGATTGTGTCCTTATCTGATGACATTGCTTTGGCACTAGCAGCACGTGATATTCGAATGGAAGCCCCTATACCCGGCAAATCGCTAATAGGAATTGAAGTTCCAAATACGCAAGTCAGCCCAGTCGCCTTTAGTGAAATTGTCGATGCGGGCTTGGAATCTGATAAACTCTTAGAAGTGCCTTTAGGACGAGATATTTCAGGTTCAGTTTGTCTGGCTGACTTAACCAAGATGCCCCATTTATTAATTGCTGGAGCAACAGGTTCAGGTAAGTCGGTTGGTGTGAATGTAATTATTTGTTCTATTTTAATGAAGGCAAAACCTGAAGACATTAAATTTTTAATGATTGACCCGAAAAAGGTCGAATTAACCCTCTACAACGACTTACCCCACCAGTTATCACCGGTGGTTACCAATCCACGCAAGGCAGCTAGAGCTTTAAATAATGTGGTAGAAGAAATGGAAAGACGCTATGAACTATTTGCTACAAGCGGGGTGAGAAATATTGATGGCTATAACGAACAAGTGGAGAGTTGGAACAAAGAAGAAGGAACTGGCTACGAGAAATTACCGAAGATAGTCGTTATCATTGATGAGTTAGCAGACCTCATGATGGTGGCCTCTAATGATGTTGAAAATGCCATTATCCGTTTAGCTCAAATGGCGAGGGCAGCCGGTATCCATATGATTATAGCGACGCAAAGACCTTCGGTTGATGTTATTACTGGAATTATTAAGGCCAATATTCCTTCTCGTTTAGCCTTTGCTGTTTCTTCTGGAACAGATTCACGCACAATTCTAGATTCGGTCGGTGCTGAGAAATTACTGGGTCGTGGTGACATGCTCTTCCAACCCATGGGCAAGAATAAACCGATCCGAGTTCAAGGAGCTTATATATCTGATGAAGAGGTAGAGCGCATTACTGACTTCATCAAGCAACAAAGACAAGCCGATTATGATGAAAATATTGTCGTCAGTGAAGAGAGTGTCTTAAACTCAGAAGCCTCTGATGATGAATATTATCTTGAAGCAGTGGAGTTGATTAAGGAACAGGATACTATCTCTATTTCACAACTCCAACGCAAATTTAGAATTGGTTATAATCGTGCAGCCCGTATGATTGATGACCTAGAAGCACAAGGTTTAGTTTCCGCACAAGATGGGAGTAAGCCAAGGCAAGTCTTAATTGAATCAAATGAAGATTAATTTTTAGACCAAGGATGATTAAAATAGTTTTAAAAAAACATGGTCTATTAAAATAAATTTGTTACTGAAATTTATGCTATTATCCGATATAATATGAGGGACTATGAACATTAGCAATGGAGAAAGGAGTTTCGATCAACATGGATCATGCTGTTATCGAAATGCGAGATATTTCCAAGAAGTTTGGCGATTTTTTTGCAAATAAAAAGATTAATTTAGAACTTAAAAAAGGAGAAATTCATGCCTTACTTGGTGAGAACGGGGCAGGCAAATCAACTTTAATGAATATCTTATCCGGTTTACTAGAACCTAGCTCCGGTCAGATTTATATGAACGGTAAGGCTGTGACAATCGGATCTCCAAAAAGAGCAGTCGAGTTAGGAATCGGCATGGTGCACCAGCATTTTATGTTGATTCAAGCTTTCACCGTAGTTGAAAACATTATTCTAGGTGAAGAACCGACCAAGGGACTGGTGGTGGATAAGGCTCAAGCACGCGAAAAAATTGTTGAGCTTTCTAAAAAATATGGTTTGTCAGTAGACCCTGATGCTAAGATTGAAGATATTTCAGTGGGTATGCAACAACGAGTGGAAATTCTAAAGACCCTTTACCGTGGTGCAGATATTTTAATTTTTGATGAGCCGACGGCTTCTTTAACACCGCAAGAGATTGACGAGCTAATGGAAACAATGCATAAATTGTCTAATGAAGGCAAGTCTATAATTATTATTACGCACAAGTTAAAAGAGATTAAGCAAGTGGCTGACCGTTGTACTGTTATTCGCCGAGGAGAGTCAATTCAAACCGTTGATGTGGCTGAAACTTCAACGGTGGATTTAGCGAATATGATGGTAGGAAGAAACGTTAACTTTAAAACCGAAAAGAAATTAGCACACCCGACCGATGTAGCTTTGTCAGTTCAAAATATCCATATTGAAGATCATCGAGGCATCGTAGCTGTAGACAAGCTCTCATTTGAAGTGAAACACGGTGAAATTGTTGGGATTGCAGGGATAGATGGTAATGGGCAATCTGAATTAGTTCTGTCCATCACTGGTTTAATCCCACCTAACTCAGGTGAGATTTACTTAAATGGTGAGAATATTACCCACTATACAACGCGTCAAATTGCGCAAAAAGGTCTGGCTCATATTCCTGAAGACCGTCACAAATACGGTTTAATTCTCGATCGAAAATTAGAAGACAATATTGTATTGAAAGATTATTATCATTCGCCCTTTTCAAAGTCTAATTTCTTGAACTTTAAAGAAATAGAAAAGCGGGCAAAAGAACTAATTAAAAAATATGATGTCCGAACGGTCTCCGAAAAGGTCAATGCCCGTTCGCTTTCAGGAGGAAATCAACAAAAAGCGATTATTGCGCGTGAATTGGAGATGCATCCCGATATTTTAATTGCAGCGAATCCTACACGTGGGTTGGATGTAGGGGCTATTGAATTTGTTCACCAAGCATTAATCAATGAACGTGATAAAAACAAGGCAGTTCTGCTAATGAGTTTTGAGTTGGATGAAATAATGAACTTATCTGACCGTATATTAGTTATGTTTGATGGTAAGATTGTAGCCGATATCCCGGCTGCTGAAACTAATGAAGAAGAATTAGGTTTATTAATGGCCGGGACGCCTTTTGAAGAAGTAATGGCTAATCGTAATAAGAAAGAAGGGAGTGAAGGTAACTAATGTCAAGATTAACTAAAATATTTACTTCCGTAGCCTCGGTCATTATTGGTTTGGTTTTTGGAGCCCTTTTAATGTTGGCCTTTGGTTATGATCCAGTGACAGGTTACAAATTTTTAATTACAGGAGCTTTTGGTAATCCGTTTTCCATCGGTCAAACCTTCCGAGCAGCAGCTCCTTTAATTTTTACTGGACTGGGTTTTGCGGTGGCTTATACGGCTGGATCGTTTAATATTGGTCTTTCGGGTCAAGCCCTATGGGGTTGGTTTGTATCCGTAGGGGTGGCCTTGATGATGCCCGAATCACCTGCTTGGCTAGTCATTCCTTTGGCTATTATCGCCGGAGCATTAGCCGGAGCCTTGTGGGCAGCTATCGCCGGCGTTTTAAAAGCCTATTTTGGCACCAGCGAAGTCATCGTAACCATCATGTTAAATTATATCTCTATTTATTTTGTCGATTATTTAATTCGCTATGTCTTAACCGATCGAGCAGATAGAACGCCTTCAATTGGTCAAAATGCCAGCCTAAGAATGGAATGGCTCAGTCAATTAACTAAAAACTCCACCCTACATGGTGGGATTTTCCTAGCAGTGATTGCTGCGGTAATCATTGGCATCTTAATGTCACGCACGACGACTGGTTTTGAATTAACCTCAGTGGGTCTCAACCGTTATGCTTCTAAATATGCCGGAATGTCTGACAAGAAAAACATTGTGCTTGCCATGCTCATCTCTGGTGCCTTAGCTGGTTTAGGGGGCGTAATGAATGGCTTGGGTGAATTTGGATTCATTAACCTTCAAAATGGTGTGGCACCGGCTATTGGTTTTAACGGAATGGCTGTCGCTTTACTAGGAATTAATAATCCAATCGGTATTATCTTCTCAGCTATTCTCTTTGGTGCTTTAGAAACAGGGGCATCGACCATGGCGTTATTTGCTAAAATTCCTTCCGAAATCGTAGATATTGTCATGGGTATTATCATCTTCTTTATTGGAGCGAACTTTATTATTACTTATTTTAAAGATAAATTATTCCCACAAAAACAAAGTATAGCCACTAAAGCTAATTCAGAAGGAGGCGAAGTCTAATGTCAGTTAATCTGCTAACACTTATCGTTTCTTCAACCCTTGTTTATTCAGCTCCTCTAATTTTTACAGCCATTGGTGGTGTTTTTTCAGAACGTTCTGGGGTTGTTAACGTGGGGCTAGAAGGAATCATGGTTATTGGTGCCTTAGCTTCAGTTGTTTTTAACTTAAATTTTGCGGATCAATTTGGCGATCTGACCCCTTGGTTGGCCTTGATAGCAGGAGGTCTGGCAGGTATCCTCCTTTCAGCTATCCATGCATTGGCCACTGTCCATTTAAGATCTGACCATATCATTTCAGGAACCGTTATCAACTTGATCGCGCCAGCTTTGGGTGTCTTTCTAGTTAGAGTATTATTTGATGGTAAAGGTGAAACACCTTCCATTAGAGAGTCCTTTGGTTATGCGACTTTCCCCATTTTATCGGATATTCCTTTTATTGGACCAATTTTCTTTAAAGCTACTTCAGCCCCCGCTTATGCTGGTATTTTACTAGCGGGTATCGCTTGGTTCGTTTTATTCAAAACACCTTTTGGCTTAAGGTTACGCTCAGTCGGCGAACACCCTCAAGCAGCGGACACACTAGGTGTCAATGTTTATGGCATGAAGTATGCCGGTGTTTTACTTTCAGGCTTTTTTGGTGGTTTAGGTGGGGGTGTTCTAGCGAATACCATTACCTTGAACTTCTCACTTTCGACGGTTGCCGGGCAAGGGTTTATGGCGATGGCGGCCATGATTTTCGGTAAATATAATCCGCTTGGCGCAATGGGAGCGGCTATTTTCTTCGGCTTTGCCCAATCCCTAGCAGTTTTAGGGTCACGTATTCCTTATATTGAGAGTATTCCATCTGTTTACTTACAGATTGCACCTTACTTAGTGACGATTATTGTCCTGGTCGGAGTGGTTGGTCAGTCCAGAGGGCCTGCAGCTAACGGAATTACTTATGTCAAATCGAAATAAAATACTTAGACTGATCATGAATTCATCATGACAGTCTTTTTTAAATGAAAAGTTAGGAATGAAAAAGATGAATGGAAATAATAAACGTTATCAAACGTGGAATAAGCATTTAAAGGATCATTTTGGCGAAAAGGTCTTTAAAGTCTCACTGGACGGTGGCTTTACTTGTCCTAATCGTGATGGTACAGTTGCCTTTGGCGGTTGTACTTTTTGTTCGGAATCTGGTTCGGGCGACTTTGCTCAAAGTCGGTTGGATCCGCTACCTATTCAATTAGGAAAAGGGATCCAGCAAATGCACAAAAAATGGCCTAAAGTTCAAAAATACATCGCTTATTTTCAAAACTTTACCAATACGCATGCTCCCCTACATGTTTTAAAAGCGCGGTTTGAACAAGTCATTCATGAAGAGGGTGTGGCAGGCATAATGATAGCGACGCGTCCAGATTGCTTGCCTGATGATGTGGTTGAATACTTGGCAGAATTGAATCAAAAGTATTATATGTGGGTAGAATTAGGACTGCAAACTGTTCATGACCAGACCAGCGTCCATATAAATAGGGGACACGATTACCAATGCTACTTAGATGGTGTTGCCAAGTTGAGAAAACATCATATTCCTGTGTGTACCCATTTAATTAATGGTTTGCCTGGTGAAGACTACGCCATGATGATGGAGAGTTTGAAACGAGTAGTAAAAGAATCAGATATTCAAGGCTTAAAGCTTCATCTCTTGTATTTGATGGAAGGCACTAAAATGGTCCAAGATTATCAGACGGGGCGGTTAAGATTTATGACACAGGAGGAATATGTGCAATTAATCTGTGACCAATTGGAGTATGTCCCTCAGGATATTATTATTCACCGATTAACCGGCGATGCACCGCGTGAGCGATTGATTGGACCTCAATGGTCACTGAAGAAGTGGGAGGTCTTAAACGCTATTGATCATGAGCTTGAAAGAAGAGGATCCTATCAGGGGATGCGAAGTTAATCCATTAAAATAAGGCACCATGGGGTTAGATAGTGAACTTTATGGTACTTTATTTTTAAAAGATTTGATAACCAGCTTTTTGAAAAAGAACAAGAGAAAATAACCTCTTTTTATTCAAAGTATCGATCATTGCATCACTATTTTATTTCTAATAATAAAAGAATAAGGACTGAAAAAACTATCAGAATTTCTAATTAAAGAAACTCTAGATCTCTTATTTCAAATTATTAAATATCTCTTGACCTGTCCCTTAGGGGGGCTGATATATTTGATTTAAAAGGAGGTATGTACTATGTTGATGAATGAAGTGAGAGAAAAAACAGGTCTAACACGTAAAGCCATAGAATATTATGAAGAAAAAGGATTTATTAGTCCAGAAAGAGAGTCGAATAATTACAGGATTTACACTGATGAGGAGGTTGATATACTGAAGAAAATATCTATTTATCGAAAATTAGGTTGCTCAATAGAGGAAATTGAAGGTGTTTTACAAGAACCCAATAAGTCATCGTTAGCCACTATCATTCGAGATAGAGAAATAAAATCACAATTAGATAACAGAAAAGTTGAAATATTGAAACTACTCCTTGAGGGATTAGATATAAACACTGTAAAAGAACAATTGATTTTAATCGATCAACAGGAATCGATTTATTCTAAGTTAGTAAGAGCATTTCCTGGATATATTGGTCAAATTTTCTTTTTATCATACAAAGCTTTTTTAACAGATACGTTGAAAGAGGATAAGATAAAATATTATGAAGACTATATTGAATTTTTAGATACTATGCCTGACTTTGAGTTAGATGAAGATGAGAAGATAGCAATAGACCAAGCATCAAAAACCATTTCACTAACAGACATTGAAGAGGTAAATGAGGAAAAAACAAAGGCTATTTATAATGCAGACGAATGGTTAGAGGAAAACAAAGAAATGTTAGAAAGATATCAGTCTTTTAAGGAAAGTAGTGTTTATCTAAATAACCCAATATATCGTATTCAAGAAAAAATGAAGAAGCATATGCAAGATTCAGGTTATTATGAAAAAGCTATTCCTTTGATGAGAAAATTTAGTCCAGCATATAATGATTATTATGAAGAGTTATTAGCAGCAAATCAAAAGTTGATAGATAAAAACATATAAACTCAAGTAGGGTAATTATCGTAAAAGGACGATAGAAATTAAAATCTATCGTCTTTTTTGTACCAAAAATCAGAAAGGAAAGATGGATAGGATAAGAAGCCCTACTTGATAAGCAAGGTAAAAATATAATAAAACACATGGCGATTGGAAATGAATGAATCCATTCGTTTTTTTAAGACATGAAATTTAAAAAAGACATGAAGTATTTAATAGTTGGAGAAAGTGGAAAAGGAAAGTCCACTTGACTCAATATACTATTTGGTAATCTCCAACCTTTGGACGGAAAAATATTGATTGATAATAGAGAATTGTCTTATCGTCAATTAAGAGAAATCATTTTTATAATAGTCAATTTTCTAATGTTTTTTCGGTTAATTATGCTAATAATGTCACACTATTTGATAGTTTTACAATAAAAGAAGAAATTAGTTTACCTGAAAAGCACAAAAATAAAATTTTAAAGAGTGATAATTGTAGTCAACTTAGCGGTGGTCAGAAACAAATGATCAAATTGCAAAGAGCTATACTTTCTCAAATGCCTATTTTATTAATGGATGAACCATTTTCCGCGATGAATTCTGAACTCGAAATCGATCTCACTAAAAAATTAGTGCAATTAGATAAAACAATTATATTAGTCAGTCATAATACGAATCCTGATTACTTAAACCTATTTGATGAAGTTATTTATTTATAAAATGGGAAGCCGTCTTAAAGAGTTATATTTACCTAGAGTAAAATACATAAGTTTTGAGAATTGAGATTGTTTCCTTCTAAAAATTTAGTGTGTCTTTATAAAATCTAATTCATTTAAACTTTACCTCTACAAAATATAAGGAGTATAGCTTATAAAAGGAGCTCAGTAATGCAAGAACAGTTATTAGAGAAGATGAAGTTTAATTCACAAAACTATAATTTGGATGAAATAAAATGGTTAATTAATAATAGAGGTCATCCTAACTCAGAAAGTAGAGATAAATTAATCTATAGGACTTTTGTCAGAGGAATGGCAAAAGAATTATTTTCAATAGATCAAGTTAGGTATATGATTGACCAATTGTTAGAGAAAGATTTTATTTTATTTGAAATTGATAAAAAAGGGGAAGCTACTTTAAAACGGTCTTTTTCCTTATTACTTCTCTCCTTAATTGTTACATACGACAATGAAAAAGGCTCAATATACTATAAACTTTTAGAAAAAGAAGCGTTTAAAAAAATTGAAAATGATACCTTGACTTACTTTTAAAAAGAGTTGGATTTTTCGGGATATGCTGATCGTTTTGGGTGGGTTCACACCTTTGCACATGCTGCAGATCTAATGGTTGCAATCGTTAAACACCCTTTATTTAATAAAACGAATCTGGAAGCTATCTGGAAAGCGATTATGAACTACTTTAGAAAGATAGAAATAAAACCGGTGGATGATGAAGAGGACCGTCTAGCCTATATTATTAAAGAATTATTTGTTCATAACATTTTACAAGAGGATAAATTCAAAGTGTGGATTAACCGAGAAAAGTTTCCGCGAAGAAATAATAAAGAATATTACCAATGGTCGGCATTTCGTTCATTTTGTATGGCAATATATATTGAATTAGATCAGTTAGGTCTTGCTAGTGATGAACTAAAAAAATGTTTGTATGATCCTATAAACAGCTAATTAACCATTTAAACATTAAAAGGCAGAACTTATTATAATAACCGTATAGGGTCAAATTCTGCAGAATGTTTATCAAGAAGCGAGAGATACACTCTAAACTGGTGTTAGTTTTCTAACTTCAAATTATCTTTATATAAATTTTAGCATGGCGTATCGAATATGTAATGTGAACAATTTCAATCCAAATGTAAGCGCTTATTGATTATGTTTAAACTATTTGGTACAATATATGTGTTAAATTTGAAATTAACGATATTAGATGCTGAGAAGCTAGATGCAGTTTAGTTATATTTTTTAAAACCTTTAAAATTTAAAAGATTCTAAGGCATTAAACAAAAAATGCATCTTTTTTTAAAAGAAGTTTAGTATCTTAATTAGTAATAATTTCTTTTGTTGGGATTGCTCGTCCTCAAGTGGCGATCGCTGCACCTTCATTCAGAGTATTGAAGTATTACTAGTTTGATAGAAATATTTTTACTTTTACCTGTTCTAGTAAGAATTGACATTTTTATATTAATACAGCAACATGGACAAAATGTTAAATTATAATTGATAGGAGGAAATTATGCTCTCTTTAAAAAATGTATCAATTAGCACGAGGCTATCGGTATTAGAAAATGCATCCTATAATTTTTTAAATGGATTTATTTATGGAATTGTTGCTCCAAATGGGGCAGGTAAGACGACTTTATTTCGTTCCATTGCAGGGTTAAAAGAAATTAATAAAGGTGAGATTCGTTTTAATAATCAAGCCGTAAATAATCAAAGAAAAAATTTCTTTTATTTAGAAGATATTGAATGGCTGGATCAAAACTTAACTGGCATGGATTATTTAAAATTTGTTCAGTTAAAATGGGAATCTTCTTTAAATACTGAAGAGACTGTTCACTTATGTCGCATCGATAATTTTGTGAATGTGCCTATTCGAAAGTATTCCAAAGGCATGAAGCAAAGATTGATTTTTGCATTATATTTAATCAGTGACGCAGAATGTTATTTAATGGACGAAATATTGAACGGATTAGACAGTGATTCCAGAACGATGTTTTTTGAACTATTAAAGAAAAACCGAGAAAAAGATAAAATAATCATTATAACTTCCCATTACCTTGAAGATCTTAGGATCATTTGTGATTCTATCGTTTATTTGCAAGATAAACAATTGAAAGAAGGTGAAAAGTAATGATGGAAGTAATGCTCTTCATTAAGAAATTATTAAGAAGCCGTTTAAATGTTATGCCACTACTTATTCTTCTTTTGAGTATAGCTACCATCTTGTTTTTAAATTATAAATCCATTGATTATTTTTCTCTAAAAAACACTTTAATTGAAGAAAACGTTAAATTTGATAAAGATATTGCAGAAATCAATAGTTTAATTGATGGTCAAGATGAAACAAACGAGCAAATAAATTCGATTGATCAAGAGAATTTAATCAATGCGAAAGATTTAAAAGAAAATAATAAAAAGATTCTGAATGCATTGGAACAGAAGAACTATCAGGAAGCTTACACTATGATGGCTAATAAAATTTCTAACACGAGTTCAATTGTAGAAGGAAATTCAAAATTTTATGGGTCTTCGTATCAAGAAATCATGGAAGCTTTGAAACGTGATGAAAAATTTTATAACTATCTGTCAGCTCACAAATTAAAAGCTGATAATATCCAGCCAGTATTTGGAGCAACTTTTATGTTTTCTATATGGAATGAGTATATGCCCTTTCTCTTTACCTTTCTGATTGTTTTTATTCTCTCACAAATATTTGCTTCTGCTTTTCATGATAAACTAATGATCTATCGATTGATTCCAGATAATTATTTCAAAAGATTTATACGAAATACCGCTATCGGTAGTATGGTTTCTTCTACCATATTTTTCCTAACTCTTATACTCGCTTATATCCTAGCCAGTCTATTCTTTGATAAGGGCTCTTTTAATTATCCAATATTAATTTACAGTGAAAAATTAGCAGCCAGTTGGATTGCAATGAGCCGTTTAATTTCAAACGCTCTGATTCTACAGTTGGTATCAATTATTACAGTTATATCGACCATATACTTAATAGCAATGGTATTTAAGGATAAGATGCTTACAGTGTTTGTGGCTCTGATTGTTATTTTAGGAAGTATGAGTTTGTCGTATATTTTGGTTCCCTTGCAAAAAGTGGCGCATTTAATACCGTATAATTATATGCAATCTGTTGCTGTCGTGACCGGACAAATAAATAACCAAATAGAAATAAGTCATTTAAATTTTAATAGCGGTATTCTATCAAATATCTTTTGTATCTTAATAATCGTTGCGGTTATATTCATAATAGAATTTAAAAGAAGTAGCAAGCTAAGTAATTTCAAAGGAGTCAAAGATGAAAGTTTATAATCTTTCCTTATAGATTCATAAAATAGTTTAATAGGAATCAGTTAACAATGTAAGTCTTTGTCTAAAAAGATGGGAGCATTATATTAACGAGTGCTAGGATAAGGAATAATAGAAGACCTAAAACGATTGAAACCTTCCTTTAAGGAAGGTTTCAATCGTTTTAGGTCGAGGGCGTGTATGAGGGATGAGAGAAGTCAATGCTTGCTACAATAACATAAACAATGATCGGTGTTTTTAACCAACATCTGTAACAATATGTTTCAGCTTCAAAACCTTTATCTGTTTATTCAATTCCAGAAATTCATTGTAGCTGAATGGTTAAATTAAGATTTTTCTAAACATTCAATTGAGGATTATGATATAAGAACTTCTTTAGAGATTAAAGAGTTCATTTTGAAAAAAATAAAAGAAAATAAGTAATGAATACTAAAAAAGAATGAATATATTAAACTATATAATATATTTGATAGGCAATTGAAACAAAAGTCTACATTATTTTTGAACAACATTAGCCATAGATTCAATACAAAGAAGTGGTTTTCCAACGAAAAAAGGGCGGTTTGGAAATTGCGACCAATTGGCACAGCTTTTTAACAATCTATTGACGTTTCATTTCTTCAACTGTTTTTACATTAATTGTAGCAGCACATTCTTTCTGAATTATTGTACGTTTGCTAAATTATTTATTTATTTTAAGCTGTAATTGATCAACATTATTCAATTTTTCAACCCTTTTGTCGCTTCCGGTCCACCTTATTTAAGAAACGTTTAAACATTTGCTATACTCAGCATGAAAGTGTTTAATAATTTTTACTTGAAACCTTTGGTATCCACTAGTCCTAAATCATTACAACGCTGTCGCTGAAATGTTCACTCAATCGTTGAGGCTTGAAATATACGATAATAGGCGTTAAAACGATTAAACACCCATACTTTGAGTACTTCGATCTATTAATAGAAACTATAAGCCTAGGAATAGAGAATGTATTCGCTTGTTTGACGCAGAAGCAATCCAAAGAAAGCTTCTATTTTTAATTCTGTTCAAACAAGTTAATAGTCTTGTCTTCGAAGAAATATACAATGGAAAGAATAATAAAAAATTACTCCACTACCTATCACATAGTCAAAAAACGATGAGTAGGTTAATGTTCTCTTGAAGTAGGATACAAGTGCATGAATAAGAAGGAAAAATGGACACAATAGATTTTTTTAACCTTTTTGATCTTCAACAGACTGTCTCCTTATAATTTAAATGGTCATTAAAAATAAAGATAGTTTATATGGATTGTAATTGACAGTAAAAATGCTTTCAAAACACCCTTAAAAGACGGGTGTTTTGAATTGTATGATATTAAAAAACAACGAATTCAGAATTCTTGAAAGACTTCTATTTTTATTCTAAGATAAATTTGTTAACGAAGACCAATAAATTGAATGTGTATAGATTGACAGTTCGTTGCTTTAATGAATTGCTTTAGGAAGGGGGCTTCAAGAAAAGTATAGGAGATAACTAATGACATTCAATGGGGTTGTTCGTTAAAACGATATGGAACATAGTCTTGTTTATAACTAGTTAATGAAATCAGTTATAGGGTTGGTTTTTGTATTTAAAGGAGCGTTTTATATGGATAAAAAGATTACCGTTATTGCTGGTGGTGTGATAGGTAGTTCTTTCCCCATTGTTTTTGCTATTGGAGGATATAATGTAGTTTCTTATAACAAATGGGAAGAAGAAGAAGAAAAAGTAAAAAAATATATTGATAATGCTTTAAATACCCTAGTTACTCAAAATGTTTTTACATCAGAAGAAAGAGATAGAATTTTAAGCAGAATCTCTTATACAGGAAACTTAGAAGAAGCGCTAGCAGATGTTAATTATGTTCAAGAGTGTTTACCTGAAGATTATGAAATAAAACAAGGATTTATTAAAGACTTTGAAAAATATGCACCAGAAAAAGCAGTAATGGGTTCTTCAACCTCTGGCTTGCTTATTTCAGAAATCGCTAAATTTGCTGAAAAACCCGATCGAATTATCGGAGCACACCCTTATAATCCCCCGCACTTGATTCCGCTAATTGAATTGGCTAAAGGCGAAAAATCGAGTGATCAGGCGATTGAAGTGGCTAAAGAAATCTTTAAGTCTTCTAATAAAGAACCGATTGTATTGAATAAAGAATTAAAAGGTTTTGTTTCTAACAGAATTCAAGCGACTGTTTTTAGAGAGCTTATCTCGATGGTCTTAGACGGTGCAGTATCGATGGAAGATGCTGATAAGGCAGTTACCTTTGGACCAGGCATTCGTTGGGGAATTATGGGACCGGGTCTTGTCTTTGAACTAGGCGGAGGAGAAGGTGGAATTGAAGCTGTCCTCAAACATATCGGTCCATCGTTAGAAAGCTGGTTAGAAGACCTTGCTACATGGACTGAAATTCCCGAAGAAGCCAAGGAGAAAATTCCGAAAATGGTCGCAGAATCGCTTAAAAACAGACCAAAAGAAATTGGAAATGATCGGGAATCCTTATTAAAATATAGGGATGAAATGTTGCTAGATATCCTTAAACTCCATGATAAATTTTAATAGATCGTCTCGACTGTATAAGAAATCCCCCTTCATCCTAAACGGATGCGGGGGCTTTTTCTGTGGGGAGAGAGTAGGTTCATTGCAAAAGTGAGTGTTCGCAGCACTTGAGAAGCGGTTACTATTTTAGATGGAATGAGAGAGTGAATGAGCGCATTGTACACAAACAATTCACCTTCTAGCGTGGTTAATTTCATAATTTTAGCTAAAAAAAAAGCGCCGAGACAGCGCCATGAGTTGGGTTCGGTTAAACCTTATTTTAACTCGCATATGTTGTTTTGAATGGATACAACATCTATATAATAACATAAAAATCATTTGTGTCAACGCTCTATATTATTTTTTTATTATTGGAAAAATTGAATATTTTTAAAAAAATTATCTTCTTTCATATAATGCTATGTTATAATGTAACCGTTATCTTAAAAATGATACTAAAACTCAATGAAATGGAGCGAGATTAAGTGAAGAAACCTTATACGATTGGATTAGATATTGGGACGGGATCAGTAGGGTGGGCTGTGTTAACGGAAGACCTCCAACTTGTGAGAAAAAACATGAATATATTAGGCAACACTGATCGTAAGAAAATTAAGAAGAATTTCTGGGGAGTTCGCCTTTTTGATACGGGACAAACTGCGGAAGATACTCGAATGAAAAGAACGAGTCGTCGGCGATTACGTCGTCGGCGAAATCGAATTGTATATTTAAGAGATCTTTTTTTTGAAGCGATAAAAGAAGTGGATGAAAATTTCTTTGAACGTTTAGACAACAGCTTTTTTACAGACGAAGACAAACCTTACAACATATACCCTATATTTGGAAACATGGATGAGGAAAAACAATACCACCTAAACTTTGAAACGATATATCATTTACGTAAACACTTAGCTGATAGTAGCGAGAAAGCTGATTTAAGATTAGTTTATTTGGCACTCGCCCATATTATCAAATACCGTGGACATTTTTTAATTGAAGGCGACTTAGACTTAAAAAACACTTCCATTAAACAACAATGGCTTCAATTTATTAAAACGTTTAATCAAGCTTTCCCAGAAGATAAAATAATAGTAACTGATGAGGAATCAAGTCAAATTGAATTAATTTTTAAAGAAAAAATTGCTAGATCAGCTAAGAATCAACGAGTAAGAAATCTCTTAAAAATAAAAACGTCACACCCGTTAGAAAAATTTTTAAATCTGATTGTTGGAAATAAGGGAAACTTTCAAAAGGCTTTTGATTTAGAAGAAAAAGCAGAGTTGCAACTAACGAAAGAGACCTACAATGAGGATTTAGAAGAGTTGTTGGGAAAAATAGGTGATGAGCATTTAGAATTATTTACGACGGCTAAGGCAACTTACGATGCTATTGAATTAGCAGGCGTTTTGAAACCGAGTGGTGTAAAAACAAATGCGCTCCTTTCTGATAATATGATAAGTCAATACAATGAACATAAAGAAGATTTAAGAAAGCTTAAAGACCTTGTTGCAAATCATTCGAAGAGTTTATACTATAATCTTTTTAGGGATAAGACAAAAAAAGGTTATGCTGGATATATAGACGGCGAAGCTAGTCTCGAAGAGTTTTATAAATACCTTCGAGCTGAAATTAAAAACATTAAGGGCAGTGATTATTTTATTCATAAAATGGAGACAGAGGATTTATTAAGAAAGCAACGATCTTATCATAATGGAAGTATTCCTCATCAAGTCCATCAAGAAGAGTTAGTGGCTATCTTAAATCATCAAGAAAAGTATTATCCATTTTTAGCCAAAAACCGTAATAAAATATTACAGATATTCAAATTTAGAATTCCTTATTATGTCGGGCCACTTGCTAAAACAAATGAAGATCGTTTTTCATGGATGACAAGAAAGTCAAATGAAGCTGTTAGACCGTGGAATTTTGAGAGTGTGGTCAATTTAGAAGCATCTGCTACTTCTTTTATTGAAAAAATGACCAACTACGACCTTTATCTTCCAGAGGAAAAGGTACTACCTAAGCGAAGTTTGCTGTATCAAAAATTCGCCATTTTTAATGAACTAACAAAAGTTTCCTATAAAGATGAGCGACAACGGCTTCAATTTTTTTCTAAAAAAGAAAAAGAAGCCATTTTTAATCAATTATTTAAGAAAAATCATTCTGTCAGCGAGAAAAATTTAAAAAAATTTCTAATAAATGAGTTGGCTATAAAAGCCAGTGAAATCAATGGGATTGATGGAAGATTTAATGCAAGTTATTCAACCTATTTAGATTTTATGAAAATTGAAGGAATGCAAGCCTTACTTGATGATGACTCGCTTTCGCAAATGCTAGAAAAGATTATATTTATTCTGACTATTTTCGAAGATCGTAAGATGAAGAAAACACAATTGCAACAATTTAATCAATACTTAACACCAGAAATGATTAAGCATCTTTCTCGAAAAAATTACTCAGGTTGGGGAAGGTTGTCAGCAAAATTAATTGATGGTATTCGTGATAAGCAATCGCATAAGACAATTATGGACTATTTAAAGGATGATGATGGAGTAGATCGCCATCACAATCGAAATTTCATGCAATTAATTAACGATGAAACGCTTAGCTTTAAAGAGACTATTGAACGCGCTCAAAATATTGAACAAGATCAAGCGTTAGAGGATATGGTTTATGAGTTGCCAGGCTCGCCTGCTATAAAAAAATCAATTTTACAATCTCTAAAAATTGTAGAAGAAGTGGTAGGGATTATGGGATACGCTCCTCATTCAGTAGTAGTTGAAATGGCTCGTGAACATCAAACGACAGCTTTTGGTAAGAAGCAATCTAAGAAACGCGAAGATAAATTAACGACTGCCTTGAAGGACTTTGGTAGTAATTTATTAAAAGAGCAACCGATAGTTAATGAAACCTTACAAAATGATCGTCTCTATTTATATTATCTACAAAACGGGAAAGATATGTATACAGGAGAGCCTTTAGATATTCATCGTTTATCTTTTTATGATATTGATCATATTATTCCAAGAAGTTTTACTACAGATAACTCGATTGATAATAAAGTTCTTGTTAGTTCTGCAAAAAATAGGGGAAAATTGGACGATGTCCCTTCTAAAGCTATCGTCGATAAACAGCGAAGTTTCTGGGAACGTTTACAAAACTCAGGACTTATGAGCGAACGGAAACTAGCGAACCTTACCAAAGCCGAAAGAGGAGGATTGAGCGAGAAAGAAAAAGAACGTTTCCTTAAGCGAAGCTTGGTAGAAACGCGCCAGATAACTAAATATGTTGCTAATATTTTAGATACGATTTTAAATGATTCTTCGGCTGAAAAAACTGTAGATATCGTCACCATAAAATCTACTTTAGCAAGTCGGTTTAGAAAAGATTTTAATCTTTATAAAGTTCGTGAAATTAACGATTATCATCATGCACATGATGCATATTTAAATGCAGTGGTGGCTAATAAAATTTTGAAAGTTAATCCAAGAGTGAAACGTGACTTGGTCTATGGTCAATTTTCTTATCAATCTAGTTCTATTAAAAACAAAGCTTCTTATCGAAAAATGAAATATGATCAGATGATTGATTTCTTTGTGGAAGACTTTGTGATTGACGAAAAGACAGGCGAGGTTCTTTGGGATAAAAATAAAGAAATGCAGACAATTAAAAAAGTGCTATCTTCAAAGCAGATGAATATCGTCAAAAAAGTAGAAGAACAATCTGGAGAATTATACAAACAAACGTTAAACCCTAAGGGGACTTCAGAGAAACTCATACCAATAAAAGAAGGATTGGATATAAATAAATATGGAGGGTATTTGAACCCTAAAACCGCCTTTACTTTAGCAATAAAAGATAAGAAGAAATGGCAATTCATCGGCGTAACAATGCAAGAAAAAGCTAAGTTTAAGCAATCTCCAAAAGAATTTTTAAGCGACAAGGGCTTTCGAGAAGACGCTGAATACCATGTGTTAAAGAAATACACACTCTACGAAACAAAAGAGGGCGCAAGACGTTTGATTTCATCGCATCAAGAAGCTCAAAAAGGTAATCAGTTTGTTCTATCTGCTCATTTAGTGCCAATGGTCTATCATGCTCAACATTATGATGAAAGTAAATATCCTGAAAGTGTAGAATATGTAAATAATCACTTAGAAAAGTTTGATTTAATCTTCCAGGAGGTTATTAGATTTGCTGATCAATATATCCAAAAACCTAAAGTTACTAAACGGTTAGAAACAATCTATCAGAAGAAGAGTCAGGATATCAATGGCCTAGCCAAATCAATTGTTTCTTTATTTACTTTTGTTTCTTATGGAGCACCTGCTGCATTTAATTTTTTAGATGAAAATATAACTCAGTCTAGCGTTAGGTATACTCTAGGAAGCTTAAAAGAATCTATATTAATATTCTATTCTATAACTGGTCTTTATGAAACGAGAATAAAGTTGGAGGAATTGTAATGGCGTGGCGGACAGTGGTGGTTAACTCACATTCCAAGTTGAGCTATAAAAATCACCATTTATACTATCGAAGTGCACGAGCAACCGAATTAATTCATTTGTCAGAAATCGATATACTTATTTTAGAAACAACTGATATTACACTAACGACGATGCTATTAAAACATTTAGCTGATCATAATGTACTGGTTGTTTTTTGCGATGAAAAACGTCTACCTAAAAGTATGCTCCAACCTTATTATGGACGCCATGATAGTTCCTTACAATTGAAAAAACAGATGAGGTGGGCTGTCTCTTTTAAAAATGAACTATGGAGAAATATTATTAGACAAAAAATTTTAAATCAGGCTAGTTTTTTGCAGGAGCTAGGCGCTAATACTAAAGCTGAAACATTAAGACACTTTAGTAAGGGCATTCTATCTTTTGATGAAAGTAATCGAGAAGCGCATGCTTCTCGGTTATATTTCACCACACTTTTTGGAGCAGATTTTGTACGGACAGATCCCAGTACTATTAATGCCGCCTTGGATTATGGGTATACCCTTATTTTAAGCATGTTTGCTAGAGAAATTGTAAAAAATGGTTGTTTAACTCAATTAGGAATCAAACATGATAATCAATTTAATGAATTTAATTTAGCAAGTGACTTAATGGAACCCTTTCGAATAATAATTGATACTATCGTTTATAAGTATCAAGGCGAAGAGTTCAAAGTGATTAAATTAAAGCTCTTTAAAATATTTAGTCGAACATTCGCTTATAGGGATCAAGAGATGTTTTTAACGAATATCATTGCCGATTATACAAAACGATCGATTAAATTTTTGAATGAGGAGGATAATAGGCAGCCGGAGTTTAGAGATGTCTTATAGATTTATGCGTTTATTATTAATGTTTGATTTGCCCGTTGCTAGTTTGGAGCAAAAAAGAGACTATCGTAAATTTAGAAAATTTTTAATTGATGAAGGTTTTATTATGCATCAGTACTCAATTTATAGTAAGATTTTACTTAATTCAACGGCTAAAGCGGCGCAAATTAATCGTTTAAAAAAACATATTCCAGAAGAAGGATTAGTCACACTTTTAACAGTGACTGAAAAACAATTTTCAAGGATGATATATTTGGTAGGAGAATCAGACGTATCCATTGCGAATCGAACAGATCGTATTGTGATTTTAGGGGAGGGAGATTAGAGTGAAGATTAATTTTAAAATGCTCGATCAACCGCTTTTAATTGAATGTCCTACACTATTGGTAATTGAGGAGGTCAAACTTTTTTCAAACATTATTGAACAAATATACTCTTACACTGAAGAGGCAGAGTTAAAATTTTATGACCATAAAAACAATAACTTAAAAGCCAATGAAATGGTTATAATCACAGATATACTAGGGTATCAAATTAATTCAACCACTTTCTTAAATATAATCTATCAAGATATAATAGATCAATTAAATGAGACGCCTGAAAAAAAGAATCAATTAGAGCAAACTCTGCACCAATTACTAGTACAAGTAGACGATGTATTAATAGATTCAGAGCTAGACTTAATAGCTAATGAAGTGGATATAAAAGCAGTTTTGAAGTTATTTAATGTGACAATTGCTACTGATTATCACTCGATAAATGAACGCTTTTATGATATAGTTCAAGTAGTTAATTATTTGAAAAAAAAGAAGTTATTAATCATTATCAATTCACTTTCTTATTTAACACAAGATCAAGTCCATGATTTATTTGAATACATTACTAGTTATGGGTTACGTACACTTTTTATAGAACCACGAAAGTTATATGGATACCCTCAATATGTAATAGATTCAGAATATTATGTTTATAAATTTGAAGAATAAAAAATTACCCATTCAAAACTGAAGTTTTCGCAAAAACAAATAGCTTCATAATAGGGTCTCCAGGCATTGCGAGGTTTTAGAGCTATGTTGTTTTGAATGGATATAAGACATAATGATTCGTCCGTGATAAGATATAGACGTTTTAGAGCTATGTTGTTTTGAATGGATATAAGACTGTGTGTGGTGTTGAGGGGATAATGGCGGGGTTTTAGAGCTATGTTGTTTTGAATGGATATAAGACATGATAGATAAATAGATATGATAGATAGATGTTTTAGAGCTATGTTGTTTTGAATGGATATAAGACTTGACGGTGGCTCAACAATTAAAGCGGCATGTTTTAGAGCTATGTTGTTTTGAATGGATATAAGACAACGATTAGATAGATGTACGCACACACGATGTTTTAGAGCTATGTTGTTTTGAATGGATATAAGACATTTAACAATTGCATTTGTTTTAGGGTATGGTTTTAGAGCTATGTTGTTTTGAATGGATATAAGACTCATTTTGATGCTTCAAGTAATGAGAATGCGTTTTAGAGCTATGTTGTTTTGAATGGATATAAGACATGGTGGGTTACAAAAATTCTTAAATAATTGTTTTAGAGCTATGTTGTTTTGAATGGATATAAGACTTGGAGAAGATATAAATCCTGGTCGATATGGTTTTAGAGCTATGTTGTTTTGAATGGATATAAGACTTTTTACACAAACGAACAGAATGACTTGTTGTTTTAGAGCTATGTTGTTTTGAATGGATATAAGACTACCGTTGTGAACAGTCCACCCTTTTGCAAGTTTTAGAGCTATGTTGTTTTGAATGGATATAAGACTTAATTAATCGAATTGTCCCCAAAGTAGAAGTTTTAGAGCTATGTTGTTTTGAATGGATATAAGACTAATCTTTTTGGTGGTACAGCTGACGGTAAGTTTTAGAGCTATGTTGTTTTGAATGGATATAAGACGAAAAAATTTTTTCTATTTTTTTTCGTTACGTTTTAGAGCTATGTTGTTTTGAATGGATATAAGACGTAAATGCTATAACGTGAGCAGATTTTAAGGTTTTAGAGCTATGTTGTTTTGAATGGATATAAGACAATATCATGAGGGCTGCTCTCAATACATTAGTTTTAGAGCTATGTTGTTTTGAATGGATATAAGACGACAGGCAGTACCAATTTAGCACCCGTTATGTTTTAGAGCTATGTTGTTTTGAATGGATATAAGACGTGGAGGTAGATGAATCATTAATCAAACAAGTTTTAGAGCTATGTTGTTTTGAATGGATATAAGACATGTTCTAAATAAACATAAACGTTTTAATAGTTTTAGAGCTATGTTGTTTTGAATGGATATAAGACCATAATGGACCTATAACCTATACTTACTTGGTTTTAGAGCTATGTTGTTTTGAATGGATATAAGACTACTCTTTTAGACATGGTGACACAAGGGTTGTTTTAGAGCTATGTTGTTTTGAATGGATATAAGACATTTAACAATGGCTTTATTAAAACAGTTTAGTTTTAGAGCTATGTTGTTTTGAATGGATATAAGACCAGATATTTTATTTCTGTTACCGTCGTGAAGTTTTAGAGCTATGTTGTTTTGAATGGATATAAGACAATTATGCTCTCCTAGTTTAATATACCCACGTTTTAGAGCTATGTTGTTTTGAATGGATATAAGACTCCTTCATCGCCAATCTATACCAGAGTAAGGTTTTAGAGCTATGTTGTTTTGAATGGATATAAGACTTGCTTCGGTTTCTGCTTCTTGAATCGTATGTTTTAGAGCTATGTTGTTTTGAATGGATATAAGACTCTGTCAAGAACATTATTGTTTTTATCAGCGTTTTAGAGCTATGTTGTTTTGAATGGATATAAGACTCTGTCAAGAACATTATTGTTTTTATCAGCGTTTTAGAGCTATGTTGTTTTGAATGGATATAAGACAATATCATGAGGGCTGCTCTCAATACATTAGTTTTAGAGCTATGTTGTTTTGAATGGATATAAGACGACAGGCAGTACCAATTTAGCACCCGTTATGTTTTAGAGCTATGTTGTTTTGAATGGATATATGTCAATCTCTAATTAGTTAATTCTAAGTTAGGAATTTCAATTATCTTGTAAGGGGATAAGCTCTATTAAGGTTGTCTTCTTAACAATGGATAACGATCAATTATCTCATGCGATAAAATTTTATAACATAAGGGATAAATATGAATAAGACTATTAAAAGTGCTTTAAAGAAACTATTCTTTTTTGTTTTTGTTTTATATTTTTAGTGCCATGGTCAATGGTCTATCAATATATTTATTTGATACTACACTCGCAGAATATTTTGCTGAATTTTTTTCTCTAATCAGTTAGCAAAGAGTTATGAGTTAGTGTGACTAGCTTTCTTTAATCAAATATAAAAAAAGGAGTAAGTTATGAAGTGTTATAACTTACTCTTTTTTAGCAATAATGAAGTTGTTTTTAAGAGAGGCCGATATAATAATTATCTCAGGCTAATAGTTAAACTTTTTACTAAAATTAAAGCTAGCTTTTAGTTTAATTCCTAAATAGTAGTCTCACTAGAATCAATTGTTGAGTTAAGCTTCATTTTATCACTAAAAACAGTTTTTATATAAACCTAATTTAAATAATGTAAAAGTATAGGATAAAGATTGACTTTAATAATGTTAAATGATAACTTTAACTTAATTAAAGAAGGAGGGTGAAATGAAAATTAATATTATTCCTGAATGGATGGCAAATCTTGAAGAAGAAGATTTATCTTTTATCAAAAGATTTATATTAGCATCTGGCTCTTTAAAAGAAATCGCTAAACAATATGAGGTTACATATCCGACAGTAAGACTAAGGTTAGATAGGCTTATCCAAAAAATTCAAATGAGCGATGATATTGCAAATGAACCTTATATCTCTTTAATTAAACGATTGGCTGTTAATGATAAGCTTGATTTTGAAACAGCTAAAATTTTGGTTTCAGAGTATAAAAAGATGAAAGGAGTTGAATGATATGAGAGCTGCTTTGATTATGTTTATTGTATATGGGGCATTAATTATTATCTTACAAATATTATTATCTAAACTTAAAAATAAATGGTTTGGCTTGATACTGCCCTCTTTAAGTTTTGTCTATTCTATGTCTTTATCACTTATTTTAACCATCACCCCCCTGGAACAATCCGATAACATGAAAAGTTTAATGGATTTTGTATCGACACTCTTAGTAAACAATATACCTACCTTTATTCTATTAGCTATATATTTTGCTATGAGAAAGCAATTAAAAATTTCTTCCCAAATTGAAAAAATGAAAATTAGAGATTTATAATAGAATTATGTTAGAAATTATAAAAATAAAACTTTTAATTTTAATTTAAATAATCTTTTGCTTTTAGTCAGAAAATTATGAAAAATATTAAGAACTATAAAAGAGAACCATTCGAGTCTCTTTTAAATATGGAAATTCATTTTATTTGCTAAAAATAAATAGGACAGTTGAAAGTCTTAACAATTCATTTGAATGATATAAATTCAAAGCAATCCCTGATATAATCGCCATGCAAAGAATATTTGCCAAAATATGATCACTTGCAATTTCAAATTGCTAGGCCAAAACTCTGATAAAGCCTATCTTAAATTTAGGAGGTGAAGACGATGCTCAATGAGATCTTAAGGGAAAAGAGAAAAGAACTTAAACTTACTCAGCAGCAGGTTGCTGATTCGTTGAATGTCACACGACAAACATTGTCTAGTTGGGAAGTAGGAAAAAGCTTTCCTGATATTCCAACCTTGATTAAGATTAGTAATTTTTATCAAATATCTATAGATTATATGTTAAGAGGGGATGTTGATCTGATGAAAAAAGTTGAAAAAGATGCAAATGAATTGGAAAAATACCAAAAAATAACAGAGATTTTAAAAATGATCGTTTATGGGTTACTGATTGTTGCTTTTTTCTATGGTGCCGGCTATGCAATTGGAAAAGGGTGGGGGCATTTTATGCCCTAAATCGTTTATTTCAATGAAGCAAGTTTATTTAAAGGTAATTAGTTAATCCTTAGTCATTCTATTTATAATCCTTAAAACAACTTTTTTCTAAATCTACTTTTAGACTTAGGAAGTAGTTGTTTTTTTGTTTTATTTGCCAAGAAAAAGTAAATTAAACAACTTAAGCTGTCAAACTAGCTGATTTATAAACTCTTTTAAAGATGACAGTCAATCTTGAAAGGGGGTAGTGTATCTGAATGGTACGTATATTATAGAGAGTAGGAAGTTGGCAGACTAAACAAGGAGAATTTTATGAAGAACACAAAAAGAAAACTGTTAGTGATCAGCTTATTGACGCCCCTTGATATCACATTATTTCTACAAGCCCCAGAACATTTAGTTAAGAAAATGTTATGACCTGTCTTAATAGGAATAATCTATTTCCCTCGACTTGCGAACTGTCTAGTCCATATTAACTGAAAAATGATGAGTCTTTTCATACTCATCTTACCTCTTAACGCTATCCTTGTTGTAATGCCTTTGTCTTCAGCCTTTGCTTATTTAGGCGAAAATTTGGCTTATCGTTTGTATAAAGAACTAATGATTAAAAGTAGTCACCTTGATCAAATTCAATACCCATTTTAATTTCTGAGTGATCTTCGATCTAATTCTTAAAATCAACTGAACAACTGAATCAATTGACCGTTAAGGATAGAGCTAGTTCTAACTCTGTTCTTTTGTTTTTGTTTGAAAGCCCTACTAAGGCTATAGGGTTATGGTTAGAATACTAGGCGATATGGATAGAATTTTGCAATCTACCACATAAAAGACAGGAATGTGAAAACACAAAAGCAATTAAACTTTACATGGTGACAACAATACTTTACATATCTCTTTTGGAATGTTATTATTTAGATAATAGTTAAAGGAGGAGCAAACTATGGAAAAAGAGGATGTTTTAAAAAAAGCACAGCGAGCACAAAAAGACGAAAGGGACGAAGCCATTAATACGAAAGCTTTTCAAATTGGGTGGGTAGGAGTATCGGTTGTAATGTTACTTCTTATTGTTTTGAGGGTTATCTTTAATGAATCAGCCATAGACATTATGATAATCTTAATGGCTCAAGTAGCTGCGGCTTCATTTTATCAGTATTCTAAAATGCCAGATAAAAAGCTCTATTTGGTAAGTGGGATCATAGCTATATTAGCTATTATATTAGGCTTTGCCTCATTATTAAGTAGTTACGGAGTTTTTTAAATATGGGAAAAAAAGAAGAATTAGTTTTACTAAATCGCTTAAAAGTTGCTAGAGCAGAGAAAAGTTTGACTCAGGAAGAATTAGCCAAATTAGTGGGGGCTTCTCGACAAACTATTAGTGCTATCGAAAAAGGACAATTTAACCCATCCGCAAGATTAGCGCTTATTATTTGCATTGCTTTAGATAAAAAATTTGAAGAGTTATTTTACTTTGGCTAATTTAAGTAGGCGTTGATCTTCGGTGTACTTCTTAAAACAGACTGAATAGTTGAATAAATGGAATCTTAAAGAATGGAGTTCGTTTTTTGCTCTATTCTTTTTATTTTATCTTTTTTTTTACTGTTTAACAAAGACTATTCTGTTAAGCTTAAGCTATCAGATGAAGTCTTGATTGAATCTAGTTTATGGACAACAGTCTTAAGGACAGATAGTTTTTAATAAAATAGAGAGATGATTCAGCATAGTATATTTATAGATTAAGGGGAGAAAAATGGAAATCAAAGAACTTTCAAAAGAAAACGTAGAAGAGTTTATCATTTATTTGAACAAAGCATTGGCAATAGAACCGGATAGGATGACAACGGATGATATAGATGAAGAAGCGATAATTAAAGTGGTTTCCAATCAACCCAACGAACTAAGTCGTTCTTTATTAGCTTATGAGGACCATCAGATTGTGGGTAGGTTGGAGTTTCATTCTTATCTTTGCATTCAAGATTCTTATAGGATGGCCTATGTCAATTGGGTCTATACACTGCCAGACTATCGACACAGGGGAGTGGCTCAGTCATTATTTAAAGCATTTGAGAATATTTGCTTACAAGAAGAAATAAATCAGTACTTTTTAATCCAGGCAGAGAATCAAGCGGCGAACCGTTTTTATAAGGCCTTTGAACATGGAACATCTAGTAAAGAAATAATTTTAAGAAAGACATTATCTAAGTTTTAGAAAGCCAAAGCAACTTATAGAAGACATCTTTTTCTTTAATCCCAGCTTTTCACTTATCGATTTGTGAGACGGCTGAAATCATGCTAAAATAGGAGGAGTAAATTTATTTAAAAGTCGCGATTGAATGTTAAGTATTTTTTTTAAAGACTGTTACTTATTCTAGCTAGTTATTAATCAATAGGGGAGCTTAAGATGTCACTTGAAAAAACAATCTATCTCAATCAATTACTTTCCTACTATGGTTCTCTCCTAACGGATCGTCAATTATCCATGATGCAATCTTATTACGAAGAAGATTTATCATTATCGGAGATCGGAGACTATTATGAGATTAGTCGCCAGGCTGTGCATGATATTCTAAAACGTTCAGAAAAATTATTAGAAAGCTATGAGGAAAAGTTACGTATTTTAGCCAAAAGCAATGACCGACTGAAACATTTAAAAGAAATTCGCTCAATGGTGGCAGATCAAGATGACATATTAGAAAAAATTGACTATTTAATTCAATTAGAAAGCTAAAAAGGAGCAATATTATGGCATTTGAAGCATTATCCGAACGATTACAGAATTCCATTTCATTTGTCGGTAAAGGGGAAAAAATTACCGAAGCCGACCTTAAACAAATGATGCGTGAGATCCGACTTGCTTTACTGGAAGCGGACGTTAACTTCAAGGTAGTGAAGACTTTTGTAAAGAAAGTAAATGAGAGAGCCCTCGGATCAGAAGTCCTAGACTCACTGTCACCGGCTCAACAAGTGGTTAAAATTGTTAACGAAGAATTAACCGAATTAATGGGGGGCGAGCATACCCCGATTAATATCTCTAAACAACCACCAACCGTAATTATGATGGCTGGTTTGCAAGGGGCTGGTAAAACAACTACGGTGGGTAAATTGGCGAAACATTTAAAAGAGCAAGGTTTAAAGAAACCCTTGCTAGTTGCTGGAGACGTTTATCGTCCAGCAGCCATTGACCAACTCCAAACGATTGGTCGACAACTTGGTTTTGATGTTTTCAGTCAAGGAACGCAAGCAAATCCGGTCGAGATTGCTAGAGAAGCTCTTCAACAGGCGCGTTTAAATGGTAACGAAGTGGTCTTAATCGATACGGCGGGTCGTCTTCACGTAAATGAAGAATTAATGGAAGAGCTGCGTCAGATTAAAGCAGCTGTTCAGCCCGATGAAATTCTCTTAACCGTCGATGCTATGACCGGTCAAGATGCTGTAAACGTAGCAGCGGCCTTTAACGACTCGCTAGATATTACCGGTGTTGTTATTACCAAATTAGATGGTGATACACGAGGAGGAGCCGCGCTTTCTATTCGTGCCATTATCGACAAACCGATAAAATATACCGGGCAAGGTGAGCAATTAAGTGCACTTGAGCCTTTCCATCCGGATCGTATGGCAGGACGAATTCTTGGTATGGGCGATATGATGACCCTTATTGAGAAGGCTCAACAAGATTTTGATGAAGAACAAGCAGCTAAGATGGCTGATAAAATTAAAGATGCTTCCTTTGATTTTAATGATTTTATTGATCAAATGGATCAAGTTCGTAAAATGGGGCCTATTAAAGACCTACTTAAGATGATCCCTGGTATGAATAAAATTCCTGGTCTGGAAGATTTTAATATCGATGATAAAGAGATGAATCGAGTCAAAGCAGTGGTTCAATCCATGACTCCTTATGAAAGAACCAATCCAGATGTCATTTCCCAAAGTCGTCGACGCAGGATTGCGGCTGGCTGTGGTCAATCCTTACAACAAGTTAATCAATTAATTAAGCAATTCAACCAATCGCGTGAAATGATGAGTCAAATGTCCAATGGTAAAATGGGGGGCATGAACAAAATGATGAATCAATTGCAACAAGGAGGACAAAAGGGTGGAATGCCAAATATGGGCATACCTTCTTTGGGTAAAATACAATCGCCAGAGCAGATTCAAAAAGAGCAAGAACAAAAGAAAATTGCCCGTCTGTTGAAGAAAAAACGCAAGCGTAAATAAATTTTTAGTCTGTAAAGGAAAAACCCTTTACAGATTGTTTTTTTTCTGTTATTATACATAACTGTGATAGAACTTATGGAGGTGAAATACATGGCAGTTAAAATTCGTTTAAAGCGTTCAGGAGCTAAGAAGCGTCCTTTCTACCGTATCGTGGTAGCAGATGCACGTTCTCCACGTGACGGTCGTATTATCGAAAAAATCGGTACTTACAATCCTGTTTCAGAACCAAGAGAATTAGTAATTGATGAAGAGAAGGCTTTAGAATGGTTAGCAAATGGGGCACAACCCTCAGATACCGTTCGTAACCTTTTATCCAGTCAAGGAATTATGCAAAAATTCCACGAATCTAAATTAAGCAAATAGCCTAATCAATAGCGTCAAAAGATAAGGATGTGCTCTCAATGACAGAAAAAATTGAACGTTTAATTCAAACTATTGTGGAACCTTTAATAGACCACCCAGAGGAGTTTCAAATTGAACTTCATGATACTGAAGAATTTATGGAGTATCATTTAATCTTACATCCTGATGATGTAGGACGAATTATTGGTAGAAAAGGCCGTGTCATTCGAGCAATTCGAACAATTGTTTACAGTGTTCGTCTACGTGATCAAAAACGCTCACGTATCGTCATTGCTGATGACCTCAATGATAATGAAGAAGAGTAAAATAATAGGGTAACTTATTATTTATTCCATCTTAAGGCACTAAACTGAGTCTAACTTAAGTTAGTGTCTTTTTGTATGTGCCCTGAGTAAACTCGTACTCAAAACTTTAGACAAAGAACACAACTTTTTATACCCTTAACTTACAAATGAATTTACAGGAGGAACACATATGGAATATTATCAAGTTGCAAGGATTGTCAATACCTTTGGTATTAAAGGGCAATTAAAATTATTGATGGACACCGACTTCATAGAGGAACGTTTTGCTAAAGAGAATCGTTTATTTGTAATGAAAGACGGAAAAAGTATCCAGCAAGTGACTGTTGAATCCTTCCAAGAACATAAGGGTTCTTATCTTGTGAAATTCAAAGAGTTTAGTAATATTAATCAAGTTGAAAGCTTTAAAGGGCTAACTTTAGCTATTCCTGCTGATGACCAGCAAGAACTAGAAGAAGGGGCTTATTATCACCACCAAATTATTGGTTTAAGTGTATATACAAATCAAGGTGAAAAATTAGGAAAGATTAAAGAAATCATGGCCTTAGGTTCTAATGATGTTTGGGTGGTTAAAGCTGAAAAAGCAAAGCAAAAAGATATCTTACTTCCTTTTATTGATGACGTTGTTAAAGAAGTGGATTTAGCTCAAGGAAAAGTAACGGTGGAGTTAATGGAGGGACTTGTTGATGAAGGTTAAAGTATTAACGCTTTTTCCGCAAATGTTTGCCCCTATGCAGGAGTCATTAATGAAGGCTGCTCAAGATAAGGGGATTCTTGAGTTTTCCACCCTTGATTTTCGCCAATTTGCCGTTAATAAGCACGGTCATGTCGATGATTATCCCTATGGTGGTGGAGCAGGTATGTTGTTGCGTCCTGAACCGATAGTGGAATGTTTAGAAAGTCTCGACTTAGATTCAAAGACACCGATTATCTTGGTGGATCCTACTGGCGAACCCTTTACGCAAACTATGGCGCAAGAGTGGTCGACAAAAGATGAGTTGGTTTTTATTTGCGGCCATTATGAAGGCTTTGATGAACGGATCCGTTCTTATGTCTCTCAAGAAGTTTCCTTAGGTGATTATGTTTTAACCAACGGGGAGTTACCGACTATGGTGATGATTGATGCGACAGTAAGGTTAATACCGGAAGTTGTCGGGAATGCTGAATCCATTGTTAGTGAGTCTTTTCAAGATCATTTGTTAGAATACCCTCAATATACAAGACCGCAAAATTTTCGCGGAATGGAAGTGCCAGAGGTTTTATTGAGTGGTCATCATGAGCGAATTGACCAATGGCGTCAAAAAGAAAGTTTGAGAAAAACAGTTGAAAGAAGACCCGATATGTTAAAAAAACGTAGCTTAAGTAAGCAAGAAGAGCAGTGGCTAGAAGAATTTAAAAATTTGGCTCAAAATTAAGCAATTGAGCCTTTACAAGTGTTTTATTTCTTGTATAATTGTTTAAGTGGTCTATTGACCCGAATTAACGATATTCCGCTAAATAGAAAGACTATTTAAGAATATTTGTTGGAAGGAGAAATGAAAATGAGTAATTTAATTGATAAAATTACCCAAACTCAATTACGTGATGATGTTCCTGATTTCCGTCCTGGAGATAATGTTCGTGTTCATGCCCTGATCGTTGAAGGTGAACGTGAGCGTATTCAAATCTTTGAAGGCTTAGTAATTAAGCGTCGTGGTGTTGGAATCAGTGAAACATATACTGTTCGTAAAATTTCTAATGGAGTAGGTGTTGAACGTACATTCCCTGTACATTCACCACGTGTCGCTAAATTAGAAGTAACACGTAAAGGTAGAGTACGTCGTGCTAAGTTATACTACATCCGTTCATTGTCTGGAAAAGCAGCACGTATCAGAGAACGTGGACGTTAGAAAAGACTCAGAAAGCCTATTCTGTAGGCTTTCTTTTTTTGTGTTAGGAAAATTTTTTTCATTTAAAATAAACATGAGGAGACTCCCAAAAGTTAGCGTTTAAAACGTTCTTTTGAGGGTCTCCTCTCTACATTTAAATGAGAAACTATTTTATTGTTCAAAGATATCCGAGCGATATGTAGGTAAGTTCTTCTTTAATTCATTAGCTTGCCGAGTCAAGCTTAATCCAATATCAGTATCGGCAACATAATAACGTTTTGGTTTTTCAGTCACTACATATTTCTTTGGTAGGATATCAAAGCGTGAGGCAATAGCATCTTCTCTGGTTGTAAATGGCTGGTGAGCACAGATATAAATTTCAAATGAATTATCTACTAGGGTATAGCCGGCAATGCCGGTTACTTTTTGATAAGGTTTTGCCAAGCCACCATCGATGACTAACATTTTTCCATTGGCTTTAACCGGTTTTTCACCTGCAACGGCTTTAACAGGTGTGTGTCCGTTAATAATATAGCCGGTCGGTTCTAAATCAAACTCTGCCAGCATTTTTAGGCAAAAATCTTCATCATTCCTTAACTCATAATATGGATTTTGAATTTCTTTATGGGTTGTTTTATCTTCAAGGAAGTAACGTTCAAATGTTTTCATGGCATGTTTACCAAAGAGTGTAGAAACAGGACCACACCATAAATACCATACTAAATCGGTATCAAAATCATCCATAGAGTTCTTATCTAGAAAAGTTCGTGTAATCGATTCGCCAAACTTTTCCATCAAACTGCGTCCACTATATTCTTTACCATCTAGGGTGACTTTCATAAATTCCCCGTCTTGATGAGTGGGGATACAGCCGTGGAAAAGTAAGTTGCCATTGTAGCACTTATACATGGTTCCCTTTGAGACTAAAAAGTTAATATGACGTTGTAACTTTTCAGAATTTTGGAATTGATGCAATAAGTCCAAGAGTACTAATTCCTCGCCTAAAGTCAGTTCAAAGGGTTCTGCAGAATCGACCCTTTGGAAGCAACCGTTCTTAATTGGGTATTCAACGCCCTCAACCACGACACTTTGACGGTCAGCGGATAATTTATCCAGTAAGAGTCTTTCTTCCATATTGAATTCAGGACGCCGTTGGATAATTTGACTTTCCACTTTGAATTGCATAATCGAAATAGCTTGATGCATGAGTGTGATTTCATCAATTTCCTCTTGGCTTAATTCGGAATTATCTCCGCGAGGGTGAAAGGCTGGATTGTCTTGGTAATAGCGATGGCCATATTTGGCTAAGCGACTTAAGTCAATTCCATAATCTTTCAAGAGTTGACTATGACCATAGCGCAGCTGGATACGGATAACATTGGTCAAACAAGCTAATGATCCTGAATAGGCACCAATCCAGATAATATCATGGTTACCTAATTGAATATCAAGCGAAGGAATTTCCATTAGGCGGTCTACGATTTTATCCGGATTTGGTCCTCGATCGTAGATGTCTCCTAATACATGGAGGTGGTCAACCACAAAACGTTGAATTAACTGAGCTAAAGCCATGGCAAAGTGGTCAGCAAGATTGAGGTCAATAACGGTGTTAAAAATAGTGTGGTAGTAGCGTGACTTATTATCTTTTTCGTCATATTGATAAATAAGTTCTTCTAGAATATAGGCATAGGATTTTGGTAGAGCTTTTCTTACCTTGGAACGGGTATACTTACTAGAAACATGGCGCGTAATTTGAACTAATTGATCTAGGAGTGTCATCCATTCATCTTTTGTTTTTTTGGCATTTAATATCAAGTCTTCTGGGTAATAAATATTGAAACACAATTCTAACCTTTCATCTTTAGTTAGAGTATCATGAAAAAGGTCATCGACCTTAATTGAAATAACACCTGAGCAGTTCCGTAGCAAATGATCAAAGGCTTCGAATTCACCATGTAAATCGGAAATAAAATGTTCGGTTGCTTTAGGTAACTGCTTAATAGCCTCAAGATTTATAATTTCGATTAAATCTTCAACAGTTTGAGCTTTTTCTAATCTATCCATTTCCTACCTCTTTTCAAATAATATAAATTTTTTATGATTCTATCTATAAGCTATGCAATTTAATTGTGAAAGTCAATCCTTTGTTTCAAAGTCAAACTTTGATATACTTAAATTCGATTACACTTATTGTGAGGAAAGAGGGAAATTAATGTCAGAATTTAAAGAAAGATTTGATGCTTTACTAAAAGAAAAGAAATTACCTGCTAATTACCAAGAAATTCAAGACGGAAACCACCTATATCGTTTTCAATTTAAGGTGAGTAAAGAGCGTAGACTTGTTGTAGAAGTGATTATTCAAAATGCTAAAGGCGCTCATTTAGATGCTCAGATTATTTACCGTCATGTTCATTTATTAAAAGATTATAATCAGCGCCCTGAAGCATTAGAAGCAATCAATGAATTAAACGAAGCTAAAACAGGTTATTATAACCTTTATTTGGCAGGAGATGGTGAAATTTACCTGCGTAACCTACTAAGAGCCACTCAAGACCCTACTTTAATTTATGAAGTATTGGTAATGGGTTCTAGTATTGCGCGTGCATTACTTGTTGAACTGGAAAAGAAATTAGGCGAATCTGCTAATCCAATGATTTAATGGAGGAAAAATAAATTGATCATTGAATATATACAACAAAGACCTTGGCTAAACTTTTTATTTGAACTGACGGTGGCCTTAACAGCTGCCTTATGTATAGGTATTGGCTTAAAACTCTTTTTAATGCCTGGAAATATTTTCTCATCAGGTACTTCTGGTTTAGCACAAATTTTAAACTACTTTGCAGTGAATATCCCAGTTATAGGTCCTTATATGACAGTAGGGAATATCTATTTTCTATTTAATATTCCGATTATTATTCTTTCATGGGTGAAATTAGGAAAGCAGTTTACTATTTGGACCTTAATTGTTGTTTTTGTATCTTCCTTAGCAACTAATATGATTCCTTTAACAGTCATTTCTTCTAATCCGTTGCTTAATGCGATTATAGGTGGAGTGATTTGTGGCATTGGTTCTGGGATAACTATTAAATATGGTATGTCATGTGGTGGTTTAGATATTATTACTTTGGTAATTTCTCGTGCTACTGATATGAATGTGGCATTCATTGGTTTTGCCATCAACTCATTAATTATTTTAGCTTCTGGCTTATTATATGATTGGGAATTTGCCCTTTATACCTTGATCTCCATTTATGCCTTAGCTAAAACAATTGATGCCATTCATACCAATGAGCAACGCCTTACAGCTTTAGTAGTGACTAATAATACGGATGAAGTAGTCAACGCTATTTATAAGTCAATTGTTCGAGGAGTAACTATTCTTGAAGGACAAGGTGGCTACTCGCGTGATAAACGAGATGTCTTAATGGTTGTTTTAAACCGCTATGAAATGTTCCCCTTAGAGCAAGCCATTCGACAAACAGACCCTAAAGCTTTTATTAACTTTATTCGTTCGAATAAAGTGGTAGGTCATTTCTTTAGTAGAGACCAACAAAAGGCTATGAGGAAACAAGTTCAAGTAGACAGACCATTAGAAGAGGAATCCGAAGACTTTAGCTTTTTCAACCTGCCGATGGAATTTGATCAATTATATGATGGAATCGAGCATGAGGATGACGATTTCTAAACAAAGTAAAAGAGCAAGGGATATAGTGACCCCAAGAAGTTGGACCATGAAATCCAACTTTAGGGAGTCAGTACATTCTTCCTTTGCTCTTTTTTAGTTTCTGATTACTTTTGCTAAAAGGATGGTTTACTTTATTCCTATTAACGCCTAGGAGCGAGATACGTGCAATTTAAGCATTTGGATCACCTTAACCTTTCTTTTTAGTTTGAGTTAATGACAATCCCAACACTCCTTTCACAAATTAGTCTCTGCACTTACTTGACATAAAATAAAATACCCCCACCAAAAATTGGTTAGGGGGTATGTGAGTTGATTATTTTAATTGAGAAGTTACCTCCAAGAAATGCAGGCTGAGTGGAAGAGTTTCTATTCAGAAAGAGTGATTGAATGCAGCTTCTGAATTTTTTCAAACTGAAAAGTTGCTTCAACATCATAACGCCTCCTTCAATAAGCAAGATTAGAATTTTCTCTTCAAATAAATTATATCAAAGTGAAGCCAGAAATAAAGTAATAACTTATTATTAGTTAAAAGAAAGATTAAAATAATCGATAAGATAATGAGCCAGACCATCTTGATCATTGGAATGCTCAGTAATATCGTTAGCAATATCTTTGAGGGGTTGGATGGCATTACTCATTGCCACGCCATGACCTGCAAATTCAATCATCTCCAAGTCGTTATCTTCATCACCGAAGGCTAGAATATTTTGACGAGGAATATGATAGAAGTCAGCAATGGTTTTAACACCCACTGCCTTGTGTAAATTTTTACTAACCACTTCTAAAACGGGTATTTCACCCCCCCAAGTTCGCACAGAAACTTGATTTGGATAGCTAGCCATGATTTTCTTTTGAATAGGTATTTGGTCTGCTTCCGAAGTGAAAAGGGTTACAGCAATCGGATTATGAATGAGAGTTTGTCGAGAAAGTTTTTGATAGCTTGCGTCTTCGGCTGGATAATAGGGTGACTCAGGAAGATTCATTGAGGAAGTATAAAGACGTTCCTTACCTTCGGCACAAACTAGCTGAATGCCTAATTCATCTTGCCGGTTAAATAAATCAAAGACTATTTCACGATCTAACTCATGGTAGTAACTTGCTAGCCACTCAGGTCGGTCAGGGAAGTGACAATAGGCACCGTTAAAATTAACCATAGGTGTAACGAGGTTTAAGACTTGATAAATTTCTTTACTAGTCCGATAAGGTCTTCCAGTAACGATACAAACTAAATGACCCATGTGATCTAATTTTTGCAATGTTTGAATCGTTAAAGGAGTAAGTTTGGATTGATTGTTTAGAGTAGTGCCATCTAAATCAATGGCAATCATATGTTGGCTCATTAATTCGCCTCCTTTAGAGATTGCTTCGATTATAGCAAAGATGAAAGCTTAAGGGCAACTATTCATGATTATTGGCTAAAAGCTTGAATTGATGTAGAATGAAAACAAAGAAAGTGAGGCGTTTGAATGGATTTAGAAAAAATGCGCGACACAAAAAGTTTAAATGATGAAGAACGTATGATTGTGGATCGTTTATCGAATGTGATTGACCCTGAATTAGGGGTCGATTTAATTAATTTAGGTTTGATTTATCGAGCCGATTTAACTGAAGAGGGGATTTTAAAGATTTTATTAACTCTAACTACTCCAATGTGCCCAATGGCAGATGTTATTGTGGATGAATTAAATGGAACTTTCGAAGATGTTCCTCAAGTTAATAATGTTGAAGTTACTATTACTTTTGATCCACCCTGGTCTTTAGATAAATTATCACGCTATGCCAAGATAGCTTTAGGAGTGATGTAATGGATATCATGGTTTCTGATTTTGTGATTGAAGATGGGCCATTTGGCCCTCTTCCAGGACGGACTCTATCTCCTAGTGAGCAAGTGAATCAGCCCTTACCACTTGTTTTTTTCTATCATGGATGGACCAACTCAGCTGGTGAACATTTACATTTTGGTATGGAAATTGCCCGACAAGGCTTTCGAGTAGTCATGCCAGATGCCTATTTACATGGGAAAAGAGGGGATAGAAAGTCGCTAGAATTGCAAGGTTTTTTAATGGCTCTTCGAGCTAATATAGAAGAATTTCCATTATTATTCGACCATTTTAAATCGACGATTAAGGATAATTTTGTGGCAGTTTCGGGAATGTCAATGGGAGCAATGACCACTTTACTTTTACTCAGTAGACACCCATTTCTTTCAGCAGCCGTTTCCTTAATGGGGAGTGCGCACATTTCTAAGTTGATTGATCAAAATATTATTAATAACCAGTCATCATCTAATCAAAGTCTAACGAATAATCAACTTTTAAAAGAAACACATAAAGAATTTGCCATTATTTATCAGTCAGATTTAAGTAAGCAAGCCGAAAAGATAGCCAATCGCCCTTTATATATTTGGCATGGCGAAAATGATCCGCTTGTTCCTTATCAAGATACGGTAGAATTTGTGGAATCCATCATCGATCAACCCTATAGTCAAAATACATACTTCAACCACGAACCTGCTTATCATCGGGTTCCATTTAAAGAAATTGTTAAGATGGCCAGCTTTTTAAAGGCAGCTTCTCTTAAAGAGATCGATCAGATATGGGAGTACGTAGAAAAGCTATCTTTAGAAAGAAAAGATTTTTTTGAATAATAAGAAAGGTGATTGCTTGCAAAAAACTAAACAATGGTTAGACCATCGGGTGGATTTAAGTTCTTATATTGAAAAAGTTAGCCAAGACCAAATCAATCAATTGGTTTTCAAACTGATTCTTCTTTTACCCTCCTCAATGATCGCCACAGATATTCGTAGTGGCTTTCCGCTCTTAATCAGTATCGAAAGGAATCGAATTAAGGATATAGTCTTACAACGAATCTCTCTATTAATTGAAGAATATGCACTTGACCTCTCAGACTGGCATCAATTAAATTTTATAATTGATCAGAGTCAAAAGACTATTAAGAAATATTATCAGGATCATTCATTGATTGATTTAGATTCTATACAAGTGGAAATTAATTACTTTTTAAAATAATTTAAGTAATTTAGTAGAAGTTTATTTTTTCCTAAAAATTTTGCCCCAACCTATTGACCATTCCTGACCAATAGGTTATACTCAATTTAAGCTCTTTGAGAGAGCTTTTAATATAGATTAAATAATTTGACCAATTCTGACCTTAAGGAGTGAGAATATGATAGAAAAAATGACAACCACTTTGCAAAGCGCCATAGCTGAAGCGCAACAAATTGCTATTAGAAGACAGCACCAAGAGATTGATATCCCGCATTTATGGCGTATATTTATTCAAGCAGACCATTATGCTGCAAAATTATATGAAGACATAGGTGTTGATCGGTCGGCTTTTCAAGCAGTGATTGAAGGAGAAATTGATCAATTACCTCAAGTTGCCGGTCAAAATATTCAATATGGCCAACACTTTAGTCAAAGATTTACTCAGTTATTGAATGACGCCAGTCAAATAGCAAAGAAATATAAGGACGAATACTTAGCCACTGAAGTGATTCTACTAGCTTTATATAAGCAAAAAAATAATCCTTTGACCAAATGGTTAAACCAAAAGGCTATTAATGAGTCCCTACTAAGAGAAAGAATTGAGAAATTAAGAGGGGGAGATCGTGTGACATCACAAAACCAAGAAGAGACTTATGAGTCTCTAGATAAATATGCAACGAATCTTAATGATGCGGTTAAAAATAATAAGCTGGATCCAGTAATCGGTCGTGATGAAGAAATTCGTGATGTTATCAGAATTTTATCTAGAAAAACCAAGAACAATCCGATTCTAATTGGTGAGCCAGGTGTAGGTAAAACAGCCATTATCGAAGGATTGGCCCATCGAATTGTTCGCAAAGATGTTCCCGAAAACTTAAAAGATAAGGAACTTTATTCCTTAGATATGGGCTCCTTAATAGCAGGAGCAAAATATCGTGGAGAATTTGAGGAACGTTTAAAAGCCGTTCTTAAAGAGGTAAAAGAATCCGAAGGGAGAATTTTACTCTTCATTGATGAGATTCATACCATTGTTGGTGCAGGTAAGACAGAAGGATCGATGGACGCTGGTAATTTGTTAAAACCGATGCTAGCAAGGGGAGAGTTGCACTGTATTGGTGCGACAACCTTAGACGAGTATCGTGAAAACATTGAAAAAGATAAGGCCTTAGAACGTCGATTCCAGCGCGTTTTAGTCCAAGAACCAACAGTTGAAGATACTATTTCTATCCTAAGAGGTCTAAAGGAACGTTACGAGATTCACCATGGGGTCAATATCCATGATAATGCCTTAGTGGCCGCTGCAACCTTATCACATCGATATATTACCGATCGTTTCTTACCAGATAAGGCAATTGACTTAGTTGACGAGGCATCTGCTACTATTCGCGTAGAAATGAATTCTATGCCAACTGAAATGGATGCTGTCAACCGACGGTTAATGCAATTAGAAATTGAAGAGGCTGCCTTGAAAAAAGAATCTGATGAGGCTTCTAAGAAACGTTTAGAAAATCTTCAAGAAGAATTGGCTGATTTAAGAGAAGAAGCCAATCAACTGAAAATGCGTTGGGAAGTAGAAAAAGAAGCTTCTAACGCTTTAAGAGATAAGCGAGAAGCCTTAGATAATGCGCGTAGACAGTTAGAAGAAGCTCAGAGTAATTATGATCTTGAAGCAGCGGCTCGCTTACAGCATGGCGAAATTCCGCATTTAGAGCAAGAATTAAAAGAGTTAGAGGCTAAAGCAGAAGAAACTTTACAGTCTGATACTGAACGGTTAACTCAAGAACGTGTGACTGACGTTGAAATAGCCAAAGTAGTTGAAAGATTAACTGGTATTCCAGTCAGTCGCTTAGTTGAAGGAGAAAGAACCAAGTTAATGCACTTGGATCAAACGCTTCATCAAAGAGTGATGGGGCAAGATGAAGCGGTAGAAAAAGTAACACAAGCTATCCTAAGATCAAGAGCTGGTTTGCAAGATCCACGTAAACCAATTGGTTCCTTCCTCTTCCTAGGTCCAACCGGTGTTGGTAAAACAGAATTAGCCAAGTCCTTGGCCGAAGTCTTATTCGATGATGAAAACCACATGGTTCGAATCGATATGTCTGAGTACATGGAGAAGCATTCCGTTTCTCGTTTAGTCGGGGCCCCTCCAGGTTATATTGGTTATGAAGAAGGTGGCCAATTAACAGAAGCTGTAAGACGTAGTCCATATTCCATTGTCTTATTAGACGAGATTGAAAAAGCTCACCCAGATGTTTTTAATATTCTCTTACAAGTTTTAGATGATGGCCGTCTGACTGATTCTAAAGGTCGTGTTGTAGATTTCAAAAACACTGTTTTAATCATGACTTCTAATATTGCTTCTCATTTATTATTAGAAGGAGTGAGTGATAAGGGAGAAATTCTAGCTGAAGTAGAAACACAAGTAAATCAAGCCTTAAGCAACCACTTTAAACCTGAATTTCTCAACCGAATTGATGATGTCGTTCTCTTTAAACCTTTAACTCGAGCAGATTTACAAGGTGTAGTAGAGAAATTCTTAAAAGATTTACGTCATCGTTTGGCTTATCAGGAAATTGAACTCCAATTAACCTCAGAAGCCATCAATTGGCTAGCGGATAAAGGTTATGATCCGATTTATGGAGCCCGTCCTTTATTACGTTTTATTACTAAAGAATTGGAAAATCCATTAGCTAAAGCGATTATAGCGGGTGATATTCTGCCAAACTCACTTGTAAAAGTGGATTTAGCTAATGATCATTTGCAATTTGAAGGGTTAGCATCCGGTAATTAATTGCCAAATCTTCTAATTAAATCTTTTACTATAAGTTAAGGTCCTGATTGATTATCAGGGCCTTTTTTACAATTAAACTAGTGAAAACATACCTTCTAAATGGTGTAAAAAGGACTAAAAGATGCTAGAATAGAATGCATGAGAAAGGGGAATGCTTTTGAAACAAATTGATAGATTAGATAAAATTGTTGTTCGCTACATCTTTTTAATTGCTGGTTTAGTCTTAGCAATCTTTAATTATGATGTGATTTTTTCATGGATTAATCGTTTAGGCCAAGTTTTTTTACCGATTCTTTCGGGCCTCGCGATTGCTTATGTTTTAAATATTTTAATGGTGCGTTATGAAGACTTGCTAAAGAAAGTCTCAGATAAAAGTTGGATTAAACCCTACCGACGCCCGATCGCCATTCTTTTGTCTCTTATAACAATTATTTTAGTATTGTTATTTGTCTTAGGCTTGGTCTTACCACAAGTTTACAATGTAATTACAGAGTTTATTACAGCTGTTCCCTTTCAAATTACTCGCATAGAAGAAGCACTTACCAATCTTGAGAAAATGTTACCAGCAGAATCGATGGAATTCTTAGACCGTTTTGAAATAAATTGGGCTGATATTCTTAAAAGTATTCAAGATATGGGAAATCGATTTATCACTGGAGTAGTAAATACCACCCTCTCTACGGTCGGTTCTTTAACTTCTATTATTATTAATGGAGTATTGGCCTTCATTTTCTCTATCTATTTACTGTTATCGAAAGAAAAACTAATGGACCAATTTTTAAGAATCGTTACCACTTATACTAGTAAGCCGGTATCACGCAGAATATTTTATGTGTTAACGACATTGAATGACTCTTTTAAACATTTCTTTACAGGATCTGTGATTGAAGCAATCATATTAGGTTTTTTAGTTACCGTAGGTATGTGGATCTTTAGATTTCCTTATGCTGGAATGATTGGATCTCTAACTGGTTTCTTTGCTTTGGTTCCTATGCTAGGCGCTTATATTTCAGGAGCTATTGGTGCCTTATTAATTTCAGTGCAATCGGTTCCCCAGGCATTATGGTTTATTATCTTTATCATTCTCATCCAGCAATTCGAAGGAAATGTCATTTATCCACGAGTTGTGGGAGGATCGATAGGATTGCCAGGTATGTGGGTTTTATTCGCTGTAACCATTGGCGGGGGACTATACGGAGTAGCTGGTATGTTGCTAGGAGTTCCGATAGCTTCCGCTATCTACAAAATAATTAAGCGCGATGTCCTAGAGCGTGAGACTTATTCTTACGAAGAAAGACAAAAGTTATTACATATTGCTAAATACGACTCTTTTAAGCAAGTAGCTGATGATAATCAAGAGTCAAATCAAGATTTTAATTAATTTTATTAAACTCCCTCCCTGATTTAGGCACTGACCCCAAATAGTGAGGCAAACATAAAAACACCTCCGTTGAATTCGTGTGAAATGAATTTAATGGAGGTGTTTGATTAGGGTTAATCACCTAGCTTACTCTGCAGAAACAAAATCGAAATGTATTGAAATGAAAAATGAAGGCCGGACTAATAATCAAATAATAGATGAATGAAACATTAAGAACACGTCTCAAGTAAAAATTTGCTGGCCTTGGGATCGTTAAAGTCAAACCTAGCGCTTCAATCAAGCCGGCGGTAAACAATAGACTTATGGCAAAGGATTCGAAGAACTTAGCGAGATAAATCCACTCAAAATCGAATTAAAACGCCAACAAGCAGCCTAACAAAGGTGTTTTTATTCTGTCCTATTTATGGGGTGCAGTGCCTACCCTTAATTAGGAGTTTTTATTTAAATATGAAATTATAAGACTTTAGTTCGCATGATTTTGCTACTAATGAAAGCAATTTCATGATATAATTTAATTAAAGGAGGTGGTTTCATGCTTATAAGTTTTTTTCTAGCAATTAGTGCTTTAGTAGTATCATTATATACGCGCTGGACTTGGTTATTATGGTCCATTGCAGCTGTTCTTTTTGCCATGTTTTTTGGGATAGAAGGCCAGGCAATATTGCACTATTTAATCTTTATGATTGGTGTCATATTGCTGATTCTTGAGGTGTATATACCAGATTTAGGTTTAACAGGATCAGTTGGCTTAATCGCTTTTATTTTAGGTTTATGGCTAAAGTTTCAAGATTTATCGACTGTTACTCTAATTGTATTAGCTAGCTTAGCGATTGTTCTCATTTTATTCTTGATTTTTAATAAGATGGGTTACAATTTGCAGTTTAGTCCCGATTTTATCTTGGATAAAGCAATTAACAAAGATGCAAATTCCAATTCAGAGACTAAGGATCATACTTATCTTGCAAGCTTAGTTGGTAAAGAAGGAATAACGGTAGGAGGCTTGAGGCCGGTTGGTAAAATAAAAGTCGATGATCATTATTTTGAAGCATACAGTCTAGAAGAGATGATAGCTGCTAACCAACCGATTAAAATTGTCAAAGTTGTTGACAAAAAAATTTATGTAAGGAGCGAAATGAATGGATAATTTTTATCTGGATGAAGGGTCACCCATAGTGATGACTGTAGTTATTATTTTATTACTGATTTTCTTGATTTCAGTGTTCTTAAGATTTGTTCCAATTGGCTTATGGGTAACTGCTTATTTTTCCGGCGCTAAAGTTTCAATAGGTGATTTAATAGGGATGCGCTTAAGAAGAGTTAAGCCTGCTTATATTGTTAATCCCTTAATTAAAGCCACCAAAGCCGGTGTACCGATTACAACTGATCAATTAGAAGCTCATTTTTTAGCAGGTGGAGACGTTAACCAAGTGGTTGATGCCTTGATAGCTGCCCAGCGTGCTAATATTGATTTAGAGTTCGAACAAGCTGCCGCTATTGATTTAGCAGGGCGAAATGTTTTTGAAGCCGTTCAAGTTTCAGTTAACCCGAAGGTTATTGAAACACCGGTTATTGCAGGTGTAGCTATGGATGGTATTGAAGTTAAAGCCAAAGCTAAAGTTACTGTACGTGCTAATATTGAACGATTAGTAGGTGGTGCGGGTGAAGAAACAATCATTGCCCGTGTAGGGGAAGGTATTGTAACGACTGTAGGTTCAGCTTCGACCCACTCCATTGTATTGGAAAATCCCGATTCCATTTCGCAAACAATCCTTAGAAAAGGTTTAGACTCAGGAACTGCTTTTGAAATACTTTCGATTGATATTGCTGACGTTGACGTCGGCCGTAATATTGGAGCTAAATTACAAACCGATCAAGCGGAAGCAGATAAGAAGATTGCTCAAGCTAAGGCTGAAGAGCGTCGTGCAGTAGCCGTTGCTCAAGAGCAAGAAAATATTGCCGAAGTTCAGAAAATGCGTGCCAAGGTGGTTGAAGCGGAATCTCAAGTTCCTCTAGCTGTTGCTGAAGCCTTCCGTAATGGGCGTATCGGTATTAAGGATTATTATGATTTAGAAAATATTCAATCAGATACACAAATGCGTGAATCGATTGCAAAAAGTGGTACGCCACATAATAATGAAAATGAGTGATTATAATGGGATTTTTTGAAATAATAATTCTGGGATTTATTATCAACTATTTCGGTTCAAAAATAAAAAAAATGAATCGTCAGAATGGTTCTTTTGATTCCATTAAGGATAAAATGTTTCAAAGTTTAGATCAATTAGAAACAACTACTTATCATGAAAAGTATCCCAATCTCGATAATTTCTTTGAGACCGATGAAGAATCAGAGAAAAAATTTGAATCAGAAGTTAATAAAATTCAAGAAGGAAAGATTGATGTAGATTCTCAAACAATCGATCGTTTAAAAAGAAAATATCGAAAGGATATTCAATCTTTTTCTAACGATTTAAAAAAACAAGTAAATCAATTGATTGAGCAAGGTCCTCAAGCAGTTAAAGATAAAGCTATTCAATTGTCGGCATATCACCCTAACCGTGAAAAATTATTAGAAATTGCTAAATACTACGAGGATTTTGTGAATGAATTTCAAGAGCATCCTAGCAAAGGAGATTTAATCGCTAAATCTTCAACGGTTACCCAAGATTTTAATGATTTTTCTGATATGGACTATGAAATGGAACAATTCATTATTGAAGGGGAAGAGTTAGCTGAGTTTAGTCAACCAATGCAGGTTCAACGATTAAGCTCTCGAGAGGATTCTACCAACCATTCCAATCAGTTAAAAGAAGCCATTATATGGTCAGAAATTCTAGGACCGCCTAGGTCTAGAAAATAAAAAAATCCTATTCTGTTATTTATCAGAATAGGATTTTTTTTTATCGCTGCCAAAGGCATTATAAAATACTTTTACCATTTGTTTAAAGTTCTTTCGCGCTTCGATAATCGATTGATTGAGATTTATTAAATGATATTGTCTTAAATCATTTCTAAAAAATTGAATATACTGTTTAGCAAAATCACGCAAATCCTTTTGCAAGGATGGGTCAAATTGCCTAAAACGGTAATGAACTTTGTTAAGATAATAGGTTGGCTGATTAATGAGTTGGTTAATCGATTGCGCTTCACAGGCATCAATTAAGTCAATTAGAGCAGAGATAATACGTTTTCGTCTGGCGGGAGAGTTTCGCAAGATCCAGTTTTTATTGATTTGATTGATACTTTGGCTGGTGATTGTTAATTGTTTCGCTCGTTGAAATTGTTTCCCTTCAATTTTCCAATTTGCTAGATTATGTTGCATCAGTCCACGCTTTTTACTTTTAATTATAATGGCTTTTTGATCATGGAAAAGCAAGTTACCAATAATACTATCTTCAGGAATAATACGGATATGCTTTTGGTTCACACGTTTCATCTTATTTTGACGCAAGTTAACGGTATGAAAGCCAGGTGAATCCAAAGTGTAAATTATTTTAATCTGACTAATAGTTTCAAGAGACATTTGGCTAGCTGCATAGAGAGCTAAGTGGCCTCCTTTAGAATGTCCTCCTAATATTAAATGACTGGTTGGATGAGCTTGAATGACTTTTTCAAGGTATTGGCTCGCAATAATTTGTGCCGGAATGGATGATTGGTAGGTGAGGATGATATCCTCCTTCCAACCTACTATCATGTCATCGGTGCCACGAAAAGAAACGAAAAGGAAGTTGTTTCCTAAATCTACTAATAGAAAGGCTGACTGAGTTTCTAATTTAAAGTCTATTGAGTTTAAAAAACCACTAATTCTTAAATTTTTAAACCGACGATAGTCTGCGATTTTTTTAATCAGTTGACTCCTAAAAGGATTGGCCATTGTTTGATCGGTTTCTTGAAAATATTGGTTAAAGGGTTGGTATAGTCTAGCTAGATGCTTAAAAGTTAAACCATCTTTAAAATCCATTGAATCGGTAAAAAACCGATCGATAGGGAGGTAGGTTAGTTCTAAGATAATCGCAGCATCTAGTTCATTAAAGGGTTCCTCTTGAAAGCTTAATTGACCATATTGCTCTAAATAAGTATATAATGATGACATGCTGACACCTCCTAGCTCTTAGTTTAGCCGAATGGAGCGTTATAAAGCAAATGTATGAGTGAAAAAAGTAAAGTTGAATTAAAATAGTTTAAAAGCAAAAATTCATTTGCATTTTTTGATCGAATAGCTTATATTTATAAGAGTGCTTAGGCACAATTCACACGTTAGTGGATAGTTACTAGGGTGCTCTCATGAGTCTAATAGCTAAATGAAACTAGCGGAGGAAAATACAAAACCAAAAGGAGTTTATAATATGGCAGTTATTTCAATGAAACAATTGTTAGAAGCTGGTGTGCACTTTGGACACCAAACACGTCGCTGGAATCCTAAAATGAAACGTTACATCTTTACAGAACGTAACGGTATTTACATCATCGACTTACAAAAAACGGTTAAGTTGGTAGATGAAGCATATAATTTCATGCGAGATGCAGTTGCTGATGGTGGCGTTGCTTTGTTCGTAGGCACTAAAAAGCAAGCTCAGCAAGCAATTGAAGAACAAGCTGAAAGAGCAGGTCAGTACTACATTAACCACCGTTGGTTAGGTGGCTTATTAACAAACTGGGATACCATCCAAGGACGTATTCGTCGTCTAAAAGCTTTAGAGCAAATGGAAGTAGATGGAACTTTCGATGTGCTTCCTAAAAAAGAGGTCGGTGAATTACGTAAAGAGTGGGATCGATTAGAAAAATTCTTAGGTGGTATCAAAGATATGCCAAGAATACCTGACGTGATCTTTATCGTAGACCCACGCAAAGAGCGTATCGCGGTTCAAGAGGCTCGTAAATTAAATATTCCAATTGTTGCGATGGTGGACACTAACTGTGACCCTGATGAGATTGACTATGTTATTCCAGCAAACGATGATGCCATTCGTGCCATTAAATTAATTACAAGCTCTATGGCAGAAGCAACAATTGAAGCAAATCAAGGTCAAATTGACGTGGACACTGATGAGCAAGGGGATAGCCAATTCTTTGATAACTTATTTGACAACAAGGAAGAAAATACAGAATCAGAAGAAGCTGAAAGCTCTCCAGCGACTGAAGCTGAATAAATAAATTAAGAAAAGCTGTCAAAAGTTGCCAAGCATCTTTAGACAGCTTTTTTATGAAAATACATACATTAGGCTTTAGCAAGCTGAATAATTTTGATATAATAATTAAGGTAGCACATTATTGAATGATATTTCCAAGGAGGATTTTATAGATGGCAAAAGTAACTGCAAAACAAGTAAAAGAATTACGTGATATGACTGGTGTTGGAATGATGGATGCTAAGAAAGCCTTAGTTGAAGTTGATGGAGATATGGACAAAGCAGTCGACTTATTACGTGAAAAAGGACTTGCAAAGGCTGCTAAGAAAGCAGACCGTATCGCTGCAGAAGGTTTAACTGCAAGCTATATTGATGGAAATACTGCTGCATTAGTTGAAGTAAACTCTGAAACAGACTTTGTTTCAAAAAATGACAAGTTCATTACATTAGTTAATGATATTGTAAAAGCTGTTGCTGAAGGTAAACCAGCTGATATGGAAGCAGCCAATGCCTTGGAAGTTAATGGACAAACAATCGCAGAATTAATTACAGAATCAACTATTGTAATTGGTGAAAAACTTTCTTTCCGTCGCTTTGCCCTTTTAAATAAAGGGGATAATGATGTCTTCGGTGAATATTCTCACCAAGGAGGACGGATTGGTGTTTTAACTGTCGTTGCAGATTCTAAAGATGAAGATGTAGCTAAAGACGTTGCGATGCATGTTGCTGCAATCAACCCTAAATACCTAAATCGTGAAGATGTAGATGCTGAAGTAATTGAACGCGAAAAAACTGTTCAACGCGAGCTAACATTAAACGAAGGCAAGCCTGAAAAGATTGTCGACAAGATTGTTGAAGGTCGTATGAATAAGTTCTACGGCGAAATCGTATTGAACGAGCAAGCTTTCGTTAAAGATGGCGATCAAAAAGTTGCAGATTATGTTGGTGCTAAAGGGGGTAAAGTTACTGAGTATGTACGTTTTGAAGTTGGAGAAGGAATTGAAAAACGTAAAGATAACTTTGCTGAAGAAGTAGCCGCTCAAATGGGCAAGTAATTTACAACATTTAATAGAGACCCCAGTTTTTGCTGGGGTCTTTTTAAAGGAAAAGAAGGGTGAGAATAATGGTTAAAACAAAATATCAAAGAGCAATTCTAAAACTGAGTGGAGAGGCTTTAGCAGGTGAAAATGGATTTGGCATTGACCCTGCGACAGTCCGTTCAATTACCCAACAACTTAAAGAAGTTTATCAATTAGGCATTGAAATAGCTATTGTTGTAGGGGGCGGAAATATTTGGCGTGGATCGATTGGTGCTGAAATGGGAATGGACCGGGCACAAGCAGATTATATGGGTATGTTAGCAACTGTAATGAATGCTTTATCCTTGCAAGATGCATTAGAAAATCTGGATGTCCCTTCAAGAGTTCAAACATCTATTGAAATGCGTGCTGTAGCTGAGCCTTATATTCGCAGACGTGCGATTCGTCATCTTCAAAAGGGTCGAGTAGTTATTTTCGCTGGTGGTACTGGTAACCCTTATTTCACAACAGATACCACTGCTGCTTTGAGAGCGGCTGAAATTGAAGCAGACGTTATTCTGATGGCTAAAAACAATGTGGATGGTGTTTACAGTGCAGATCCAAAGACGGATGAAACAGCTACTAAATATGAAAATTTAACCCACTTGGATGTTATCTCTAAAGGCTTAAAAGTAATGGATTCTACGGCTTCTTCCTTGTCTATGGATAACAACATTCCATTAGTTGTCTTTAACTTAAACGAACCTGGGAATATTAAACGTGTCATTCTTGGTGAAAATATTGGAACAACTGTTGGAAATAATCATGATTAGTTCTAACTTTTCTTACAATGCTTAAATATGGTATAATAAAATAACTATGGATCATATAGGAGGAAGAAAATGGCTGCTGATAATATATTAAAAAATACTGAAAGCCGAATGCAAAAATCAATTGAAGCTTTTCAACGTGAATTAGGAACTATTCGCGCTGGAGTTGCTAATGCTAGTATTTTAGACCGTGTCATGGTTGAATACTATGGAACACCTACGGCATTAAACCAGTTAGCTTCAATTAATACACCTGAAGCAAGAATGTTAGTAATTTCACCTTATGATAAGAGTTCGCTTCAAGATATTGAGCGTGCAATCATGATGAGTGATGTGGGAATTACACCTACAAATGACGGTGAAGTTATTCGTCTTGTGATACCTGCATTGACTAAAGAAAGACGAGAAGAATTAGTTAAAGTAATCGGTAAAGAACAAGAAAATGCAAAAGTTTCAGTAAGAAATATTCGTCGAGATGCAATGGATGAAGCTAAGCGACTTGAAAAAGATAGTGAAATTACTGAAGATGAATTAAAACGTTATGAAAAGGATATTCAGCAAATAACTGATAATGCGACTAAGGAAATTGATCGCCTAACTTCAGTTAAAGAAGATGAAATCAGAAATAACTAAAAACCGACCAAAAATCAAGTCAAGAAGTCTTGACTTGATTTTTTATTATGAATGACTAGAATTTTATGATTAAACAACTTCTTCTAGTTTTCTTTTAATATACAATTTCTTTCTGCTATAATTAAAAGGTATTTATGCTACTGAAAGGAAACAACCATGAATTTAGATAATATGAAGATCCCTAACCATGTTGCAATTATTATGGATGGTAACGGTCGCTGGGCTAAAAAGCGTTTTTTACCTCGAGTAATGGGGCATAAAAAGGGAGTCGAGACCATCAAAAAAATTACCATTCGTGCACACCAACTTAAAATCAAGGTATTAACGGTTTATGCTTTTTCTACAGAGAATTGGGCGCGTCCCAAGGATGAAGTGGATTACTTAATGTCTTTGCCAAAAGACTTTTTTGAATCCTTCATGCCTCAATTAATGGAAAATAATGTTAAAGTTACCTATATTGGTAATGCTAATCGTTTACCTGAAGAAACTAAGAAAATCTTAGATCGAGCAGTAGAAAAAACGCAGGATAATAGTGGATTGATTTTAAACATTGCTTTAAATTATGGTGGACGTCAAGAGATAGTCCAAGCCATTCAAAGTATTAGTCAGGCAGTTTTAAAAAATGAAATAAAGCCAGAAGAAATTACCGAAGAATTAGTTGATCAGTCTCTAATGACTCAAGATCTTGCTTCATACTCAAATCCAGACTTGATGATTCGAACTTCTGGTGAATTAAGACTCAGCAATTTCTTATTATGGCAATTAGCTTATAGTGAATTCTATTTTACAAAGGTCTTATGGCCTGATTTTTCAACTGAAGACTTTGATCAAGCGATTGCAGCTTATAGTGAAAGACAGAGAAGATTCGGTAAAATCTCTTAAATGTTAGAAAGGAGTAGGGATCAAAATGAAACAAAGAATCATTACAGCAATTATTGGGATCTCTATTTATCTACCATTTGTCATCTTGGGTGGGAAATGGTTTAGCTATTGTATAATGTTGTTGGGTGCAATAGCCTTGTACGAAATGGCTGAGATGAAAAAAATCGATTATTTAAATGAAATAGGCTTAATATCAACTTTAGCCTTAGCCTCGGTCCTCTTACCAGAGAAATATTTTGGTCCTATTTTTTCTGAAGCAGACCCCTTGATGATTTTTTATTTAGCAGGAATGTTATTGTTGATTTTGACGGTTTATAATTATCAACGTTTTAATTTTGTAGATGCATCCACTTTAATTTTTGCTTCGCTTTATATAGGTTTTGGCTTTCGTTATTTAATAATGATTAGAGACCTTGGTTTAACGACTATTCTATATGTTCTTTTGGTGATTTGGTCAACGGATACTGGAGCTTATTTAATAGGTAGAAAGTATGGGAAGAATAAGCTGGCTCCCAGAATAAGTCCTAACAAAACAGTAGAAGGAGCTTTGGGTGGCGTAGCAACCGCTTTTGTAGTCGCTAGTATTTACAGTCTCTTTTTTACTGTTGAAATAAAAAACCCACAATATCTTGGCTTTTTAACCATTCTTATCTCTATAGCTGGTCAGTTCGGTGATTTAGTAGAATCCGCCTATAAGAGAGACTTTGGTGTGAAAGATTCGGGCAAATTACTTCCAGGACATGGGGGAGTATTGGATCGTTTTGATTCAACAATATTTGCCAGCATCATGTTTGTTGTATGGAATAACTTTTTAGGTGTTTAATTAGAAATGGAGTAAGCGATGTTAAAAACAGTTTTAGTTTTCTTAATTATCTTTTCGATTATTGTGATTATTCATGAGTTTGGGCACTTATATTGGGCTAAAAAAGCAGGCATCTTAGTGAGAGAATTTTCACTAGGGATGGGACCTAAAATCTTTTCAAAACAAGCCGAAGATGGGACAACCTACACTATTCGTGCTTTACCAATGGGAGGTTATGTTCGTTTAGCTGGTTTAAATGAAGAAGCTGAAGTTCAACCGGGACAATCTTTAGGTTTAACTTTCAATGAACAAAATAAGGTTATTAAAATTAACCTTAGTGAGACTAGTGATATCAATGAACTACCTGTTCGATTAGATAAGGCCGATTTGGTAAATGAGATGACTCTTGAAGTTTATGAACAAGGGGAAGAATTTCTTAAAACTTATCATGTCCATCCTCAAGCAGAAATCATTGAAAAAGATGGAACCATTATTCGTGTAGCCCCCTTAGCAACGCGTTATGAATCAGTTCCAGTTTGGCATAAGATTCTCACTAATTTTGGTGGGCCACTTAATAACTTTATCTTATCGATTGTTGCTTTTGCGATAGTCGGTTTAATGCTTCCAGGAATTCCTACCACTACCAATCAAATAGGTCAAGTGGTTGAGGGCAGTCCTGCTGCAGGAGCTGGTTTGCAAGCTGGGGATCGAATCACTAAAGTTAATGAAGAAGAGACCAAAGATTGGCAAGGCTTAGTGGATTTAATTGCCCAATACCCTAAAGAGACAGTACGATTAGAAATTCAAAGACAAGACCAAGTCATTAAAAAAGAACTCCAATTGGAGGAGAATGAATTGGGATATGGTTCGTTAGGAATTACCGTCAGTCAATCGACATCGCTTAAAGATCGTTTGTTTTTTGGTTTTACAGCTACCTATCGAACTTTCATCATGGTCCTTTCGGCCTTGGCTACATTATTTTCACGTGGTTTTGATTTAAATATGTTAGGAGGACCTGTGGCAATGGCTCAGGCAACTAGCACGGTTGCTAATGAAGGCTTGATCGATATGGTTGCTTTTCTTGCCTCCTTATCCACCAATCTAGGAATTGTTAATTTATTACCGATACCGGCATTAGATGGAGGGAAAATTGTCCTGAACTTAATTGAATTAGTTAGAGGTAAAGCTCTCAGCCAAGAAAAAGAAGGTTTAGTTACCATGGTAGGGGTTGTTTTAGTATTGATTTTGATGATTGCAGTTACTTGGAATGACATTATGCGAGCATTTTTCTAGGAACAAAATCCCTGTCTTTTACGGGTTTTTTTAAGTGATGCATTGTAAAATTAAATGCGACACAAGTAAAAAGAAAGGATTCATATGAGCAAAGAAAAAACTTTATTCGATGTTTTATTGGAGCAACTAAACATTACAGATCCAGACATTCTAAGTGCATTAGCAGGAGGTCAAATTGAGCAAGTGGAAGTTTTAGCAGACAGCCAACGCTGGATTTTTCATTTGAGATTCCCACAGCGGATTCACCCAGACCTCTATTACTTATTACTAACTACTATGCGACAGGCTTTTGCTCAAATAGTAGAAACCGAAATATGGTGGCACTTTGATAAGGCTGAAACTGATAATCGTCAGTTAATTGAGGATTATTGGGAAAAAATAAAAACTGTTATTATGAATGAGACACCTTTTTTAAGAGTTTGTTTACAAGATGCCTCCATTTCTTATGATGCAAGTACAAAACTATTTGAAATAGGTTTAGCGAGTCAGAGTCAAGTAGATACATTTGATAATAAATACGATCACATAATTAAAAGACACTTTGATCAAGTAGGCTTTAAAGGAATAAAAATCATTTACTATGTTGATCAATCCTTAAGCGATGCCACTCATTTAACAACTAAACAGCGTTTAGAAGAATTGGATCATCAAAACCTACTAGAAGCGATTGAAAATGAAGAGAAAAAACAAGAAAAGCAGAAACAATCAGTCAATATTAGTGAAATTAAGCCAGTAGGAAAAGACATCCCTAATATCACAGCTACTCCTATTATTGATTTGCCAGAAAATCAATACAAACAAGTAATCGAAGGGTATGTCTTCGCCAATGATATCCGTGATTTACGATCGGGAGAAATTTTATCCATCATGAAAGTGACGGATTATACTTCCTCTGTGGCTGTCAAATTAATTTCTGGACGACGCTTAACTAAGGAGCAAATTCATCAGTTTCAAGTAGGAGACTGGCTGAGAATGGAAGGGGATATGGTCCCAGATAATTATTCTGGTGAACTAGATTTTAGGCCTCGTTCGATTCGTAAGTTAAATCCTAAAAAACGTCAAGATAGCTTTGAAGGTCAAAAAAGAGTAGAGCTCCATTTACATTCTAATATGTCTCAAATGGATGCGACCAATAGTGTTTCAGATTATATTAAAACAGCGGCTCGATGGGGACATTCAGCTATAGCTATTACCGACCACGCTGGTGCTCAAGCTTTCCCAGAAGCTTATTATGCGGGTAAAGAAAACGATATTAAAGTGATTTACGGTATTGAAGCTAATATTGTTAATGATGGTGAAGCTATTGCTTATAATGAAAGTGATCATGATCTTTCAGAAGCTAATTATGTTGTTTTTGACGTGGAAACGACCGGATTATCCTCTGTCTATGATCGTATGATTGAATTAGCTGCTGTTAAGATGCACAAGGGGAATGTAATTGATACTTTCGAGGCCTTTATTAATCCTGGTCATCCACTTTCATCCTTTACAACAGAACTGACAGGCATTACCGATGCTATGCTAGAAGATGCACCAAGTGAAAAAGAAGTAATAGACAAATTTTTAGCATTTACACAAGACACCATTTTGGTGGCACATAATGCTTCCTTTGATATGGGCTTTATTAATCAAGCCTATGTGCGTCATGGCATAGCTATGAATAATTTACCAGTGATTGATACACTTGCCCTATCAAGGTTGGTAAACCCTAATATAAAAGGACACCGATTGAACAATCTTGCCAAGCGTTACGGTGTAACTTTAGAACAACACCACCGAGCTATTTATGACTCGGAAACAACGGGTCATATCTTGTTTAAGTTACTAGAACAAGCCAATGAGCAATATCAAATGACCCACCATAATCTGTTGAATAAAGAGATGGGTAAAGGTGATGCATATAAACAGATAAGACCTTTTCATGCTACTTTAATTGCTAAAAATCAAGCAGGTCTCAAAGATCTCTTTAAATTGATTTCTATTTCCAATGTGGAGTATTTTTATCGCGAACCCAGAATACCACGGTCTGTCTTAAATCAGTATCGAGAAAATTTACTTGTCGGTTCCGCTTGCTCCAATGGAGAAGTTTTTACAACCTTGATGCAGAAGGGTTATCAAGAAGCTAGTGAATTAGTAGGATATTATGATTATTTAGAAATTCAACCCCCTTCTGTCTATGACACCCTGATTGAAGAAACCTTGATTAGATCTCGTGAAGATTTATTTAAGATCATGCAAGGAATGGTTAAGCTAGCCAATGAACATAACAAGTTACTAGTGGCTACTGGAGATGTTCACTACCTAGAAGAACGGGATTCGATTTACCGTGAAATATTACTCAAGTCTTTAAAACGCAATGCTAATCGCGACCTCCATTTCCCACCACTCCATTTTAGAACGACTAATGAGATGCTAGAAGAGTTTTCTTTCTTAGGAGAAGATTTGGCTTATGAATTAGTGGTAACTAATTCGAATAAAATAGCCGATTGGGTCGAAGACGACATTGAAGTGATCCACTCAAAACTATTCACACCAAATATTGAAGGCTCTGATCAAAAAATTCGTGATTTGGCCTATGGCAAGGCCTACGAAATGTATGGAAATCCTTTACCAGAATTAATTGAAAAAAGATTGGAAAAAGAATTACATTCGATTATCTCTAATGGATTTGCCGTTATTTATTTAATTTCGCAAAAGCTGGTTCTAAAATCCAATCAAGACGGCTATCTAGTTGGGTCAAGGGGATCCGTAGGTTCTAGTTTTGTAGCGACAATGACTGGAATAACCGAAGTTAATCCTTTAGTGCCACATTATTACTGTCCGGATTGTCATTACAACGAGTTTTTTAAGGATGGCTCAGTTGGATCAGGTTTTGATCTACCGCCTAAAGCCTGTCCATCATGTGGTAAAGATTTAAAGCGAGACGGACAGGATATACCGTTTGAGACATTCTTAGGTTTTAAAGGGGATAAGGTACCCGATATTGATCTTAACTTCTCTGGGGAATATCAACCGCAAGCTCATGCTTATACTAAAGTTTTATTTGGAGAAGACCATGTCTTTCGTGCGGGGACTATCTCCACCGTTGCACAAAAGACGGCCTTTGGTTATGTGAAGGGTTATCTTGAAAATACCATGACCCAAGTGCCTCAAGCTGAAAAAGAGCGCTTGGCTAAAGGAATTGAAGGGGTGAAACGAACAACCGGCCAACACCCAGGTGGGATTATCGTTATTCCTGAGTATATGGATGTTTATGACTTTACGCCTATACAATTTCCAGCCGAAGATATTCATTCAGAATGGCGCACGACTCACTTTGACTTCCATTCTATTCATGATAATGTGCTGAAATTAGATATATTAGGACACGATGATCCGACCATGATACGTTTCTTACAGGATATTTCAGGTATTGATCCTCAAGATATTCCATTCTCTGATCCTGATGTGATGTCTTTGTTCTCAGGTCCTGAAGTCTTAGGTGTCACAAAAGAGCAAATTTTTTCTGATACAGGTACTTTAGGGGTACCAGAATTTGGGACCAGTTTTGTCAGAGGGATGCTGACTCAGACCAAGCCGTCAACTTTTGCGGAGTTGTTACAAATTTCTGGTTTATCGCATGGTACGGATGTCTGGTTGGGCAATGCTGAGGAGTTGATTCAAAAGAATATTGTACCCTTAGCTAAGGTAATTGGTTGTCGTGACGATATCATGGTGACACTGATGCAATATGGATTAGAAGATTCCTTAGCCTTTAAAATAATGGAACATGTTCGTAAAGGAAGAGGAATTCCTGATGACTGGCAAGCTGAAATGCGAGCGAATAATGTTCCAGAATGGTATATCGACTCTTGTCTGAAGATTAAGTATATGTTCCCTAAGGCTCACGCGGCTGCATACATCATGATGGCACTGAGGGTGGCATACTTCAAAGTTCACTATCCTAAATTTTATTATGCGGCTTACTTTTCGGTAAGGGCATCAGACTTTGATATCATTGCCATGCATCAAGGCAAGGAAATGGTTAAACATCGCTTAAGAGAAATTATGGCCAAGGGAATGGATGCTTCAGTAAAAGAAAATAGCTTGCGAACTGTTTTAGAACTAGCGAATGAAATGCTAGAAAGAGGGATAACTTTCCAAATGATTAATTTGGAAAAATCAGACGCCACTAAATTTATTATCGATGGCGAGAGTTTGATCCCTCCTTTTAGAACAATTCCTGGTTTGGGAATAGGGGCCGCTAAATCGATTGTAGAAGCTAGAGAGCAAGCAGCCTTTATTTCTAAAGAAGACTTACAAAAACGTGGTAAAGTTTCAAAAACAATTATGGAATATTTAGAAGAGAATGGTGTTTTAGCTGATTTACCAGATGAAGACCAGCTGTCACTCTTCTAACTTGTTGATGAATAGATAATATGATATACTCTATTTAGCAAATTATTCGAGGAGGAGTGGGCGGAAACGCTCGCTCTTTTATTATTCAACCAAAATAAAAATGAAGAGGTGAATTGATGAGTATTGTGATAGACAAAGTTCAGCCGCTAGTGGAGCCAATTATCGCATCCTTAGATTGTCAACTTATTGATATTGAATATCTAAAAGAAGGAAAGCATTGGTTTCTCCGTATCTATGCTGATAAGGAAGGGGGCATTGATTTAGATCATTGTGCTTTAATTTCAGAAAAAATTTCTGAAGTTTTAGACACTATGCAACCAGATCCTTTTCCGGAAGCTTACTTTTTAGAAGTTTCCTCACCAGGAGCTGAAAGACCTTTGAAAAATGAAGAGCAAATTCGGTCAGCCATTGGTGAATATGTCCACTTTGATTACTATGCCCCTCAATACGGTGAAAAACAACATGAGGGCGTTCTTTTAGATGTGACGGAGGATTATTATCTATTGAAGGTTCCAATTAAAACAGTCACTAAAGAACTTGAAATTAATAAGAAGGGTGTCGCTAAGGCAAGACTTGCTGTTAAGTTTTAGCAAGATGAGATAGGAGAGTTAAGTGTGAGCAAAGAATTAGTAAATGCCATGAAGGTTCTTGAAGCAGAAAAAGGGATAAAGCCTGAAGTTATTAAAGAAGCTTTAGAGTCTGCTTTGATTTTGGCCTACAAAAAAAATTATGATCAAGCACAAAATGTGGAAGTTATTTTTAACGAAGAAACCGGTGATATTAAAGTTTATTCAGTTAAGGAAGTTGTGGATATCAATTATGATTCTACTTTAGAAATTTCTCTAGAAGAAGCTTTGAAGATTAATCGTGCCTATGAAATAGGAGACAAGATTAAATTTGAAGTGACTCCTAAAGATTTCGGAAGAATTGCTACTCAAACCGCTAAACATGTCGTTATGCAAAGAATACGTGAGGCTGAAAGAGATATTATTTATGATGAATTTATTGTGCATCAAGATGAAATTTTAACAGGAATCATCGAACGTTCAGATGCTCGCAATGTTTATGTGAACTTAGGTAAAGTTGAAGCCATAATGCCGGCTAGTGAACAGATTCCAACTGAGCAATTTCAAATGGATGAACGGGTAAAAGTATACGTAGTCAAGGTAGATAAAACTAGTAAGGGGCCACAGATTGTTGTTTCACGCTCACATGCTGATTTCCTTAAAAGATTATTTGAGCAAGAAGTTCCGGAAATCTACGAAGGTGTTGTGGAAATAATCTCAATTGCTCGTGAAGCGGGCGACCGTTCGAAAGTTGCAGTTTCTTCGCGTGATTCTAATATTGATCCAGTTGGAACTTGTGTTGGTCCGAGAGGATCTCGAGTTCAAAGTATTGTCAATGAATTAAATGGTGAGAATATGGATATCATTCAATGGGATGAAGACCCCTCTACCTTCATAAAAAATGCTATGAATCCAGCAGAAGTGATTAATGTTGTGTTTGATGAAGATAATCATTCTTGTATTGTTGTGGTACCAGATTATCAGTTATCCTTAGCCATCGGTAAAAAAGGACAAAACGCTCGTTTAGCAGCTCGTTTAACTGGTTATAAGATTGATATTAAGTCTGAGACTAGCTATCAAGAATATTTAATTGAACAAAAAGCAGTTGAATCAACTGGACAAGAAGAATTAAATCTTACAGAGGATTTAGATAATCTTGAAGAAATGCTTCAAGAGACTTCCAGCCAGTTAGATGACGATCCAGCAGAAGCTGATTTAGAATATCGTGAATCGGCAGAGGAATCACTTGATGAAGAGCTGGAGCAAGCATTTGAAGAAACTGAAGAATCAGAGCAAGAATAAGCACTTAATTTATTAACATCAAAGGAGGATGGAAATGAGCCAAGCGAAAAAAAGAAAAGTTCCCATGCGCAAATGTGTTGTTACTGGTGAATCTCATCCCAAAAAAGATTTAATCCGTATTGTGAGAACCCCAGAAGGTACCATTGAAATAGACCCAACTGGTAAAAAGAATGGACGAGGAGCCTATATCTCCTTGGATCCAGAGTTAGCCATACAAGCGGAAAAGAAAAAAGTTTTTAATCGAACATTTGAAATGGAGATTGATAAAGAGTTTTATCAAGAACTTTATCGCTTTCTAGACCACCAAAAGGCGCGAAAAGAACTACTATGAGCCCAGAAGAAAAACAACTCAATTTATTAGGTTTGGCTCAAAGAGCCTCTAAGTTAATTTCCGGTGACGATTTAGTCACTAAAGCCACAAAGAACAAAAAAGTTAAACTTTTGATTTTAGCGATTGATGCCAGTGATTCCACTAGTGATCGCTACCATCGTTTGGCTAGTGAAAAAAAAATAGCCATTAATCATCGTTTTACAAAATATCAAATCAGCCATGCAATCGGCAAATCACGCACAATTTGCGGCATAACCGATCGAGGAATGGCTGAAAAATTTTTATCTTATGTGACAGGAGAAAATACAATGAATAATCAATAATACAAGATAGGAAGGTGTTTGTATGAGTACTATTCGTATATATGAATTTGCTAAACAAAACAATATGACTTCAAAAGAAGTCTTAGTGCTTGCTGAAAATAATGGTTTTGAATTTAATAGCCATATGTCCTCGGTAACGCAAGAACAACAAGAACAATTAAAGAAAGCTTTACAAAATAAGAAGACTAGTGGTAAACAAACCAAAAAGGATGTTAAGAAGACGGAAGCTACTAAAGAATCAAATCAAAAAAACAATCAACACAAAGATGCCAAGCAGCGCAAGGATGAAGACAAGTCGAAAGCTTCTAAAAAGCCTTCTTCTCAAAAAGATTCTCAAGCACAAGGTCATAATACAAACCCTAACACTAAGTCTAAAAATCCTAATGAAAAGGCAGCTTCTAAGCAAAAGAAATCAACTGATAGTAAACAAGCTGTAGAGGGTCAAAAAGCAAATCAAAGCAATCAAAGTAATTCTTCAAATAAATCCACTGGTGGATCCAAAAGAAGTCGTGGCGATCGCCGTCGTGGCCGTCGTGGTAAGCAAAATAGTAACTATCAAAAAGAGTCTAAAGGCTTAACAGCTCGTAAGCATAAAGACCTTCCAGAAGCGTTCTACTATACTGAAGGAATGAATGTACAAGATATTGCTAAAGGCTTCCACCGAGATGCAACTGAAATTATTAAAAAACTATTGCTACAAGGGGTAATGGTCAATCAAAACCAGGCACTTTCTAAAGAAGTGATTGAAATTATCTGTTTAGAATATGGCGTTGAACCTATTGAAAAAGTTGTTGTTGAAGTTTCAGACTTAGATCATTATTTTGAAGAAGCTGCTGCTGATGATAATCAAAGCATTCGTCCACCAGTTGTTACAATTATGGGTCACGTTGACCACGGAAAAACCAGTCTCTTGGACTCCTTCCGCCATTCGAGAGTGACTGAAGGAGAAGCTGGTGGAATTACTCAACATATTGGTGCCTATCAAATTGTTTTAAATGATAAGCCAATCACTTTTCTTGATACGCCAGGACATGCTGCCTTTACAACCATGCGTGCACGTGGTGCAGATGTGACTGATATTACAATTATTGTTGTTGCAGCAGATGATGGCGTGATGCCTCAAACGGTTGAAGCGATTAATCATGCCAAAGCTGCAGATGTACCGATAATTGTAGCGATTAACAAAATTGATAAACCTGAAGCCAATCCAGATAAGGTAATGACCGAATTATCTGAACATGGTATTATTTCTGAGGACTGGGGTGGCGAACATATCTTTGTTAATATTTCAGCTAAATACGGGACTAATTTGGATGAGTTATTAGAGATGATTCTTCTGGTTTCAGAAGTTCAAGAATTAAAAGCTAACCCAGACCGTTTAGCTTTAGGTTCAGTCATTGAAGCGCGCTTAGATAAAGCTACCGGTGCCACTGCGACTTTATTAGTTCAACATGGTACCCTACATATAGGGGACCCAATTGTTGTGGGTAACACCTATGGTAGAGTAAGAACAATGGTCAATGATCAAGGGCGTCGTATTCGCTCAGCTGGTCCATCCATGCCGGTGGAAATTACAGGCTTGAATGATGCTCCTCAAGCAGGAGACCAGTTTGTGGTCTTTGAAGATGAAAAAACAGCTCGTCAAGTTGGAGAAGAAAGAGCTCAGAAGGCTCAAGAACAACAAAGAGACCTTAAGAAGAAAGTTACTTTGGATAATCTTTTCGAAACCTTACAAGAAGGTGAGTTAAGATCAGTTAACGTAATCCTAAAAGCAGATGTACAAGGTTCAGTAGAAGCATTAGCTGCTTCATTGATGAAAATAGATGTGGAGGGAGTAAAAGTTAATATTGTCCATCAGGCGGTAGGAGCAATTAATGAGGCTGATATTACTTTAGCTAATGCCTCATCAGCAATTGTGGTAGGATTTAATGTTCGACCAACTCCTCAAGCAAAACAACAAGCAGAAGAAGAGCAAGTAGATATTCGTCTCCATAATATTATTTACAATGTAATTGATGAAATTGAAACAGCTATGAAAGGAATGCTGGACCCTGAGTATGTTGAGGAAGTAACAGGGCAAGCAGTAGTACGTGAAACCTATTCTGTTTCTAAATTAGGCACCATCGCTGGTTCATTTGTTTTAGATGGCTTCATTCAACGCACGAGCAAGGTACGCTTGATACGTGATAACATCGTTATTTACGAAGGAGATCTAGCCAGTTTGAAACGTTTTAAAGATGATGCTAAAGAAGTAAACAAAGGATTAGAATGTGGAATTATGATTGAAGGCTATAATGATATCAAAGTCGATGATATTATTGAAGCCTATCGCATGGTCGAAGTTGAACGTAAATAAAGGAGTATGAAATGGTTAAATATCGTATAGGACGTGTTCGTCAAGAAATAATGCGAGAAGTTAATGATATTCTTCTAAAAGAGATTAAAGACCCTCGTGTTGAAGGGGTTACTATTACTGATGTAGAGCTTACAGGCGACTTACAAAATGCTACAATTTTTTATTCTACTTTAAGTGATAAAGCCGGAGAAAGACAAAAAACAAGTGATGGTTTGAAAGCAATAACAGGTAAAGTTCGCTCGGAACTTGGAAGTCGTTTAAGTCTTTATAAGGTTCCCGAAGTTAAATTTGAAAGAGACCAATCAGTAGACTATGGTAGTCGAATCGATTCATTATTAAATCAATTGCATGAATCTGAATCTTTTGATGAAGCAAGCTCAGTTCAGACGGAGCAATAATCTTAAGTTTTCACAAATCAAGAGCTGTTTTTTTACTGCTCTCATTAAATGAGAGGCGGTAAAACAGCTCTTTTATTCTTGTAGAATTAAGAATCTTGCTTGGAAGCAAGTGCCAATTAAAGTATAATCATAATTGTTATTAATAAAGGGGTTGGCTTGAATGAACGGAATTGTCGCTGTTTGGAAAGAAAAGGGCATGACGAGTCATGATGTAGTATTTAAAATGCGTAAGATTTTTCAAATGAAGCGTGTAGGCCATTGTGGGACCTTGGATCCTGAAGTTGAGGGCGTTTTAGTTGTCTGTTTAGGACAGGCAACCAAGTTAGTTGAAATACTAATGGATAGCAAAAAGATCTATCAAGGAGAAGTCACTTTAGGTCAAGCCACCGATACGGAAGATGCCCAGGGACAAGTTATTGCAAAGAAATTAGTAGAACAAGCCGTTGATGATCAAGTTATTGATCAAGCTATGGCTTCATTAACAGGCAAAATCAGCCAGATTCCTCCTTATTACTCGGCGGTCAAGGTCAAAGGGAAAAGACTCTATGAATATGCCCGAGCAGGTATTGAAGTAGAAAGGCCTGAACGTCAAGTATCTATCGACTACTTCAAGCGTTTAGCTCCGTCACAATATCACACCAGTGAAAAAAGGCAAACTTTCTCCTTTGAAGTAAAGTGCAGTAAAGGGACCTATGTCAGAACCTTAGCGGTAGATTGCGGTAAGTTATTAGGATATCCTAGCCACATGTCCCAATTAGTGCGAACTCAAGCAGCGGGTTATCGTCGAGCGGATAGTTATCGCTTAGATGAATTAAGGCAATTAGCAGAAAAAGACTCCTTAAATACAGCTGTTCACCCCATTGAAACGGCAGTTTCTGACTATGCAAAAATCCAACTAAATCCAGAACAGTTTACAGACATTAAACATGGAAAAGTTTTAGACATTAATTATTTTAATGACAGGCTTATTGAACCAACTGCCTTATTTTATCAAGACCGTTTGTTAGCAATTTACGGCCCACATCCTAGCAAAGAGAATTTAATAAAACCTATTAAGATGTTTCCAATGGAAGGAGTTTAAGCCTTGCAGACAATTTATTTAGCACATCCTTACGATCAAGAACAACTATATGACCAACCAGTCGTTTTAGCTCTAGGCTTTTTTGATGGTGTTCATTTAGGCCATCAAGAAGTTATCAAAAAGGGGCGCGAATTAGCAGATCATTATCAAGTCCCTTTAGCCGTCTTAACTTTTAACCATACTCCTCGTCTTGTTTATCAACAGATCCATCCGAATCACTACTTTTATTTAAGTGATAACCCTCGTAAAATAGAACTGATGGAGGTTAATGGAGTAGATATTTTATATATTGCTGAGTTCACTTCAGCCATGGGAGCTCAGAGTCCACAAGAGTTCGTGGACAACTACATGGTTAATTTGAATGCCGTTCATGTGGTGGCAGGTTTTGACTATACATACGGTCTGAAAGAGATAGCTAATATGCAAACTCTGGTTGACCATAGTCAAGGACGCTTTAAAATTAGCGAAATTCCTAAAAAGACAATCGGTGACCATAAGATTTCTTCAAGTGAAATTCAATACCAGCTATCAAATGGTAATATTGATTTAGCTAATCAAGAATTAGGTTACATTTATGAAACCAGAGGACTTGTCATCAATGGATTAAAAAGAGGGAGAAAACTAGGTTTTCCGACAGCGAATGTGGCAATGGATTATGGTCAGTTAACACCTGGTATAGGGGTGTATATTGTCGAAATTTGTGTTCAAGGCCAATGGTATATGGGCATGGCATCTATTGGATATAATATTACCTTTGATGATGTGAAAGAACTCTCCATTGAAGTTTATATTTTAGATTTTGACCGCATGATTTATGGGGAAAAGGTTCGTATAAAGTGGCATCATTACTTGCGTGGAGAGATTAAATTTGATGGTATTGAAGGTTTGATTAATCAACTTGAAAAGGATCAAGACCATACACGGGCGTACTTTAAATAATCAAGGATCGATAGACATAATTAGCACTTTAGAATTGAGAGTGCTAATTTTTTTAATTTTATGGGCATAATCCCTTGACAAAGGTGATGGAGGATAGTAAGATATAGACAGTTAGCACTCGGTATGAATAAGTGCTAATAATGTGAGGTGATTGATCATATTAACAGCCAGACAACACCAAATCTTAGAATTAATTGTTCGCCTTTATGCAAATTTAGAGGCACCAATCGGGTCAAAGACTTTACTCAAGGAGAGTTTTCTTGATATAAGTCCGGCAACTGTTCGTAATGAGATGGTTGTTTTAGAAAAAAACGGCTTTCTGGTTAAGGCACATACATCAAGTGGTAGAATACCTTCTTATGAAGGCTATCGTTATTATGTAGATCGTCTGATCACTAAAATTGAGAATGATTCATGGGAGCAATCCTATGAAGCAGATCTCAAAGCAGTTAGCGAAATCTTCTTAAATCGCCGACAAGAGAATTTTAAGATGGCGAAAATTGCTGCGGATTTATTGGTCTCATTAACTGGATTACCTTGCTTGGTTTTTGGACAGAATAATGAAGAGCATCGAGTGGCTGACTTTAAGTTAGTGCTTTTAAGTAACCATCAAATAATGGCTATTTTATTATCGGATCAAGGACATGTGGAAAATAAAATGTTCCAAACCTTATATCCGGTTGAGGATGATGATTTACGTCAAATGCGTTCAATTCTTAATTCAGAATTGCGAGGTATTACATTAGAAGATGCTTATCAGCGGACTAAATTAACTATTCCGATGATTATGCAAAGACAATTGTCAACTTCGATTGATTTTTCTCCTTTAGTTGAGAAGTCAATTCAACAAGTTAAAGGAACACGTTATTTTGTTTCTGGCAAGAATAATCTTTTTGATTGTTTGGATCAGCGTTATTCCAACAATGAATACAAAAAATTATTCAATTTGATTGATGGATCGAATGAATTATTTGATCTCTTTGAACAACGTCAAGATGGAATCGAAGTTCTTTTCGGACAAGAGTTTGCTCCGCAAGGGATGCGTCATTTATCTTTAGTGACGGGAACCTTCACACAAGACTTAAGCAAAATGTCTTTAAGTATCTTAGGACCTTCGACGATGCATTATTCACGCATGATTGTCCTTATGGAGCAGATATTAAAAGAATTTAATCAATAAAGGAGGTCATCAAGTGACAGAAGAAAATAAAAAGAGGAATGACAAGCAATCTTCTGCAGAACTTAACGATGAAAAAGAAAAGTTAGTAGAAGATGAAGTCATTGAAAGTTCAGCAGAAAAAAATCAGGATAGTCTGAATAATGATGTAAATGATGTAAACGATGTAAATGAAGAAACTGAAGTAGCACCAGTAGAGGAAGTTTCTTCCATTGAAGATGAATTAAGAGAAAGTATTCAGAATTTGGAGGATCGAAATTTACGTCTACAGGCTGAAATTGCTAATATGCAACGATCTAATAGTCGTGAAAGACAAGAAGCTGCTAAATATCGATCTCAATCTTTAGCTAATAAATTAATAGATGCTATTGATAATCTTGAACGCGCTTTGCAAATCAAAGCAAGTTCAGAAGAGAGTCAAGCAATCCACAAAGGGATCCAAATGGTGTATGATCAAATCTTACAAGCATTTAAAGAAGAAAAAATTGAAGTGATCAATCCCTTAAACGAAACATTCGATCCAAATTATCATCAAGCGGTAACCACCCAACCAGCGGCTGAAGGACAAGACACTGATATTGTAGTGAATGTTCTACAAAAAGGATACATCCTTAATGATCGCATCATTCGCCCGGCCATGGTAATTGTGTCCGCCTAATTATTAAGCACTTAGTTTTAACCAAAATAAATTTTTAAAGGAGTAGATTATATGTCTAAAATTATAGGTATTGACTTAGGTACAACAAACTCTGCTGTTTCCATTTTAGAAGGTGGAGAAGCAAAGATTATTACTAACCCAGAAGGAAACCGTACCACTCCATCTGTAGTAGCTTTCAAAAATAATGAGATTCAAGTGGGTGAAGTAGCTAAGCGTCAAGCAGTTACAAACCCTGACACAGTAGCTTCCATCAAACGTCATATTGGAGAAGATAACTTTAAGACTGAAATGGGTGGAAAGAGCTATACACCTCAAGAGATTTCAGCTATGATTTTACAACACTTGAAATCATTTGCTGAAGATTACTTAGGCGATAAGGTTGAGAAAGCAGTTATCACTGTTCCTGCTTATTTTAACGATGCTCAGCGTCAAGCAACTAAAGATGCTGGACGTATTGCAGGTTTAGAAGTTGAACGTATTGTTAACGAGCCAACCGCTGCAGCTTTAGCGTATGGTTTAGATAAAACCGATGCTGAAGAAAAAGTCCTAGTCTTTGACTTAGGGGGAGGAACTTTTGACGTTTCAATCCTTGAATTAGGCGATGGCGTATTTGATGTATTATCTACAGCAGGGGATAATAAACTAGGTGGAGATGACTTTGATAATAAAGTTATCGACTTCTTAGTTGAAGAATTTAAAAAAGAAAACTCTATTGACCTTTCTAAAGATAAAATGGCTTTACAGCGCCTGAAAGACGCTGCAGAAAAAGCTAAGAAAGATCTTTCTGGTGTGACTTCTACACAAATCAGCTTACCATTTATTACAGCGACAGCTGATGGGCCATTACACTTAGAAACAACTTTAACTCGTGCTAAATTTGATGAGTTAACGCATGACTTAGTAGAAAGAACTAAAGGGCCAGTTCGTCAAGCCTTGAAAGATGCTGGTTTAAGCAAATCTGAAATTGACGAAGTAATCTTGGTAGGAGGATCGACACGTATTCCTGCTGTACAAGAAGCCGTTAAGAAAGAAACTGGAAAAGATCCTAACAAATCGGTTAACCCAGACGAAGTAGTTGCTATGGGTGCAGCTATCCAAGGTGGCGTTATCTCTGGTGATGTTAAAGACATCGTTCTATTAGATGTTACGCCATTATCACTTGGTATCGAAACAATGGGTGGTGTATTCACTAAATTAATTGACCGTAACACTACTATCCCAACTTCTAAATCACAAGTCTTCTCTACAGCAGCTGACAATCAACCAGCAGTAGATGTTCACGTTTTACAAGGTGAGCGTGAAATGGCAGCAGATAATAAGACTTTAGGTCGTTTCCAATTAACTGATATTCCAGCAGCACCTCGTGGCATTCCACAAATTGAAGTTACCTTTGATATTGATAAAAACGGTATTGTGAACGTTTCAGCCAAAGATTTAGGTACTCAAAAAGAACAAACGATTACTATAAAATCTTCTTCAGGTTTATCCGATGAAGAAATCGAACGTATGGTTAAAGATGCTGAGGCAAATGCTGAATCCGATAAGAAACGTCGTGAAGAAGCTGATTTACGCAACGAAGTCGATCAAATGATCTTTACAACTAATAAGACTATCGATGAATTGAAAGATAATGATAACATTTCTGAAGATGAATTGACTAAAGCAGAAACAGCTCGTGATGAATTGAAAGCAGCTGTTGAAGCAAATGATTTAGAAGAAATGAAAACAAAACGTGATGCATTAAATGAAGTGATTCAAAATCTATCCGTTAAACTTTACGAGCAAGCTGCTCAACAAGCTCAAGCTGCTCAAGAAAATCAAACAGATGCCTCTGATGCTCAATCATCTTCTGATGATAATATTGTCGATGCTGACTTTGAAGAAGTCGACGAGTAATTAAGACATACTTTAGCAAGAGTCTAGGCTAAGTCCTCGACTCTTGTCTTTTATCAGGAGAATTAAAATGTGTAAGGAGGGACAAAATGGCAAATAAAAGAGACTATTATGATGTCTTAGGTGTATCTCGCGATGCCAGTGATGCTGACATTAAAAAGGCTTATCGTAAACTGTCCAAAAAATACCATCCGGATATTAATAAAGATGCAGGAGCTGACGAAAAGTTTAAAGAAGTTGCAGAAGCTTATGAGGTCCTAAGTGATAGTCAAAAGCGGGCTGCTTATGATCAATACGGCCATGCTTCAACGGATCCTAACTTTGGAGCCGGCTTTGGCGGTGGTGGTTTTGGTGGCTTCTCTGGTGGTGCAGGCTTTGGCTTTGAAGATATCTTTGATACTTTCTTTGGTGGATCTGCTGGAGGAGGACGAAGAGCCAATGCTCCTCGTAAGGGTAATGACCTACAATATCGTATTAATTTAACCTTTGAAGAAGCTATTTTTGGTAAAGAAACGACCATAAAATATAATCGTAATGAGGAATGTCATACCTGTCACGGAACAGGTGCCAAGGAAGGCACTGAGCCCGTTACTTGCCACAAGTGTCATGGCACGGGGACTATTCAGGTAGAACGAAACTCTCCTTTTGGTCGTGTGATGACGCAAACCACATGTGATGTCTGCGGTGGGACAGGTAAAGAAATTAAAGAAAAATGTACCACTTGTCATGGTTCTGGTATAGAATCCGTTAGTCATTCTGTTAAAGTGACTGTGCCAGCAGGTGTTGAAGAAGGTAATCAAATTCGCCTTTCAGGACAAGGTGAGGCGGGTTCAAATGGTGGACCTTATGGAGACCTTTATGTAGTTTTCCATGTTGAACCAAGTAAGGAATTTAAACGAGATGGTACGGAAATCTATTACACGCTACCCATCACTTTCTCTCAAGCGGCCTTGGGTGATGAAATCCAAGTTCCAACGGTACATGGTAAGGTGAAGTTAAAGGTTCCAGCTGGCACACAAACAGGGACCACTTTCCGCTTAAAAGGCAAAGGAGCACCGAGTGTTCGCTCAGGTTATACGGGAGATCAACAAGTAACGGTTAAAGTCGTTACTCCTTCTAAACTGACTGACAAACAGCATGAATTATTTAAACAGTTAGCTAAAGAAATGGGTGCTAATGTTAAAGAGCAAGAAGGTGGCTTCTTTAATAAGATGCGTGATATTTTTCATGGTGAATAAAAATAGGCTAGCATCAGGGTATTCAATATGCTCTGATGCTTTTTACTTGCTTAGAAAAGTTTTAAATCAATTGGAATCAAAATAAGATTGATTAGCTTCTAGATAGGAAATTTTAAAGAATAAATAAAGATTTTATTGAGTAGTTCATTTATTAAAATACCATAGTGAAAGAAAACTATTCAAAATCACTCATTTTTGATAAGATAGACCTTAGCTATTGATAAGAGGCTTGAAAAGGAAGTGAAGTCAAGTGAATATAGAAGAAATGAAGAATAGACAAGAAAGAATCCGTAATTTTTCGATAATTGCGCATATTGACCATGGTAAATCCACACTAGCTGATCGTATTTTACAACAAACACATACAGTGGCTGATCGTGATATGCAAGAGCAATTGTTAGATTCCATGGACTTGGAAAGAGAACGAGGAATTACCATTAAATTGAATGCAGTGGAACTGACTTATCGGGCTAAAGATGGCATTGATTATATTTTCCATTTAATCGATACCCCTGGTCACGTCGATTTTACTTATGAGGTTTCAAGATCTTTGGCTGCTTGTGAAGGAGCCATTCTAGTAGTCGATGCAGCACAAGGAATTGAAGCCCAAACCTTGGCTAATGTGTATTTAGCAGTGGATAATGATTTAGAAATATTGCCTGTTATTAATAAAATCGATCTGCCTTCAGCCGATCCTGAAAGGGTTCAAAAAGAAATTGAAGATATTATCGGCATCGATGCCTCAGAAGCGGTTTTTGCTTCTGCCAAGTCAGGCATCGGTATTGATGAGATTTTAGAGCAAATAGTTGAGAAAGTTCCTGCACCAATGGGAGATATAGAAGACCCCTTACAAGCTCTTATTTTTGACTCTGCTTATGATGCTTATCGTGGGGTTGTTTTAAATATTCGAGTGATGAATGGTATGGTCAAACCAGGTGACACCATCCGTCTAATGAGTAATGGTAAAGAGTTTGAAGTGATTGATGTTGGAATTTTCTCACCGAGTCCTCTCAAAAGAGACTTCTTGATGGTAGGAGATGTTGGCTATCTAACCGCAGGTATAAAGACCATTCAAGATACTCGTGTAGGAGATACTATAACCCTAGCGGATAATCCAGCTGAGGAGGCCTTGGATGGTTACCGCAAATTAAATCCAATGGTTTTTGCCGGTCTCTATCCGGTTGACTCGGCCGATTATAATGACTTGCGGGAAGCACTTGAAAAGTTACAATTAAATGATGCTTCTTTACACTTTGAACCAGAAACATCGCAAGCCCTAGGCTTTGGTTTCCGAACAGGCTTTTTAGGTTTACTGCATATGGATGTTATTCAAGAAAGACTTGAGCGTGAATTTGATATTGATTTAATTACCACTGCTCCGTCAGTTATTTACCGTGTTGAAAAGACGGATGGGGAAGAGCTTTTGATTGACAACCCATCTGAAATGCCAGATCCAACAGAGATTGATAAGATTTTTGAACCTTATGTAAAAGCGACTATTATGGTACCAAATGATTATGTGGGCGCTGTAATGGAACTATCTCAACGCAAGCGTGGTAACTTTATTACGATGGATTATCTGGATGATTTCCGGGTAAATGTAATTTATGAACTACCAATGGCTGAAATTGTGTATGATTTCTTCGATAAGTTGAAATCATCAACCAAAGGCTATGCTTCCTTAGATTACGAATTAATTGGCTATAAAGAGTCTAATCTAGTAAAATTAGAAGTTTTACTTAATTCTGATGTCATTGATGCCTTCTCGATTATAGTGCATAAAGATTTTGCCTATAATCGCGGTCGTGCTTTAGTTGAAAAACTAAAAGGGATTATCCCACGTCAAATGTTTGAAGTACCTGTCCAAGCAGCTATTGGACATAAGATCATCGCACGAACAACCATTAAGGCTTATCGAAAAGATGTTACAGCTAAATTATATGGTGGGGATGTCTCCCGTCGTAAGAAGTTATTAGAAAAACAAAAAGAAGGTAAAAAGCGGATGAAATCAGTCGGTAACGTTGAAATTCCACAAGAAGCTTTCATGGCTGTCTTACAAATGGATGAAGAATAAAAGAATAACGGTTCATAAAAACCTATCTTTGAGAATTCAAAGATGGGTTTTCTTATTACTATAAAGCAATATTAATTTTCGTTTTGAACCAATCCCTTTTAGAGAACGTAAGTAAGCTACTTTTATGATAAATAATCAATTAAAATCTTTTTAAATAAGTATAATAAAAGTTTTTGTTTTCAGAAAACTCACTGTCTTTTCATAAAATATTGAAATGCTACAAAGTGATGTGTATAATTTTAAATTAGAAAGCGCTTTGATAAAGGAGGTTATTGAATGATTGAAGGAATAAAAGGGGAATTAATTGTTTCTTGTCAAGCTTTAGAAGATGAACCTTTGCACAGTTCTTTTATCATGTCACGAATGGCCTTAGCTGCTAAAGAAGGTGGAGCTAAAGGTATTCGTTCGAATTCAGTTGAAGATATTAAAGCAATCAAAGAACAAGTCGATTTGCCAATTATTGGCATTATTAAACGGGTTTATGATGGGGCTGATGCTTTTATTACACCTACGATGACTGAAGTGGATGAGTTAATGCAAGCAAAGCCGGAAATCATAGCAATTGATGCAACTGCATCTACGAGGCCATACGGAGAATCATTAAGTGATTTAATGGTAAAGATTAAAGAAAAGTATCCCCAACAAAAGCTGATGGCTGATTGTTCAACCTTAGAAGAAATGAAAATGGCTGAACAAATTGGTTTTGATTATATTGGTACAACCTTGGTAGGTTATACTCAACAAAGTAAGAAAGATAAGATAGAAAGCAATGATTTTCAACTCATCCGTCAAGCGGTTGAAACAATCAACAAACCAATTATTGCTGAAGGTAATATTGATACTCCTGAAAAAGTAAGACACGTTTTAGAGCTTGGGGTATATAGTGTAGTAGTTGGTTCAGCTATCACTAGACCTCAATTAATTACAAAAAAATTTGTCGAAGCTATTCATAACCAATAGATTAATAGGGGGAAATAAAATGACAAAAAAAACAGCTAGAGAAATCAAAGGTATTATCTCAGCCCTCTTGGTACCCTTTGATTCAAAGGGCAAAGTTAACGAAGCAGGGCTACGTCAAGTAGTCCGTCATAATATTGATAATATGAAGGTAGCAGGGCTATATGTAGGAGGCTCAACTGGTGAAAATTTCTTATTAGATATGGCCATTAAAAAACAAATTTTTGAAATTGTTAAAGATGAAGTGAAAGACCAAGTGAAACTCATTGCACAAGTTGGTGGTCCCAATGTTTATGAAGCAATTGAACTCGGTAAATTTGCGACAGATTTGGATTATGACGCAATTTCAGCAGTAACTCCTTTTTATTATAAGTTTTCATTCGCTGAGGTTAAACAATATTATAAAGATATTACAGAAGCTGTTGATAATGACTTAATTATTTATTCAATCCCAGTTCTTACAGGTATTAATATGGGGATGGCAGAATTTAAGGAATTATTTGAATTAGACAATATTGTTGGTGTTAAGTTTACTGCTGCAGACTTTTTCTTATTAGAACGATTACGTAAAGCGTTTCCAGATGTACTAATCTATTCAGGTTTTGATGAGATGCTTTATCCAGCTGCTATCTATCATGTTGATGGAGCAATCGGATCGACATATAACGTAAATGGTTTGCGAGCTCGTGGCATTTTAGAAGCTGTCAATGAGGGCAACCATGAGAAAGCACTTAAGCTACAAAATGAGAGTAATGATTTAATTGAAGCAGTGCTAGCAAACGGTTTATATCCAACTCTTAAAAGTATTTTACAATTACAGGGTGCGAATAAAGGGGAGTTTTTAAGTCGTAAACCGATGGCTTCGATGACAGCCGACCAAAAAGAAGAAGCAGAACGAATTTTTAAAAATTATTTATAATTAATTAAAAAGACTTAGGTAATTAAAGAATATTTTATATAGCGTTATGCTTCACTAAGCATGTGAAATTGAAAAGGAGTTTAACTATGGCACAAGAAGGCTTTACAACAATCGATTTTATTATTTTAGTTATTTATTTAGTAGCTGTTTTGTTTGCTGGATTACTGTTTTCTAAGAAAGATATGATTGGTAAAGAGTTTTTCAAAGGAGATGGCTCAATCCCTTGGTATGTAACTTCGGTTTCTATTTTCGCAACCTTGTTAAGTCCGATTTCTTTCATGACTTTAGCAGGTAACTCCTATAAGGGAACTTGGTTATTGTGGTTTGCGCAATTAGGGATGATTATTGCAATTCCTTTTGCTATAAAATTTTTCCTGCCTATTTATGCCAGAATGGATATTGATACTGCTTATGATTATTTAGAGCAACGGTTTAACTCTAGACTTTTGCGAGCAATCGGTGCTATTTTGTTCATTATCTATCAAATTGGTCGTATGTCTATTATTATGTATCTACCCTCTGCTGCTTTAGCCACATTAACTGGAATCTCAGTCAATTGGCTAATTGTGGTAATGGGTGTAATTGCGATTATTTATTCTTATACTGGTGGGATTAAATCAGTTTTATGGACCGATTTTATTCAAGGATCTGTTTTGTTAGTAGGTGTTGCTGTGACTCTAGGCTTTTTAGTCAAGGACTTAGACGGCGGTTTCCAACCAATCATGAATTTGTTAGCTAAAGACAAATTTATTGCCCCTCACGAACCGATTTTTGATCCGAACCTTTTAAAATCTTCTATCTTTTTACTAGTTGTTGGCGCTGGCTTTAATACACTGTCATCTTATATTTCAAGTCAGGATATCGTGCAACGGTTCACTACCACTCAAGATATTAAAAAATTGAATAAAATGATGTTTACCAATGGTGTCTTATCTATTTTTATTGCGACTATGTTTTATCTTATTGGGACGGGATTATTCGCTTATTATCAATTACAAAATCCGAGTGATCCTGGCGCTTTAGTAGCTCAAGATCAAGTGTTTACTTACTATATAGCCTATCGTTTACCAGTTGGTATTACCGGTGTTCTTTTAGCAGCTATTTTTGCTGCCAGTCAATCAACTCTATCGACAGGTTTGAACTCTGTCGCTACCTCATGGACATTGGACATACAAGAGGTGATTTCTAAGAATTTAGATGACGCCAAACGAACTCAAATTGCGCGTTGGATTTCTTTAGGCGTTGGAATTTTCTCCATTATTATCTCAATTATTCTTGCACACTCTGATATTAAATCAGCCTATGAATGGTTTAATGGATTCATGGGACTCGTTTTAGGGGTTCTAGGTGGAGTCTTTATGCTAGGGGTATTCTCTAAAAAAGCTAACAAAATTGGTGCTTATGCTGCACTAATTGTTTCAAGTTTAGTAATGATTTTCATTAAATACGGTCTTCCTGCAGAAAAGGTAAGCATTTGGGTTTATTCGCTTATTTCAATAGGCGTATCTTTAATTGTCGGTTATCTTGTATCGATAATGGTTAAAGATGAGACATCGACTGCTCCAAAATTCACCACTGTCTATGATATTTCTGAGATTAAAGCGAATAATGACTGGTTGGTAAGACATTAATGAAACTTTATGATTTAAATCAAATAGATCAAATCAAGCGAGAAGCTATACTAAGAGTCATTAACTTTTAAAAGAAAATAATGACTTAAGTGATTGCCAGCTTGGCCCCATATGATTTCCGATGACTTTTATTTTAATATCTTAGAATAGGAGATTACGACAGATGACCATAGAGTTTGGCAAAGTTATCCTAGCTATTTTGATGTATTTGTTCCTATTAAAGGTCAGGAAAAAATTTGGCATAACTTTAATGGAAATGTTCAATGAAAAGATTATGTAGAAAAGGATGGCTGGCAAAAACCTCACGCTCAACCATTATCGGAATGAATCATTCAGCCTGGACAAATCTTAGTTTTTGATCGTGAAGATGTTCAAAATTGTTGACCAGATAGAAACAATTAAAAAAGCTGTTTTTAAGGGGAAATATGAACTGTGTAACATTTTAAGTAGGGAAAGGGCTAAGCGTCTTTTCCCTATTTTTAAGGTGGTAGGTAAGGTGAAAAATGAATAATTAGTAATAAGGCCATTAAATGATGACTACTCTAAAAATAGAATAAGATATATTATTTCTATCACTGTAATTTTGTATAAGAGGAAGTGAAAAAATGCATATACTAGCGATTGATATTGGCGGTACAACGATAAAAAGTGATGTTTATGATGAGAAGGGGCATTCTTTTAATTATTTTAAAGAAGAGGAAACACCGATAGATTCCTTAAAAAAATCAAATCATATTATGGAATATGTTTTAAATTTAGTTGGTGAAACGATTAAAAGTCTTAAGCAAATCAACAAAAAGTTAAAGGGTGTTGCTATTTCTTCAGCAGGGGTAGTCGATCCTGAACAAGGAAAGATAGTTTATGCAGGTTATACAATTCCTGACTATGTAGGAACTGATTTTAAGCAAGCCATTAACCATCACTTTGATTTACCTTGTGTTGTTCTAAATGATGTCAATGCGGCAGCTTTTGCTGAATTTTCAATTGGAGCTTTTGCACGCAATAGTTCATTAGTTTGTTTGACTATTGGCACGGGTGTTGGCGGGGCTTTAATCCTTAATGGTCAATTGTATCATGGAGAAGGTTTTTCTGCCGGCGAAGTTGGTTACTTACCTGTTAATGGTAAAAGATTTCAAGATGTAGCATCGACGACTGCTATGTGCAAATACTTTGAACAGCTCACTGGAGAAAGTAATACTAATGGAAAAATAATTTTTGAAGCCTATAAAACTAATCATCCAGCCGCAATCGAAACAATTAACTGGTTTGCTGAAAACTTTTCAGAAGGATTACTTCCAATTATTTATTTGATAAATCCAGAGTACATTATTTTAGGAGGCGGTATTATGAATCAACATAAAATATTGTTACCAATTATTTTAGAAAAATTGGCTGCAAAAATTGAAAATAATATTTTTCTGCCTAAAGCTATCCTAGCTGCAAAGTATAGTAATGAAGCTGGAAGAATTGGAGCTCTTTACTACTTTATTAAAAAGTATGGAGTTTGTTCTACAAATTAAAAACTAACTCAAAACTATTCTTATGAGTTGACCCCAAAAGTTCGAGTAAAAAACTAACTTTTGGGGGTACTTTTATGTCTAAAAATAGGCTTCTGAATTGAAA